>NZ_JBHYJC010000011.1:0-195324 GCF_042749045.1 Streptomyces sp. NPDC059008 | reverse complement strand
GGCGTGGGGGGCTGTTTTTGTTTATTCTGCCCCTGCGGCCCCCCGGGGGGCGGCCCCCTGCCGGGGTACTTCTTGGGGGGGCCGGGCCCGGCCGCGCAAAAGCCGGGCCCGCCCCGGGCCACGGTCAGCGGCGCACCCGGTGGGCATGCCTCCCCTCATGCTCGTCCCGGAGCTCGGACGGCTTCCGATGGAATGGCCCAGAGCTGTGACCTACCGCTACAGTGCGATGCTTGTTCGATTCGGCAAGTGGCGTAGGGGGAGATCGTGAGCGTCCAACTGCGAGAAACCGCACAGGCGTTGGCGCAGACACTCTGGCGGGAACACACCGTCTACCGCGAGCGGTCTGGGGGAGTGGTCATCCGGGGCGAGCACGTACAGCGCTGGATCAGTCTCGCGCCGGCTGGCGGCAGGGACGAGATCCTCATCCGTGCGGGACGCATCCTCGACGGTGGTACCACCGCGCCGGCGCGATCCGAGGCCGTGGTGTCGCTCTCCACCGAAACCGTCCAGCTGGCGGCGACCTGCCGCCGCCTGCTCGCCGAAACGGCCGCCGGCCCCACGCCGACCGCATCCAGACCCGCGGCTCCTCGTCAAGCGACCAACTCCGCCGCGCGAAAGGGCAGAAGAGGGGGCAGGAGGGTGAGCGGGAGGGGCTTCGGCTACTGGGCGATCGTTGCTTGCGTGGTCGGGATCGCAGCCCTCTCGATCTACAGCGCCTCGGTGACGTCGTAACAGGCCCGGCAGAAGAACCCGTACGACGGCGGCCGCCGGGCATTCGGAAACAGCCGGTTCACCCGGGAAGTACGCCGCGGTAACACGCGCTTCCTAACGTCCGGCCGTGAGCGACACAGCACGTCGCAGTTCCCACGGCACCCCAGGAGGCGCGGCATGACCCAGGCTGATGCGAAACCGGCTGTCGCGGCAGAACCGGAGCGCGGGCAGGCGGTGTCGGAGACCCTGGAGGACTACACCCTCCGGTTCGCGCCCCGCAGTTACCGCCATTGGACCCCGATGGTGGTGGCGACCACCGCGCTGGGCGGCATCGCCTATATGGCCGACTTCTCCATAGGCGCGGGGATCGGCCTCACCCACGGCACCGGGAACGCGCTGGCCGCGATCCTCGTCGCTGCCGTGGTCATCTTCGTCACCGGCTTTCCGCTCGCCTACTACGGGGCGCGGTACAACATCGACCTGGACCTGATCACCCGCGGCTCCGGCTTCGGGTACTACGGCTCGGTGCTCACCAGCGTCATCTTCGCCAGCTTCACCTTCATCTTCTTCGCGCTCGAAGGCTCGATCATGGCGCAGGGGCTGAAGCTGGGCTTCGGGCTGCCGCTGTGGCTGGGCTACTTGGTCTCCACCTTCATGGTGATCCCGCTGGTCATCTACGGGATGAAGGCGCTCAGCAAGCTCCAGGTCTGGACGACCCCGATCTGGCTGCTGCTGATGGCGGGCCCGCTGCTCTATCTGGTCGCCACCGACCCGGGAACGGTACAGCGCTTCGTGTCGTACGCGGGCTCCGACGGTCGCAGCGGCGTCAACACCGCATCGGTGCTGCTGGGCGCGGGCGTCTGCCTGTCGCTGATCGCGCAGATCGGTGAGCAGATCGACTACCTGCGCTTCATGCCGCCCAAGACCGAGGCGAACAAGCGCAGTTGGTGGACGGCCGTGGTGATGGCCGGCCCCGGGTGGGTGGTGCTGGGCGCGCTGAAGCAGGCCATCGGGCTCTTCCTCGCCGTCTACGTCCTCGCGGAGGTGGGCCCGGCCGCGGCCACCGAGCCCATCCAGCAGTTCACCGGAGCCTTCGCCGCGATGCTGCCCTCGTGGCTGGTGGTGCCGCTGGCCGTGATCCTCGTCGTGATCAGCCAGATCAAGATCAACGTGACGAACGCCTACTCCGGTTCGCTGGCATGGACCAACTCCTTCACCCGGGTCACCAAGCGCTACCCCGGCCGGATGGTCTTCGTCCTGGCCAACTTGGCGTTCGCCCTGGTCCTGATGGAGGCGGACATGTTCAGCTTCCTCAACGCCATCCTGGGCTTCTACTCCAACTGCGCCATCTCCTGGGTCGTCACCGTCGCCACCGACATCATCGTCAACAAGTACCTGCTGAAGCTGTCCCCACACGCCCCCGAGTTCCGCCGGGGCATGCTGTATGCCGTCAACCCCGTGGGCGTGGTGGCCTTCACTGCCGCCTCCGGACTGTCCATCGCGATGTACTTCCATGTCCTGGGCGACTTCCTCCAGCCGTACTCGCCGGTCGCGGCGGCCCTGATCGCCTTCGTCCTCACACCGCTGATGGCACTGGCCACCAAGGGCCGCTACTACCTGCGGCGTACCGATGACGGAATCGACGAACCGCTGCTGGACGCGGACGGCAACCCCAGCGCGACCCTCGCCACCTGCCATGTCTGCCGGCAGGACTTCGAGCGCCCGGACCTGGCCGCCTGCCACACCCACGACGCGGTGGTCTGCTCGCTGTGCCTGAGCACCGACCGGGCCGGCGACCATGTGCTGCCCGCCACCCCGTAGGGCGCGTATCGGGCGTACTCGATGGGTGGTCCGGTGAGGCCTTGCCAGCGGCAGTCGGCAGTCGGCAGGAGGTAGGAGGCAGGCGACCGGCGGCCAGCGACCGGCGGCAGGCGGCCGGTGTCATACCCCACAGCTAAGGTCCGTGCTATGACCGATGATCAGATACGGGCTGAACAGACCCTCGTCGCCTGGGCGCGGATCGAGACGTGGTTGGAGGAGCATGCGCCCCGCACCTTCCAGCGGCTGCCCGCGCCCGCGACGGAGGACGAGCTCCGCTCGCTGGAGCAGGAGCTCGACTTGACGGTCCCGGCCGATGTACGGGCCTTCTACCTGGTGCGCAACGGCACCGGACCAGCCTCGGATTTCGACTGGCCCACATCCCACGACGCTCCCGAGCCGACCGGGTACTTCCTGCCCGATGGTGAGGGCCTCGGCCCCCTGGAGAACCTGGGCACGTGGTTCGAGGGCCCGGTCGCGGCCGAGCGCCTGGACGACGAGCCCGGGCAGCGGTACCTGCCGATCACCACCATCGACCCGGACGGCTTCTACGGCAGCTTCGTCGACTGCACCCCCGGCCAGGGGCACGGGCTGCTCGGAAACTACGCCGAGGCCGATTTTCCGCACCCGGGGGAGGAGACGTTCGCCGCCTACCTGACCAAGATCGCCGACGCGCTCAGCGAGGGTCGGAGCTTCGGAGACGGCGACCACGCGCCGCGCGTGGTCGACGGGCGCCTCGACTGGCGGTAGGAGGGATACCGGCCCGCCTGATATCGGCATGTGGATGAGCCTGGAGCGGACGGTGCGCCATCTGTTTGGATGGCCCCTAAATACGCAGCTCAGGAGGTGACGGACACGTGGTGTCCTCGGAGAGCATTCTCGCGTTCGCGGCGATGTCGCTGCTGGTGATCGTCATTCCGGGGCCGAGTGTGCTGTTCGTGATCGGTAGGGCTCTCGCCCACGGCCGGCGCACGGCGCTGGCGACGGTCGCCGGCAACTTGGTCGGTTCGTACGTCCTGGTGATCGCTGTCGCGTGGGGCCTCGGCGCGCTGGTGGAGAGCTCGGCGGCAGTGTTCATGGGCGTGAAGCTCGCCGGTGCGGCGTACCTCGTCTACCTGGGCATGCAGGCGTTCCGGCGCCGCAAAGACATGCGCGCGGCGGACATGGCGGCCCCGGCGGGGGAGCGGCATGGCGATCTGCGCACGGTCCTGGACGGGATTTTCGTGGGCGTCACCAACCCGAAGGGCATTGTCTTCTTCGCCGCCGTGCTGCCGCAGTTCGTGGACCACTCGGCGGGCCATGTCCCCCTCCAGATGATGCTGTTGGGCCTGGTCCCGGTCACGATCGGCCTGATCACGGACACGCTGTGGGGCCTGGGTGCCTCAGCGGCCCGTGCCTGGTTCGCCCGCTCGGACCGGCGCCTGTCGATGATCGGCGGGGCGGGCGGCTTCGCCATGATCGGCCTGGGCGTGACGGTGGCCGCGACGGGCCGCGCGGACTGATGCGTGGCGCACACCGTGCCGGCCCGGAGTCCCGCGGACCGGCTCACGCTTCCGGGCCCTTTTGGAGTTCGTCGGCGATGGCATGGGCGATCGACTCGGTGATCGAGTCGGGTTGCCATGCCCACTGGCCGTTGGGGTTGCACTCGAGGAAGTACCAGTCGCCGGTAGGCGTCACGGCGAAGTCGAACGCGCCGAAGGTGAGTCGGGACATGGTGAGGTAGGCGGACACCGAGAGCGCGACCCGGTCGGGGACGGCGATCGGCGTGCACTCCATCAGGGATTGCCGCTGCCGCCAGTCGAGATCGGGACTGTCGATCCGGACCGCGAACAGCCGGTTGCCCACAGCCGTGAGACGTACGTCGAACGCCTTCTCCACCTTGGCCTGGAACAGGTGCGGGCAGACGGCCACGGCGGCGGTGATCTCGTGCGGGCGCACCTCCCGCACCCACACCTGCTGTGCTTGGCCGTCAACCGTATAGCGGGTGTTCCACAAGGGCTTGTAAACCACCCCTCCGGTCTGGTGAGCAGCGAACTCCCGTGCCTGGTCCGGGTCGTTGGTGATCAGCGTGCTGGGAACCGAGAGGCCGCAGCGCTGTGCGGCGGCGAGCTGGGCAGGTTTGTACTCCGCCGCCCGGTTGCTCCACGGGTGGTTGACGTAATGGGCTCCGGAGAGCGACGCCAGGATGCCGCCGACACCCCACAGGGATTGCGAGGCCGCGAACCGGCGTTCCTGTCCGTCCAGTTCCGGCGGGCCGTCGAAGGGGGAGGGACGGCGCGTCCAGACGGAGCGCACTTCGGTGAGGTCGACTTTGCGGCTCGGCGTGCGCAAGGTGCCGCCCTGATCGCCCGTGCGGTACGTGGCGGTAAGCGCGGCACCCGTATGCAGCTCTGTGCCGGGGTCGAGACGGACTACCGGGACCTGGCGTTCCGCGAGGATCCGCAGGACCACGTCGGTGGTCACGTCGTGTGGGTTGGTCAATACCAGCACCGACCCGCTCGGTCCCGTGATCATCAGTCGTGGTCGGAGTCCGTGGAGTCGTCGGAGTCGTAGCTGTCGGAGCTGCTGGTACTCGTGGAGTTCGAGGTGTTGCTGCTGGTCTGGTGGTTGTGGAGTTCGACCGTGCGGCCGTGCTCGTCGATGACGACGGCGATCTGGGTTGCGGGGTCGATCACCGGGGTGCGCAGGGCAAACGAGCCGGTCTCGGCGTACGGTGCCATGCGGGTGGTGCCCCAGGGCGCGCCGGGGTCTCGCGTTTCCATCGTTCGACTCCCTTGCTTCGACTGTTCGTTTGAATGACCCTCCCCTTGGTGGGCGAGGTTTTCAAGGCCGCCTCAAGCCGACCGGGTACGCGCCACACTCCGGAGAGCCGGCCTCCGCCGCGTCCCACCCAGACGCCCCCTCCCCGCGGCATACAACCCAGTGGAGCGGCATGGCCCTCTTCAGCGCTGCGGTCCGCAGGCATCACGGTGCGCGGCGGAGGCCGAGGTGGGGTTCGAGGGTCAGGTAGTGACCTGCGGCGGCGTGGGTGGGTGTGGTGGGCCAGGGGGTCATGAGGCTGGTGCCGTGTCCGCCCAAGCCAGTCGGTGGCCGGCCGTGCAGAGGCGTCTGCAGGCGGTCGAAGAGGACGTCGACGGGGCTGTGTTGTGCGTCGTGGAGGTCTTCGATGCCGCTGATGATGTGCAAGAACGATTCGTGCAGGCGCAGGCCTTGCTGGTCGCGGTGGCTGAGCTGCTGGGCGTGCCGGAAGTAGGCGTCGCGGCCGTGGTGGATGTCGTAGAAGGCGCCGACGAGGATGAGCAGACGTTCGTAGGCGTGCTGGTAGGCGGTCTGGTAGAAGGCGCGGGCGTCGCCCTCGTCGACCTCGCCGCGGTGGACGGCGGCGATGGACGCGGCGGCCAGCAGACCGCTGTACATGGCCAGGTGCACACCGGTGGACAGCAGCGGGTCCAGGAAGCAGGCGGCATCACCGGCGAGGTAGTAGCCCGGCCCGCAGAACCGGTCGGCGACGTAGGAGTAGTCGCTCTCCGTCCTCAACCCACCGACGCGTTCGGCGTCGCCGAGCATACGGGCCAGAGCAGGTGCGTCACCGAGGCATGCGGCATAGACCGCCTCGACGCTCCCCAACTCGCGGCGGGCGGCGGCGAAGGAGCGTTTGTCGGTGACCAGGCCCACGCTCACGGTCTGGTCGTGCAGCGGAATAGCCCAGAACCAGCCGTGGTCGGGCAGCGAGAAGATGCAGATCGCTCCCTCGGGCGCCTGCTGAACCCGCGCGGCCCGGCGCCAGTATCCCCAGGTGGCTACGTTGCGGAAGACGTCATGGAAGCGCCTGGTACGCAACTGCCGGGAAGCCAGCAGCCCCGCTCGCCCGGAACAGTCCACCAGGTGGCGGAATGAGATCGTCCCCGACCCGCCGTCGCCGGAGACGAATCCCGCCCGCGCCGCGCGTCCCTGCTCGAACGAGATGCCGCGCACCGTGGTTCCTTCCCAGACCTGCACACCCCGGCTGCGGGCATGCTGCAGGAGGACCTGGTCGAAGGCGGAGCGGACGACCTGGAAGCTGTAGCCGGCCTGGTCCAGTCGTCCGAATCGCAGCGACCACTGCTGACCGCCCCAGTCGTAGTACGCCCCCGACTTGTGCACGAAGCCCTGCTCCTCCACCGCTTCCCGGGCCCCGAGGAGGTCCAGGATCGGCAGTAGCGACGGAAGCAGCGACTCCCCAATGTGGTAGCGGGGGAAGCAGTCGCGTTCCAGCAGGGTCACCTCGAAGCCCTGCGCGGCCAGCAATGCCGCTGACGTGGAACCCGCGGGCCCCCCGCCGACCACCAAGATCTCCGTCTGGGGCAGTACGCGTGCGGACATCACACCCCCTGGGCCGAAGGCAGGAACCACGGCAACCAATGAACAGCACCTCCCGCCGTCGCCGACAGGGCGCCCCCGCCAACGCCGGAACAGGGCATATGCCGTCTCCCACCGGCCGTACCGCTCGGGTATGTCCCGCCACGGCGAGCGCGTGCGGGTTTCAGCCGAACAGCTGGGAGCCGAGCGGGTGTTGCCGGTCGAAGCCGGGGAGGATCAGGAACGTCGCGCTGGCGGTCGTGGTGGTGAAGGGCAGCAGCGCGTCGGAGGTTTCCATGTGGGTGAGGGTGGCGGTGAAGGTCCGCAGGTCGTTCTGGAAGCTGATGAAGAGCAGGCCGGGGGCGGGCTCGTCGGTGCTGTAGGAGCGGCGGAGCATGAGCCCGACCCCGACCGCGGTGGCGTGTGCTCTGCGCACGTGGGCGTCCGCGGGGACGAGGTAGCGCCCGTCCGGTGTCTTGGCTCCGAGTTCCGGGCCCGAGGCGGCGGCGCCGCCGGAGAGGGGGACGCCGCTGGCCCGGCGCCGCCCGAAGACCGCTTCCTGTTCGGCCACGGACAGGGCGGCGAACCGCGACAGGTCGAGTTCCATACGCCGTAGTACGGCAAGGGTGCCGCCGGCGACCGCAGGGGGCCCCGCCAGCCACAGGTCGCGTTGTTGTTCGGCGGCCGTGTGCGGGCCCACGATGCCGTCGATGAAACCGAGCGGATTGCGTGGCACGGCAAGGCCGTTGCCGACGGACACGTTCGTACCGCGGCGTGCGGACTGGCGCCAGCGTTCGCGGAGGCGGTCACCGGCCTGGTCCAGGAGCGCGGCGGCGACGACCGGTAAGAGCAGCGGGTCGCCGGCGCAGATTTGGATCAGCAGGTCTCCGCCGCGTGCTTGCGGGGCGATCCGCTCGCGGGAGAATCGCGGAAGGTCGGCCGCGCCGGGCAGCGAGGCACCGGCCGTGCGCACCAGCCGGGAGCCCACACCGACGGTCACGGTGAGGTCGCCCGGCGGCAGGCCCAGCAGCCGCCTGTCGGTCCCCGCTGTGAGCGTGCGGATGGCCTGCCCGAGTTCGGCCAGTATCGGGCCGGGAGCCACGGTGGCACCGAGGTCGGCCACCACGGCGAGCAGGTTGGGCTGGGCCGGCTGGGGGAGCGTGATGCCTGCCTGGTGGCGGCCCGTCGCCGAAACCGGTATGGGCGTGGCTCCTGGGGTAGGAGCGTGCCGGCCCGGGCGGGCGGAGTCCGATGTGCACCCGGCGGTCAGACCGGCGGCCATCAGGGCGCCGGTGACATCGAGGAACGTGCGGCGTGACGGGTGGTGATCGGCTCGGCGCATGCGGTGCAGAGTGCCACACCCGAATCGTGCATGCCGGTCAACTTCGTGATTCTGGCGTGGAATTGGGCGTCATGCCAGACTGGGATCATGCCTCGATTAACCCTTCGCGTGGTGGCGGCGGTAGTGGGCACGCTGACACTGGTGGCAGGCTGCGGCGGCGATGGCGGATCGGGCAGCGGCCGGCGTCCGGCCGGTGCGCAGGTGACGATCCGAGTACCTGCCGATGCCCCGACGATCTCGGATGCGGTGTCCTTGGCTCGGTCCGGTGACCTGGTGCTGGTCGCGCCGGGCGTGTACCGCGAGTCGGTGAAGATCGACACGGCGCGCATCACTCTCCGCGGTGTGTCCCGGGACAAGGTCGTCATCGACGGGCGGTTGCGGCAGCCGAACGGCGTCGTCGTCTCGGCGCCCGGGGTGGCCGTGGAGAACCTGACCGTGGAGAACAACACGCAGAACGGCGTCCTGGTCACCGGTTCGGCGAAGGCGGCCGCCGGCCTGCCGGGGGGCAGCGGCGGCTACGACACCGGCGACGAGCCCGTCACGTTCCTGAAGTCGTTCCTGGTCTCCCACGTGACCGCGACCCGCAACGGTCTGTACGGCATCTACGCGTTCTCCGCCCAGAACGGCGTTATCGAGCACTCGTACGCGTCGGGCGGCGCCGACTCGGGGATCTATGTCGGCCAGTGCAGGCCCTGCAACATCGTGGTGCGGGACAACGTCGCCGAACTCAACGCCGTCGGTTACGAAGGCACCAACGCCAGCGCGGACATGTACGTGGTCGGCAACCGCCTGGTCGGCAACCGGGTCGGCCTCACCACCAACTCCGACCACCAGGAGAAACTGCTCCCGCAGAAGGGCTCCGTCATCGCGGGCAATCTGATCGCCGCCAACCAGCAGACGGCCACCCCGGAGCAGGCCGACGGCGGGTGGGGGATCGGCGCCGGCATCGACGGCGGCAGCGAGAACCGGTTCGTCCGCAACCGCATCTCCGGCAACCGCAACGCCGGGCTGGTGATCACCGCGACCGCCGACATAGCGCCGGTCGGCAACCAGATCGTGCACAACACGTTCACCGGCAACGGCGTCGACGTCGGCTGGACGTTCCCCACCGCCACGCGGGGACGGGGCAACTGCCTGCGGGGCAACGAGCTGCGCAGCACCGTGCCCGCCCGGCTCGCGACGACTGCGGCCTGCCCGCTTCCGCCCGGGTCGTCCTCGCCGGCCGGTACGTGGGCGGCGCCGACGGCACCCGGTGGCATCCCGTTCACCGAGGTCGCGGCGCCTGCTCCGCAGCCGCAGTTCCCCGACGCCGCCACCGCGGGCGCCACCGTCGTCCCGCCCGTCCCGGCCCTGCCGAAGACCGAGGGCATCCGGCTGCCCCCGGCGTCCCTGCTCGCCGCGAACGCGCGAGTAGGGGTCCCGCCGGTATTGCTCCAGGATTGAACGCTAAGGGCTCTGGCCAACGCCGAGTATCGATTTGATCACTGACGGCCTCGTGGTCGCTCCGTCTGCCTATGGCCGCAGGTTGACAGGCCGTGTCAGTTGAGTGCCTATCGGATGATCAGGCCGCCTGGTACGGGCGGTTCGCGGGTGAGCCGTCGGTTCAGGAGCGGGGGTCCTTCTACAGGCTGGACACCGAGGCGTTGGAGACGGCCCGGTCGAAGCGCCGTTTCCATAACCGGCTGGGCTGGGGTGTGCAGTGGGGGACGGTGCGGATGCTGGGCACGTTCCTTTCCGAGCCGGCCGCAGTGCCGACGTCGGTGGCGGACTTCGTCGCGGAGCAGTTGGGGATCGACGATCCGTCGTGCCTGAAGCTGTATCCGGAGCGGTTGCCGACGCAAAACGAGCACGCGCGGGAGATCCGGAAGCTGCTGAAGCTGCGGGACTTCGAGGAGGGCGACCTGACGCTGCGGGAGTACATCGCGGGGCGGGTGTGGGTGTCGACGGAGGGGCCGCGGGCGCTGTTGGACCGTGCGGTGACATGGCTGCTGCGCAACCGGGTGCTGCTGCCGGGGATGACGCCGCTGGCCTACCTGGTCGCGGAGGTGCGGCGGGGTGAGCAGGCGCTGATCTACTCGGTGGCGGACGCGCCAGTGGCACCGGAGTTCTGCCGTGAGCTGCTGGGGTTGCTGACGGTGCCGGAGGGCTCGTCGGTGTCTGTGCTGGAGCGGTGGAGGAAGGCGCCGAGGGACATCTCGGGACGGGGCCAGAAGGCCGCGCTGGAGCGGGCCCGGGACTTCCGCGCGATGGAGGCGCGGAAGCTGGATCTGTGGCGGGTGCCGCCGGTGAAGCAGGCGGGGCTGCCCCGGTACGGGCTTTCCACGCACGCGCCGACGCTGCGCCGGCTCGCGGAGCCGCGGCGGACCGCGACGCTGCTGACGACGGTGCGGCATCTGGAGAACTCGTCGGCCGATGACGCGCTGACGCTGTTCGAGCTGCTGATGGCCACCAAGCTGCCGGCCCGCGCGGAGCGCGAGGAGGGCAAGGCCCAGCTGAAGGGCATGCCGAAGCTACGGAAGGCCGTGGTGAAGCTCAGGGGCGCGGTGACCATCATGACACCGCCGACGAGCACTTGGGCGAGCTTGGGGCGCTGCTGGATGAGACGTACCGGCATGTGGCCGAAGGGCTGCCGGGGAACGCGGCCGTGGACATCGTCGGCGGGAAGATCCGTCTGGACCGGCTTCAGGCCGAGCCCGAGCCCGCCGGATACAAGATGGTGCACGACACCGTGCAGGCGATGCTGCCGAAGGTGGACCATCCCGAGCTGCTGCTGGAGGTCCACGCCCACACCGGCATGCTGGACGCCTTCGAGCACATCAGCGGTAAGGTCGCCAGGCCGGACGACCTCGACATCACCCTGACCGCCCTGTTGGTGCACAAGTCCACCAACATCGGTCTGGAGCCGGTCATCAAGCCCGGCGACAAGGCTCTGACCCGCTCGCGCCTGACGTCCGTGGACTGGGGGCACCCTGCGCGACTCCCTGGGGATCCTGGACGCGGTGTTCAACCTCGATGTCCGCGAGCGGCCCGAGATCGTCATCACCGACACCGGCTCGTACAGCGACCTGGTCTTTGGGCTGTTCGCGATCTGCGGCTACCAGTTCTCCCCGCGGATCGCCGACATCTCCGACGCCCGCCTGTGGCGCTTCGACATGAGCGCGAACTACGGCCCGCTGGAGCCGGTCTCCTAGCACCGGGTGCAGGCCGAGCGGATCCGCCAGCACTGGGAGGACATGCTCCGTGTCGCCGGGTCGTTGCAGACCGGGAAGGTGCGGGCGTACGACCTGCTGCGGATGATGATGGCCAGCGGCGACCGCATGACCGGCCTCGGGGACGCGTTCGCCCACTACGGGCGGATCTTCAAGACCCTCCACCTGCTCCAGTTCCTCGACTCCGAGGCATACCGGCGCATGATCGGCGTCCAGCTCAACATCGGTGAAGGCCGCCACTCACTGGGCCGGCGGATCTTCTTCGGACGGCTCGGCGAGCTCCGCCACAGCTACCGCGACGGCATGGAAGATCAGCTCGCCGCCCTCGGCCTCGCCCTCAACGCCGTCGTGTGGTGGAACACGCTCTACACCGATGCGGCGGTCAAGAAGCTGGAAGCCGGGGGCGTGACCATCTCCCCCGAGATCCGCTCACGCCTGTCCCCGCTGGTGAAGACCAGACTCACGAGAACGGACGGGGGAAGTGGGAACGGATGAACCGCCAGCGCCCTGAGCGTGGCACGGGCTCAGATGCCGTCACTGCGCCTCGCAGACACGATCCACAGGTCTTGACAATGGCTTGCATTCTCCCAGGTGGGGAGGGGGGAAGCCCGCGTCGGTCATGATGGCATCTCTTTTCCAGTAGCCGCAGCCGATCACCAGCGGACGAGAACGAGTTCGACAGCGAATCCGGGGCCCATGGCTGCGACGAGCCCATGAGTGCCGGCCGGGGGCGGGCTTCCCATCGCGGTGTCCAGGACATCGAGGACTGACACGGACGAGAGATTGCCCCGGTCGGCCATGGAGCGGCGGGTGAGTACGGTGGCGTCCGGCGCGAGGCTCAGAGCCCGTTCCACCGCGGTGAGCACCTTCGGCCCGCCGCCGTGGATGATCCAGCTGCCGATCCGGTCGGTCGTCAGCGCATGCCGGGAGAGGAAGGAGTGCACGGCTTGGGGCAGGTGTGCCTCGGTGAGCGCGGGCACCTCCGGCGCCAGACGGATCCGGAAGCCGTGGGAGCCGATCGCCCAGCCGAGCGCATCGTCGCTGTCAGGCACCAACCAGCTTGCGCTGTCCACTAGTTGTGGCCCCTGACGCTCGCCTGCCCGGTGGCCGCCCGCCGCCACCACGACCGCCGCGCCGTCGCCGAACAGGCTGCCGGCGACGATGTTCGCCATCGATCCGTCCTTCTGCTGGTAGGCCAGGGAGCAGAGCTCCACTGCCAGCAGGACGGCGATCTGGTCCGGGTGCGCGCTCAGGTAGTCGCGGAGCAGGGCGAGACCCGCGGCTCCCCCGGCGCAGCCGTTGCCGAACAGCGGGATGCGTCTGATGTCCGGCCGCAATCCCGTTCGCTGGGCCAGTCGTGCTTCCAGCGAGGGTACGGCCAGCCCCGTCACGGTGGTGCTGATCACCGCGTCGACGTCCCCGGGACGTACCCCGGCCTCGCTCAGGGCTCCGGTCAGGGCCTGCTCGCCGAGATCCAGGGCGGTTTGCAGCCATACCTGGTTGGTCTGTGTGAAGTCGTCGCGATCGGCCAGTTCGACGAGCTTGCCCAGGGGCAGGGACAGATGGCGCGTGGCCACGCCCGCGTTGGCCTCGATCTTCCGCAGCATCAGGACGCCGGTCGCGGAGTTCATGAGCGTGGTGCGCGCCAGCGTGGCCATGATCTCGTGCTGGGGGTAGCGGTACGGCGGGAACGCCGTCCTGATCGCCCTGATCCGCGGAGCGGGCGAGGGGCCTTCCGGCGCTCGTGCGTGGCGGTACGTGGTCTGGGTGGTGGAGTCTTGCGTCGGTTCCCCCATCGATTACCCTCCGCTCTTTTCCGGGTGTGCGGTCAGCTTCTGTCATGACGGCGGGCACCAGCACTCCGCGTACGAGTACGGCGTCCACGGCCCCGCCCAGCGCCACGCCGATGCCGATGAGCTTGAGCAGGGCCACGTCCGAAGTGCCCATGGCCGCCGTGGAGACCGCGACGGCGGGTGGGGCGGACGTCATCAGTCTGCCGGTGCGGCCGATGCCGTCGACGATCGTCAGCGCCTTCAGCGGCGCGATCACGCTGTGGGTGAAGGCGCCGAGCAGGAGCGTGAGTCCCACACCCAGCGCGGTGAGGCACCACGGCAGGGCGCCCGCAACGGTGTCAGCGGTGTCAGTGACTTCGGCGGCTCGGCCACCCACGACCACGGTGCCGGGTGCGGGCGTGTTCCGCACGGCCCGCACCACGTCGTGGAAGGCCCGGGTGCCAGCAGCAGCCGGAGCGGTGGGGGGCAGCTGCCTCAACGCTGGCACTCGCATCCTGTCCGTCTCAGGGGGCCGTGAACAGCAGGACGGCGTTCTGCCCGCCGAACCCAAAGGAACAGCTGATAGCCGTCTTTGTGTCGACCGGGCGCGGGCGGCCGGCCACGATGTCCAGCTTGTACTCGCCGTCCTGGCCCTGGAAGTTCGCCACCGGCGGGATGAGGCGGCGGCGCAGGGCGAGGACGGTGTACGCGGCCTGGATCGCTCCAGCCGCGCCAAGAGCGTGACCGATGACGCCCTTGGACGCGGTCACCGGTGGCACGTCGTCACCGAACGCCCGGGTCAGGGCCGCGGCCTCGGCGGCATCGTTCAACGGTGTCGACGTACCGTGCGCGTTGACCAGACCCACGTCACGCGCAGCGCAGGCCCCGTCCTCCAGCGCGGCGCGGACCGCACGGGCCGCTCCGGCACCGGCCGGGTCCGGGGCAACCGGATGACGGGCGTCCGCACCGGCTCCATAACCGCGCAGCAGCGCCTGCGCCGGAACGCCACGGGCCTTTGCCTGTGTGAGGCGTTCCATTACGAGGACGGCGGCGCCCTCGCCCAGGACGAAGCCGTCCCGCGCCGCGTCGAACGGCCGGCTGGCCAGCTCCGGCCGCTCCCGCTGTCGGGAGAGCGCGCGCATCCGGGTGAAGCAGGTCGCCGTCATGCGGGAGCGCCCGGATTCGCTGCCGCCTGCCAGGACGATGTCGCAGGTGCCCGACCGCAGCAGGTCCCGTGCGACACCGATCGCGGTCGCGCCGGACGCGCAGGCGCTGGAGGTGGTGAAGTTCGGCCCTTGGGCGCCCAGGTCGATCGCGACCTCGCCGGCCGCCATGTTCGGCACACTGCGCGGCAGCGCCAGCGGTGAGACCCGCTCGGGGCGGCCCGCGCCGAGGTGGCCGAACTCGGTGACGTAGGTACTCAGGCAGTTCGAGCCCACGCCCAGCACGACGCCCACCCGCTCGGCCGGCCAGGACGTGGGCTCGAGCGCGGCGTCGGCGACGGCTCGCCTGGCGGCGACGAGGGCGAACTGGATGAACCGGTCCACCCGCCGGGCGAGAGACCGTCCCAGTTCGGCGACGGCGTCGAAACCGGGTACCTGGCACGAGAAGTCGACGGGCAGTCCGGCGAGTTCCGGATCGGAGGCGGCCAGGGAGCGGCCCCGGCACAGAGCCGCCCAGTTGTCCTCGGCGCTGTGCCCCGCGGGAGTCACCAGACCCAGTCCGGTGACCGCGACCTCAGCGCGCACGTTCGAACACCTGGGCGGCCTCGCCCAGCGTGGCTATCGGGGACAGTTCCACGGCGTCCTCCGGCAGGACGATCCCGAGCTCCTCCTCGGCCGCCACCACGAGTTCCATCAAGGACAAGGAGTCCATCCCGAGGCTTTCGAATGTCGTCGCCGCCGTCAGCTGCTGCGGGTCCGCCTTGACGTCGAGATGACTGGTCAGCAGGGTGACCAGACGCTCGGGCAGCACCGGCTGGATGTCCTGTCCCGCTTCCTGTGTCATGCCGTGACCTCCTGTGCTGTGGTGCGGGAACGCCCTGGACCGTCACCGGCGTTCATCCGCTCGTACAGTTCTCGCGCGCGGGACGCCTGCGCCCGCAGCGACTCCAGGTGCTGCCCCAGTCGCTCCTGGGCCTGCTCGCCAGCCGGGCCACTCATCACTCCCACGGCGCGCAAAAGGGGCCGCACGACGTGCTGGTGGTGGACATCGAGGTCGAAGATGCCGGCGGCCGCGACCCGCAGAGCGCGGGCGCGGAAACCGGGAGTCGTCGTGCCCGACATCCTGAAGTCGCAGATCACGTCGGTCAGAGCCGTCAGCGCGTCGCCCGGGAACACGCGGAGGGCGTCGGCGTACAGATCCCGGCAGAAGAGCATGTGCAAGCTCTCGTCTGCGGCGATACACGCCAACAGCTGTTCACCCACCAGGGCACCGCACATGACGCCCACGTTGCGGTGCGCCTGGCAGGTCGCCAGCTCCTGCACCGTCACGTACTCCAGCGCATGCAGGACGGTCGGCAGGTCGCTGCGGTACCCGGCGCCCGCATGCCGCAACCAGCTCCTCAAGGGCCACCGGGTCCATCGCACGACGGGCGTGGACGTAGTCCTGTATGAGACATGCGTGGCGATCCTCCTCCGCCGCCCATCGGTGCACCCAAGCACCCCAGGCCTCGTCCCTGCCGAAGCGGGCCGCGATCTCGAAGTGATAACTGGGCAGATGGTCCTCGGTGAGCAAGTTGACAAGCAGGGCGCCCTGCACCGCCTGCGGCAGCGCCGACTGCCGCGCACTCCAGCCCGTACCGTCCAGCGGGCCGTCGAAGTCCCGTGCTCCGCCCCACGGCACGCACTGATGGGGGAACCACTCACGGGCCACCGCCAGATGCCGGTCGAGCAGACGCCCCACCGACGGTTTCAGGTCCCGCAAGGCACCTGCTGTCGCGTCGCTCACATGCACCATCTCTTCATTGCTGCGCGCCCCGGCTCCGCCGACGCGCGAGACGGGAGAAGACCGGCGCCCCCGTTACGGACCGGTTGATCCAGGCTCAGGGCAGTGTCACGACGACCACTTCTGCACCAGTGCCGCCAGAAACACTGCTACCGGCCAGGCAGGCTGCGGTCTGGTTTGCCAGCCGGAGAGGCAGAAGATTGATGGTGGCACCCGAGTAGTGCCCATTGATGATGGTGCCCTCGGCATGTCCGACAATGTGGCCTTCCACGCGTTCGGCAGTGAACGTGTTCACGTTGAACGCGCTGGTGGTGCCGTCCGACCACTTGAGCGTGCCATGGTGGTTCGGCTCGGTGACGGTGCCCAGGCACTGAGTCACAAAGGTGCCGTCGACCCGAGAGGACATCAGTAGCCTAGTAGGGGCATCGGCACAGGGCACAGGCGGCACAAATGTCGTAGCGCTGTGCACAGTGACCGTCTGTGCGCTCTGGGTGATGGGCGGACTGTAGCTGGAGCTAGCAGTTCCCAGACCAGCAAGGATGTGAGTCGGCATATGTGATGCCCCTTTGCTTTCGTCACTTGCCACATTGCTTGTCGTCACTTGTCACGGAACACCTGCTCTGTCCAAGCCGGGCGGGACGGTGAGAAGGCACCCCCACACCAAGCGAATCCTGCCCTTGGCCCCTTCGGGCCTTCCTCGCAGGAGGGGCGGAACTCCTCCGCATACATACCGAATCCCCACCGTCCCCTCCGGGGCACACGTGCGACGGAGGGGCGCACGAAGCAGACTTGGGGCGTACGTCATCGGGGTATCGCCGAGGTGAGCCCAAAAGCCGCCAGTAGTTGATCTTGAGCCTTGGTCTGACCAGGCCGGCGCAATCAACCCGGGACAGCCCCTCCAGCGCGCATGCACGGTCTTCCTTGCTCTGTCGTGGCACGCTCAGTGCCATGGTCTACCGCTACCAGCACAAGGCTGTCCCGATCGCCGTCGGGCATGGCGGGTGTGGTAGGGGGAGGCGACCGCGCCGCCGCGCGAGCGGCACGGCGAGCCGGGCTGTGCGTCACACTTCGGACAGGCGTGCTGTTCGACGTCGTCGGCGTCCGACCGGCCGTAGGGGAAGGCTGCTGAGGGCCCGTCATGGGCCCGGGTTTTCGCACAATGCAAGTCCCAGAAGGGGGTGTAACCCGCTTTTGAGTGAGAACAGGTTCTGAGAACCGAATCAAGATCAACGGGCACCCGGCGGCCTGTTGTCGATCTTGCTCCGGCAAAGGACCGTTTATGAGAGCCGCTACCGCTCCCGCCTGCCATCCTGGAGTCTCAAGATCATCCCGCTGCACCTTTCCGGCTTACCTTGACCGGGCCCCCTTGGCGTTCAATCCCGGAGCGATACCGGCGGGACCCCGAGTACGGACGTCCTGAACAGCGGCTACCGGGTCGAGGTGGTTCTGGGTACCGGCCTGACCGGCACGTACTTGTGGGTGTCGAAATCGATGACTACCGGCTCCGGCTGCGAACCCACGCTGACGCGGACCCGGTACATGGTGCCGTCGGCGCCGATCCAGTAGCGCACGTTGCCCGCCGTACCGGAGCGGCCAGGGGAGGACGGCCCGGTCATGACGTCCACCCAGCGCCCGTCCAGCTGCTCCCGCCCCCGCCAGGCGGCGCCGTTCTGCGGCAGCAGTTCGGCGTTGTCCGGCCGGTCGCCACCGAGACCGAGCGCGATGGACAGGGAGGTGTCCAGCGCGCTGCCGGACGACAGCGGCGGGCGGTCGTACCAGCCCGAACGGGGCGGCGACGCGGGTGCGTGCGCCGGGGCGTCCGTCATCGGGCGGACGTGCACCGAGGTGGGCGTCCACTGGATCAGCCCGTCGCTGGACTTGACGCGCCCGGTGCCGTGCACCACGCCGTAACCGACCTTGCGCCGATAATCGACGGACCCGGTGACGGTCAGCCCGCCGGCAGCGCCCGGCACGGTGATCGTCACCGCGCGGCCCTGCGCCTGGTAGTTACGGAATCGCGTGATCGCCAACCGGCTCGCCTCATCCGTCGTCAGCGGGCGCGGACCGCCGGCGCCGGAGCCGCCGTCGGCGACCAGGAACGCGGCCACCGCGGCCACCGCGACGGCCGCGATGCCGATGACGGCCGCGGCCCGGCGCGATCGCGGCCATCGACGCCGCTCAGTCGGACGACGCGGTGGGGCTTGCCGGATTCTCACGCTCCGCACGCGGTTCGACGGTGACACTCTCCGGTTCATCCTTTCGATCACCACACCGTCCGGCCGCCGCGGGCTTGTGGCGGCACTCGGCGGTCCGGTGGCAGACGGCGCCAAGGCCGGTCCTCGTGGACCGGCCGAGACGTGATCCGCCCGTCCGCGCCATGCGGATCGCGGGCGGGCGGATCACCGTTGTGCGGTGCGTTCAGTGTTGCCGGGCGCGACGATTCCGGGTCACGAACGCGATGACCAGGCCCGCACTCACCAGCAGACCAGCGATGCCGATCATCTCCGTCAGTCCGGGAGTACCGGTGTTCGCCAGCGAACCACCCCCGCCTCCACCGGCCGGGGCCGGGTGGTTGGCAGACGGCGCGGGCGACGGCGCCGCGGAGTCCGCGGGCGGCGTCGGCGTGGGTGTGGGTGTGGGTGTGGGAGTCGGGGTCGGTGTAGGAGTCGGTGTCGGCGTCGGGGTCGGCGTCTCCTTCGGGATGTACACCCCGGCGTCGATCGTGTGATCGACCCCGCCCGGCTTGCGCGGCGCCGTGACGGGCGCGGAGCCGTTGCACAACGGTCCGGTGGTCGGCGGGGTCACATTGGAGTCGTGCGCACGGTTGGCACCGGCCCGCGGGAGCGTGAACCTCAGCTCGCTCGCCGGTGGCTTCTCGGGCACCTGGCTGGTGTCCGCGGTGCATACGTCGAACTGCACCGTGTACTTCGCGCCGGGCGTGAGTTCGTACGCGGCGCCGACCCCACCGAAGTAGTACTCACCGGCGGCATCGGTCCTGGTCGTGGCGACCTGTTTGCCGTCCGCGTCCAGCAGGTTGATCGTCGCCCCCGGTAGCAGCACGTGACCCGGGTCCTGGACCCCGTTGTGGTCGCCGTCGAACCACACGACGTTGCCGATCTGGATCGGCGCGTTCGCCGCCGCGTACGCGATGTCACCGAGCCCGCCGGCCTTGCCGAACCCGCCTTGTTCCCGGCTGACGAACTGGAACCCGTTGGCTTTCGGGTTGTTGCCCGGGCCCTGACCGGTCGTGATGTCGTGGTACCCGGTCCCTGAGGTCGCGACGTCGACGACCGGGTCGAACTCCGTGCTGACGACCCACTGCTGCTGCGGGATATAGGCCACCGACCCCAGCGCGGTCTCCTGGTGCGCGTTGGCGTAGAAGTCGCCCGGGAAGTATTCGACGACATCGGCGGCCTGGCCGCCATTGTTGGCGGGGGCGGCGTGGTTGGGGCAGCTCCCGGTGCCTTCCCACTGGTATTCACCGGCGGGAGTGGCGCAGACCATGGTGATGTCACCACCGGACATGCCGTTTTCCGCCGTGTTGTTCCCCGGGCGGGGATCCAGCCCTCCCCAACTGAGCACGTCCATGAACCGGTCGCGGAATCCGAGGACCATCGAGCCGTCGCGGGCGAAGGCGAGGGAGGACAGCTCCGGCTGCGGATCGATGAAGACGTTGCCCGCCTTCCGGTCGTCCCACGTGTCCAGGCTGGTGTTCCACGGATTCCAGTGGGTGGCCTTGTCGCCGGAACCGAAGACGGTGCCGCGTTTGTCCGTGAGGGGGTGGCTCAGCACCGTGGTGAACCGCTTGCCGTCGTATGTGGAGACGAAGGCCTTCAGGTCCGCGCGCCGCTGCGTGCTCTCCGCGCTGCACACGCCGCCGACGTACAGCGTGTTGTTGTGGGCCTGGAGACCGAACGGCCGCCAGTCGTCGGGACTCGCGCACCCCGGGTCCGGGATCGGGACCGTCGACTTGGGCGCCGCGGCGGTGTCCCCTGTCGCGTCGAAGCCCACCAGGCTGCGGCTTCGCAGGTTCACCGCGTACAGCGTGGAGCCGTCCTCCGACAGGGCCAGGCCACCGATGCTCTCCTTGCCCGGTGCGTCGGTGAACCCGGGATCCTTGATCATGTTGGCGGTGTCGTGCCGCGTCACCGCGGCATCCGGCACCCGCGCGAACAGCTCCGGCGCACCCGAGCCGTTGACCGGCACCGTGTAGATCGCGCCCCCGCCTTGCGGCCCGTACGGGGCGTACCGGCGGGCGAACGCGCTCTGGAACAGCCGGGTCCGGTACGTGTCGTACGCCAACCCGAACGTCGTGCCCACCTGGGCCTGCGTGGCCAGCGTGGTCGGGCACGCCACATCGGAGGGACACGTGCCCCGGGTCTTCGTCCCGAACGCCACCAACGCCCGGTTGTCGGTCCCGTTGGCGCCGTTGTGGATCGGAACGAAGTACCGCGAGTCCGGCAGCGCGTAGTCGGCCGGATCCCACACCGCCGTCACCACCGAGGCGTTCTTTCCGCCCGACACATCGACGAACGACGTGAAGCTGTCGAAGTGGTTCTCCGCCGTCGACGCGGGCGCCGCCCGCAGATAGTCGCTGTACGGCGCCGGGACGCTGACGTCGACGCGGTACCGGCCGCCGCTCAGCACGGTCGACCGCGACACCACGACCTTTCCGGTGGCATCCGTGACTCCGCTGACAACGTGCCCGGCGGGGTCGGAGATCTCCACCTTCATGCCCCGCTGCGGCACGTCCATCGTCGCGTTGATCACGCCGGTGCCGAAGAAGTCGCGCAGCACCTCAACCGTCAGCGTGCCGTCGGTGGTCGAAGCGGTGGCCGGTCCAGCCGTCGCTCCCACGGCGCCGCCTGCCAGCAAAAGAACAGATAACGCGATGCGAGCCGGCGGCTCCACAAGCCTCCAGGGTAACCGGCGCGAGTCTCTGCCGAGTCGGTTCATGGCATCACACTCCACACTTCTCTCGTCGTGAAAACGAAGCGCCCACTTCTTGCTACGCGTCCACTTCGTGACCCCAGGCGCGGACTCCGGTCGCGAACGTCACGGAAGAAAAAAGGGCCCACTGCTGTTGCGTGGACCGCTTTCATGGTGATCATTTGAGGATATTGCGGGTGAGCCGTAAGAGCCGCGGGCCAGGAAAAGCAAACACACGTTCGCGACCTCGGATGAGACCGCTCTGGGTTGCGTGTTTTTGCAGCTCAATCACGGTGCCTTCGCCCCCACCCCGGACCTCACCGACCACCATCGCGACAGCGCGCGATAGCTTATCCACTGGACTCTCCCGTCACCAGCAGAACCCTCGTATCCATCAGGGTCCGCGATATTCTCCGAACGCCCAGAGAATGGCGACCGGAAGAATGTGCGACGGTGAAGTGATGGCCGAATCCGGTCGGTAGATCCCGCACGCCATCCCGTAGAAACGGGACCAGGCCGGACGCCTTCTCCGTCGGGGCTCGGCGGGGCTCGGCGGGGCTCGGCGGGTGGCCGGCCGCCGGCTGACGGGACGCTAGCGTGTGGCGAGCCGCTCCAGCAGGGCGGCGCTCCGTGCCAGCAATGCCCGCTCCTCATCCGTGAGTTCGGCCTCGATGGCCTGCGCGAGCCAACCGGCCCTGCGGCCGCGCTCCGCTTCGAGCGCGGCGCGCCCCGCCTCCGACAGCTCGACCAGCGACTTGCGGCCGTCCGTGGGGTGTGCCCGGCGCGTGATCAGGTTCTGTTCCATGAGCAGCCCCACCGACCGGGCCATCGACTGGGGGCGTACGCGCTGATCGGCGGCGAGGTCGCTGGTGGTCATGGCGCCGTTGCGGTCGAGTGCGCCGAGCACGGCGGCCTGGCCCAGCGGGATGCGGTCCTCGTCTTTGACGCGTCGGGTGAGCTTGCCCATCGCGGTGCGCAGTTCGACGGCGATGGCGGCGGCTTCCGGGGTGGGCATAGGGCACTTTACCCCGTTGGCCAGCAAAGCTGTGCACCTGACCTGCACAGCAATGCTGCGCAGTAATCCTGTACAGCAAAACTGGTCAGCAAAACTGAGCAGCATTGCTGTAGGGTTTGGGTTGTCGGGCTCAGCGCCAGCGTTGTCGCAGCCGGGGCCACGGCACACGACAACGGGAAGGAACTCCCATGTCCACAAAGGCAGTCGGAACCGTCGACGCCACCATCGAGACCGTCACCGCCCGCCGGATCATCGACAGCCGGGGCAACCCCACGGTCGAGGTCGACGTCGTCCTGGCGGACGGATCCCTGGGGCGCGCGGCCGTCCCCTCCGGCGCCTCCACCGGCGCCCGGGAGGCCGTGGAACTGCGCGACGGAGACTCCGCGCGCTGGCACGGCAAGGGCGTCGACCGCGCGGTCGCCCACGTCGACGGGGAGATCGCGGCGTCCATGCGCGGCCGGGACGCGGCGGACCAGGCGGGTCTCGATGCCGCGCTGGTCGCCCTCGACGGCACCGCCACGAAGTCCCGGCTCGGCGCCAACGCGATCCTCGGCGTCTCCCTCGCCGCCGCCAAGGCCGCCGCGGCGGCCCACCGCCAGCCCCTCTACCGCTACCTCGGCGGCGCCGACGCGCACCTCCTGCCGCTGCCGATGATGAACATCGTCAACGGCGGCGCCCACGCCGACAATCCGCTGGACTTCCAGGAGTTCATGATCGCGCCCGTGGGTGCGGACGCCTTCGCCGAAGCCGTCCGCATGGGCAGCGAGGTCTTCCACACCCTGCGCCGCGATCTGCTGGCCGCCGGGCACTCCACGGGCGTCGGCGACGAGGGTGGCTTCGCGCCCGCGCTGCGTACCGCCGAGGAGGCGCTCGACTTCGTGATGACCGCCATCGAGCGCACCGGCTACCGCCCCGGAACGGACATCGGCCTGGTCATGGACCCGGCGTCGTCGGAGTTCTTCCGCGACGGGGTGTACGACTACGCCGGCGAGGGGGTGCGCCGTACCCCCTCCGAGCACGCCGACTACCTGGCCAAGCTCATCGACGCCTACCCGGTCGTCTCCATCGAGGACCCGATGGCGGAGAACGACCTGGACGGCTGGCGCGAGCTGACCGCCCGCGTCGGCGACCGCTGCCAGCTCACCGGCGACGACGTGTTCTGCACCAACGAGACGCTGCTGCGCGAGGGCATCCGCACCGGCGTCGGCAACTCGGTCCTGGTCAAGGTCAATCAGATCGGGACCCTGACCGAGGCGCTGGCCGCGGTGGCCACGGCCCACCAGGCGGGCTGGACGGCGGTCATGTCGCACCGCTCGGGCGAGACGGAGGACACCACCATCGCGGACCTGGCGGTGGCGACCGGCTGCGGTCAGATCAAGACCGGCTCGCTCTCCCGCTCCGACCGCACGGCGAAGTACAACCAACTGATCCGGATCGAGGAGGAGTTGGGCGACTCGGCACGCTTCGCGGGCCGCTCCGCACTGCGCCGGGCGTGAACAGCGGGCAGAGGTAGCGACCGCGCGGGCCCCCGATCACGATCCGGGGGCCCGCGCGCGTGCCCGTTTACGCGGCTGGGGTGAGTTCGGCGCGGCCGAACAACAGCGCGTAGCCGGTGGGGAGCTGGTGGAGGATGCGGGTGATGAGGTCGGGACCGGCATGGGCGGCGACGGCTGCGAAGACGGAGCCGGTGTCCCAGCGGGTGGTGGCCAGGGAGGCGCCGGAACGGGCAGCGAGGTCCTTGACGAAGGCCCATCCGGTCAGGAGCTGGGTGTCGGGGACCTGCGCGGTCAGCATGCGTGCGGCCTCCAGGGGCAGGCGGGCGGCGAGATCGACGCGTTCGTCGCCGGTCAGCTGGCGTCCCAGCCCCGAAAGGACCAGGCGGACGGCTTCGTCGGCCTTCTCGCGAGTGGGGTAGGCGCCTTCGTAGCGGACCTTCTCCAGCATCTGCTCGTACGCCGTCGAGTACGGCTGCTGGTGCTCAAGCGGTCCGCGCACGTCGGTGATCACTGCAGTGCATGCCTTTCATGGGAGTCAGGGTGGAGTGGTGCCGGTGCGGCACTGGTGGTCAGGTGGGCTGGGGGCGGCCGAAGAGGAGGTCGTAGCCGGCGGGGAGTTGGAGCAGGAGCTGCCCCAGCAGGTCGTCGCCGGCCGTGTCGGCGACCGTGGACAGCACGGCACTGACGTCCCAGGTCGCGGTCTGCTCGGTGGCGCCCTCGATCCAGGCCGCGGTCGCCCGCACGAACCGCTCCGGTGAGAGCGGTTCGGCGCTCTGGAGCGGGTTGAGCAGGATCAGGGCGAAATCCTCCGGCAGGCGGGCCGCGAGCTGGGCGCGGACCTCGCCGACCAGGTGCGCGCCGAGCAGGGCGAGCACTACACGGGCCGCGCGCTCGGCTTCCTCAGTAGTGCCGTACTCGCCGCGTTCCTTCACGTGGTCGAGGAACGCCTCGCGTCGCAGAGTCATCTCGGCCGCCACCCCTTACTTCTTCGAAACTGCCCACGGGGGTGCGGAGGGCGGGGTGAGGGGGGAGATCAGGTGCCCGTCCTCCGCACCTGTCCGGCCGGTGTCAGCCGGAGATCTGCTTGTGGCCGGATTCGACGCCGATGGAGATCTTGCGGGGCTTGGCGCGCTCGGCGATCGGGATGCGCAGGGTGAGCACGCCCGCGTCGTAGTCGGCCTGGATGTGCTCGGTGTCGAGGGTGTCGGCGAGCACGATCTGGCGGGAGAAGACGCCCAGCGGCCGCTCGGACAGCTCCATCTGCACGTCGTCGGCCTTCGCGACCGGCCTGCGCTCGGCCTTGACGGTGAGCATGTTCCGCTCGACGTCGATGTCGATCGCGTCCGCGGTGACACCGGGGAGGTCGAAGGCCACCACGTACTCGTCGCCCTCGCGGTAGGCGTCCATCGGCATCGCCGACGGCCTCGACCAGGTACCCGGGCCCATCAGCTGCTGCGCCAGCCGGTCCAGCTCACGGAAGGGGTCAGTGCGCATCAACATCGTGAATACACCTCCAGCAGGTTCAGGCAGTTACTGCCAATGCGCCTCACTGACACCGTTGTAACATGTCATCCAATGGATGACAAACACGATGTCGTCTTCCTGATGACAACCCGAGGGAGGTGCCCGTGACCCCGGCCGACCAGCCGTCCTCGCCCAGCACCGACGCCCACGGCCCGGCGTCGTTCCTCGCCGCCGCGGCGGCCCTGCACGCCATCGACGACGCCCTGCGCACCGCCCAGCACGAGACCCCAAACGCCCCCGACGCCCTCGGGCCGGGCCCGGAACAGGCCCTGGCCTCCTTGTCGCTGCTGCGGCAGGTACGCGAGCAGCTCGCCGGGTGGGAGACCGGCCTGATCGAAACTGCCCGCGACGCGGGCGCCAGCTGGGCCGACCTCGCCCACCCTCTCGGTGTCGCCAGCCGCCAGGCCGCCGAGCGCCGCTATCTGCGCGGCCGCCCCGGCGCGGCCGGCACCACCGGCGAGCAGCGTGTCCAGGCCACCCGTCAGGCCCGGGCCGCCGACCGCACCGCTGCCGCCTGGGCCCGCGACAACGCGGCAGACCTGCGCCGCCTCGCCGGGCAGATCACCGCACTCTCCGACCTTTCCCCCGCCGCCCGCCGCCCGCTCAGCGAGCTCCACGCGGCCCTCGCCCACGACGACCCCGCACGCCTCATCGCCCCCCTGGCCGCCACCCGCCCCCACCTGGCCGCCGCCCACCCCGACCTCGCAGCCCGGCTCGACACCCTCGCACCCCCCTGACCCCGCCCGGCGCACCGCAACAGCAGCCCGATCAGCCTCCGCCCCTGGGCGAACGAGCGGAGACCTGCAGACCGACGTGGCCGGCCTGGCGGGCCCAAGCCTCCGGCTGGATGCCCAGCTCGTGCGTGCTGTACTCGCCGAACCGGTTGATGTGCCCCGGTCAGGTGCGGCGAGATGCGCGAGCCTCGCCTCGCCCCGCTGCCCGGCCGTTGCCCTTGCTTTACTCTGAGTCAGCATATTTTCGAGACGAACGACAGTACGAGGGGGATGTGTTGGGGTCCGGGGACATGGAACTCGCCGAGGCGGTGCAGGCGGTACGTGACGAGTTGCTGAGCGCCGCCGCTCAGGGCGCCGGGAGCGACATCGCTTTCAAGGTGGGACCGATCGCGCTGGAGTTCACCGTCGAGCTGCGGAAGGACGCCCGTGCGCGGGGCGGCATTCGCGCGTTCGTCGTCTCCGGGGAGACCGATGCCGGCATGAGCCGGACGCGCACGCACCGCGTGTCGCTCACTCTTGAGCCCGTCCAGGCCAGCGGAGAGCCTGTGCTCATCGCCGACGACGATGAGGGTGACGTGTCCGGTCTCGCCGGTGCCGGCACGTTGTGAGCGGCACCTTACGCGCCGGTCGGCCGGTGGGCCCCGAGCACCACCGCGTCGCCGCCGTGCAGATCACCGGCAGCAGGGGCAGCGGCTATCTGCTGACTCCGCGCCTGCTCCTCACCGCGGCCCACGTCGTCAGGGACGAGCCCGAGGCACGGGTGACGGTGGTGGGCGGAACGGGCAGCCACAGCGCCCGGGTGGTGTGGAGGGGAGAGGGGACGTGCGATGCCGCCCTGCTCCTCTCCGCCCAGGACCTCGTCCGGCCGGAGACCGCCGCGCGGTTGTCCCCGGTGCGCTGGGCGAGGCTGATGGACGACTCCCCCCTCGGCGGCTGCCAGGCCATGGGCTTCCCCCGTGCCCAGCACGACAGGACACGCGGGGTGGACATCGAGCACATCGAGTGCGCGCTGCGCCCCGGCTCGGGCATCGTCCGCAACAGGTACGTCCTGGACGTCAAGGACGTCTCGCCGGAACTGGCGAGCGGCAACTCACCGTGGGAGGGCATGTCGGGGGCTGCGCTCTTCGCCGAAGGGCTGCTGCTGGGAGTGGTGGCGGAAGCCCCCCGCAACTGGAGACACCAGCGGCTGGAAGCGGTCAAGGGCAGGACCCTGCTCGACGACGTGTCCTTCGTCGACGTCTTCACCCGCCATGCCGGGATCGCGCCGTCCGTCACCGAACTCTCATCGGCCACGCGGAGGAGGAAGCCGCTCGCCCTGGCTGGTGCGCTGCACTCGGCACCGCGGGATCTGGCGGCGACCATCCGCGCGCACTGGGCAACCGCCCGGCAGCAGTTCTTCGACCGCATGGGCACACCGTCCGAGCCCACCGACGGCCTTCGCGACCTGCTGGCGTGGCTGCAGCAGTTCGACGACCCCTTCACCGAGGACGTCGAAGGCCGGCGCGAGCTGATCGACCGCTGGCTGACGAATCCGGAGGTGACGCCCGATCTGAAGGTCCTGCGCCTGCTGTGCTGGCTCGATCCGGACGGCGAGGCGGTCTGGAAGGGCACACGTGTGACCCTGGAATCGCTGACCACGGCGTGCTTGCAAGGCCGCCTGGACGCCGACGGTCCGGCGGCGGGCGTCTACCGGGACCTGTGTGCGGGCGGGTTGCTGGACGCACTGGCCGTCTTCACCGAACTGCGCGGCCTGCGCGGGAGACAGGAGGCATGGGACGACGTCTGGGAGTCCTGGCGACAGGTGGCCGGATCGGTCGACCTGCCGGGCCCGGCCCGGGAGTGGGCCGACGGCGACGCGCGCGGTGTGCTGCTGGCCACGCTCCTCCCAGATCCCCGTGCCGGGGAGTGGATCCGCACCGCCTTCGGGAGGCTGACGCCGCCCGCCGCCGGAAGAGTCCGTTGGTACGACCGCTTGTGCGAGCAGGGCGGCGATCCGGACTCTCCCATCGGACGGCTCGTCCGCACCGACTTCGCCGCGTACGCCGCGCTCGATGCGGAGCGGCTGGCGCAGAAGGCGGCGGACGACGCGGAGCGGCAGGCCGAACTGGCGGCACGTACGGAGGAAGTCCGCGCGCTTGCGGCAGCCCATGCCGAGCATGAGCGTCAGTGGGCCGCCTACGAGGTCGCTCGGTGCACACCCGCCGCCCGGTGGGGGGCAGCCGTCCGCGTGACGCTGTGGCTGGGGGCCTGGGGCGTGGTGATGGTCCCGGCGGCCTGGCTCGTGTGGGGCTGGACCTGGCCGTCCCTGGCCGGAACGATCTCCTGGCACCTGCCCTGGCTGGCCCTGTCGGCCTACGTCGCCCGGTTGCCGAGAGCCGTACGGCTGGGTGCGGCCTATCGACCTCCCCTCCGGCACCCGCGCAGGTGGCTCCCGGCCGACCGCGCGAGTATCCCAGGAAGCCTGCAGAAGGCGGGCTTCGTGTTCGGCGCCGTCCTGGTCGCCGGGGTACTGCTGCACGACGTCGGCCAGATCCTGACGACCGTCTTCTTCGTGTGCCTGTACGTCGCGGTGTACCGGTACGCCGACCACGGCTACCAGGGCCGCACACCGTCGGCTCTCCGCGACTGGGACGACGAGCATCAGGCACGGCTGCGGGCTCATATGACCGTGCAGAAGGAAGCCGACGCCCACCGTGCCACCACTCGCGACTGCTCCGTATCGGCACGAGAGCGGGCAGCCGCCTACCAGGCACTCGTGAAGGACATCGCCACCATGGCCGGACCCGAGCGACGGCCGGACTCCACCGACCGCGGCACCGGCTGAAGCGATCCGCGACGATGCCTTCGGTGCAGACCGGGTCGAGAAAGGTGTGCGCGGACTCTAGGCGGAGCGAAATGCTCCGCACATGATGCGCACATGACTTCGAATCTGACGCGGCGTCAGTTGGTGGGCATCGCAGCCCTGCAGGCCGCGGCCGTGCTCGGGCTGACTCGGATCGGCCTGACGCCGGCCGGGGCGGCGACCGGGAGCGCCGAGGACTACGCACCGGCCGTTGTCGTCGGCTCCGGCTACGGCGCGGCCGTGGCCGCACTCCGGCTGGGGGAGGCGGGGGTGCGGACCCTCGTCCTGGAGAGGGGCCGGCTGTGGAGCCAGCCCGCCGAGGACGGCAAGGTGTTCTGCCCCATGCGTGTCCCCGACCGCCGGTCCATGTGGTTCCGGACCCGGACAGAGGCACCGCTTGCGACATTCCTGTGGCTGGACGTCGTCAACCGCGACATCACCCCGTACCCCGGGGTCCTCGACCGGGTCCGCTTCGACGCCATGTCCGTGTACGTCGGACGCGGCGTCGGCGGCGGATCGCTGGTCAACGGCGGCATGGCCGTCACCCCGGCCCGCGCGTACTTCTCCCAGGTTCTTCCGCAGGTCGACGCGGCCGAGATGTACGACCGGTACTTCCCGCTCGCCCACCGGATGCTGGGCGTCAACACCGTTGCCCCGGACTGGTTCGAGAGCACCAAGTGGTACCGGTTCGCCCGGGTCTCCCGCACCCACGCCCACCGGGCCGGCCTGCGCACGACCTTCGTGCCGGGCGTCTACGACTTCTCGTACATGCGGCGCGAAGAAGTGGGGGAGGTCACCAAGTCGGCGCTTGCCGGTGAGGTGATCTACGGCAACAACCACGGCAAGCGGAGCCTGGACCGCACTTACCTGGCCGCGGCCCTCGGCACCGGCCAGGTCACCATCGAGACCCTCCACCGCGTCCGCGCGATCCGGCAGGAACCGGACGGCGGCTATGTCCTCACCGTGGACCGGATCGACGAGACCGGCCGGGTCATCGCCACGCGGGAGATCGGCTGCCGTCACCTCTTCCTCGGCGCGGGCAGCCTCGGCACCACGGAACTCCTGCTGCGCGCCCGGGAGACGGGTGCGCTGCCCGACCTCTCCGCCGAGGTGGGCCTGGGCTGGGGCACCAACGGCAACGTCATGACCGCGCGAGCGAACCACTTGTGGGACACCACCGGCGAGTGCCAGGCCACGATTCCCGTCATGGCCATCGACGACTCGACGCACCCGACCACGCCCGTGTTCGCCGAGATCGCCCCGCTGCCGATGGGCCTGGAACACTGGATCAGCCTCTACCTGGCCATCACCCGGAACCGCGAGCGTGGCAGCTTCGCCTACGACCGGGCGACCGACGCGGTGAAGCTCCGGTGGACCCGCGACCAGAACCAGCCGTCCGTCGACGCCGCCAAGTCCCTCTTCGACCGCATCAACCGGGCGAACAGCACGATCTACCGCTACGACCTGTTCGGAGGCAACCGGCCCTTCGCCGACGACTTCACCTACCACCCCCTCGGCGGCTGCGTCCTGGGCCGGGCCACCGACGCGTACGGCCGGCTTCCCGGCCACCGCGGTCTCTACGCCATGGACGGTTCGCTGATCCCCGGCTCGATCGGCGTGAATCCCTTCGTCACCATCACCGCGCTCGCCGAGCGCAACCTCGCACGCGTACTCGCCGAGGACGGGATCAGTGGGTGAGGTGCCGGTGATCCCGTCATGTCGCGGCCGGTTCCCAGGGCGCGAAGGCGTTGGTCACCGCCCGCATCGACGGGCGCAGCTCAGGGAAGTGCCGCAGCAGCACGGTGGCCATGGAGTTCCGCTCGATCCAGTCCAGTCCGGTCTGCGTGTACACCTGGGGGGTGTAGTCGCGGGTGAGGAAGCGGTCGCTGTTGAGGCGGCGGGAGGCCATCAGGATGAAGATCCGGAAGGCGGTGTCGCTGAAGGCGAAGCCTTTCGGCCTGGGTTCGGCGAACATGCCGGTCATGAGGTCGACGCGTTCGATGTCATCGCCGTAGGTCTGGCGCAGTTCCTCGGCCCATTCGGGGTCGTCGGTCAGTGACGCGAAGTCCTTGGCCGGCGTGAGGCGCAGCAGGCGCCGGAACTCGTTGTACCGCGGCACACCCACTTCGCGGATGCGCAGGATGTCGATGGCCGCCAGGTCCACCAGCTTTCCGTCCGGCCGCACGTACTCCTGAAGGAACTTGGGGAAGTTGTGCAGGGTGACCAGTCCGGGATGCGAGGTGCCGAACGAGTACAGCAGATCGGTCAGCGAGTGCTTGGTGAGCAGCTCGTAGGCGTGCGGGCCCGCCAGCTCCCGGAAGGTCGCTTCCTGCAGCACCGAGTCGTCGGCGGCGGAGCGGAAGCTCCAGTCGTCCGGGATCAGTGGGTGCATCCGGTAGACGGCCGTGAATTCCTCGGTGAGCGCGTAGGGGACGCCGAAGTGATCCGTCCTGCCGCCGACGATGCCGCTGAGGACTTCGCTGCCGCTGATCCGGCCGAGCAGCCTGTGCACCCGTTCGCCGAGTATGCCGAACCAGTTGGCGCGCAGTGCCGCGATCGTCGTCGGATGGCTGATGACCGCGGGGGTCCATTCCACGGTGTGGATCTTCGCGATGAGTGCCGCGTTGATCAGCCGCGCACGTTGGAACAGCTGCTCGTCCGGCCAATCGGGGTACTCGCCGCGCAGTCGGTCGCAAATGGCGTTGTGCTCGAGGATGAACACGATGTGCATCATGGCCAGGCCCAGCCAGAAACCCGGCTTGTTGGCCTCGTCCAGGTCGGGTTCGTCGGGGAAGAGCGAGCCGTTGTCCGGCAACCGCAGCCGGCCGTTCTCTCCGGTGCGCAGCTTCCGCTGCGTCTCCAGGTCGTTGCCGTAGAGCTGCGATGCGTCCCACCAGTGGGAGTTCTCGTTGATGAAGGTGGGCGGACGGGTGTCGTCGTCGGGCCTGGTCGGGTCGCGAAGGGTGCGCGCGACGAGCATCGGCGGGGCCGGCCAGGGGTCGTCCGGGACCAGTTCGATGTGCCACGGCTGCTCCATGGTTCCCGGACCGTGACTGAACCAGTCGCGGATCATGAACTGGAGCCATGACGCGGCAAGGGTGTTGACCGACTCGGCCGGGATGAACTCCCGCCGGGTGAGCAGCGCGCGGCTCACCTCACGCGGGCTGGGGGACATGATGTCCGGCTCCCGTTCGGGGAAAGTCCGCTCCGGCGGGATGTTGCGGCCGAAGCGGGATCCGGCCATGCCCATCCGCGGGTCGTCGAGGTCGTTGTACGTGCCGTCGCTGGTGCGTTCGGTGAGGTGCCGGGCCTCCAGGGCGCCGAGGGGAGTCAGGCCCACAGCCGGCTGGGCGCCGGTGTCGTAGAGGTTGTTTCTCCGCAGGATGTTGCGCAGGCCGAGGAGCGTGGCAAGGCCGAGGGGCGGCGGCAGGTTGTGCCACCCCCTACGGTGGTCGGCGGCGAGCGCAAGCCGGTCGTAGAGGCGGACGAAGGGGGACTGACCCTCGGCGGAGCGGCTGCCGGACTGCCGAGCAGGGGAGCGGAGGTGGTGGCTGGTCATGGTGGGACTCCTTCACACCATGCGGTGCCTGTCGGCGAGCGGCGCGGAAAGTTGCCGGCCACCAGGCGCCCCGGGGCACCGCGGCGGGACACGACGGGAGAAGAGCCAGCAGGTGCTCGCTTCCGGTGGGATCCGCATGAGGTTGTCGCCCGTCAGAAGGCGGCACCGGCCGAGGAGTGAGAGGCGGGTGCCGGACTCGTCCGGGCGGGGGCCACACGCACCAACGCGTCGCTCGGTCCGGCAGGCGGAAGCCTTGTCCTGGGCCCAGGTGCCCGTGCCGGGGCGGGGCGGAGGCGCGGGGCGATCCTGCGTCGGGGCCAGGACACCTGGGGCGCTCATGCCCACCCCGTCCCTGCGGCGCAGGACCTCCGCGTCTCCGGTGGCACGCCGGGTTCGCGGTCGGTGAAAAGTGGCCTTTCGCTACCTCTTCCATCGTGCGCCGGGCACCGACCGATGTCGAACGGGGCCCGCTGCGGCCGGCCCGCGCAGCAGCACGCGGCGACGCCGTGTGCCTGGCTCTGGACCGTCCGCACGCGCGCTTCCACGTGCTTGTCGCCGGCGCGCACGGCAGCATCCGTGACCGAGGTGTGGTTGGCCGGGACTTGATCACACCATGGGATGATTTCATATGGCTTGTCGCATATCGACTTGCTTGCGGCGGAAGGGAGGTTCGGGGAGAGCGTGACGCTCGACATGGAGGGAGGGGAACACGTGAAGATCCGTATCGCTGTTGCTGCTGGAGCAGCGGCCCTTGCGACGTTGTTCGCCGGGTCCGCATCAGCGGCCCCGGCGCAGCCGAGGGACTGGGGCATTGACTACGGCTCGGGCACGTGGGCATGCAGGACGGGCTATGTGTGCCTTTACGACAACTGGGACTTCAACGGTGGCGGCCCGGCCCGAATCCTCATGACGAATGAGGACATGCCGCGCTTGGACCAGCGCAACTTCAACGACGTCACCAGCTCCATCGTCAACAACACCAACCGGGTCGTGCGGGTCTACCCGAACTACGACTACAGCGGAGTGCCGGCGACACTCTTCCCCGGCGAGCGCATCAGCCTCAACAACGACAACGGCAACTTCAACGACATCGCCTCGTCCGTGAAGATTCTCCCCATCGCCATCGAACAGCGCGGGCCCGCATAGGAAGTCGCGCGACGCCGAGTACGTCTCGGCGAGGGCGAACCCGCCCTGACGCGGCCCCGGTTACCGAGCGTCCCGGTAATCGGGGCCGCGTGCTCTACCCGACCCCTCTCAAGGGGTGAGGCCCGAGGCCGTGGCGATGACTTCGTTGAGGACGTCGCGGGAGCGAATCAGGTCGGTGATCATCCCGTCGATGCGGTCCCGTTCCGCAGTGAGTTCGTCGACCAGCCGTGGCGTGGCGATCTCGTTCGGGGCGCCGTCCGCGTCACGCATGCAGGGGAGCAGCTGCGCGATCTTCTTGCTGTTCAGCCCCGCGGCGTAGAGCGCCTGGATGCGGATGACCCGGTCGACCGCCCACTCGCCGTAGTGGCGTTGGCCACCCGGAGTGCGCTCGGCCCTCAGGAGTTCCTGCGTCTCGTAATAGCGCAGCGAACGCTCGCTCACCCCACTGCGCCGAGCCAGTTCACCGATCCGCATTCTCCACCTCGCCTGCCGACCCAGGACTTGAACCTGACACTGATGTCAGGTTCTACCGTACCGGCATGACGAACACACCAGTTGACTCCCGCCTCTTCGAACCCACCCGGCTCGGCACCCTGCACCTGCCCAACCGCCTGGTGATGGCGCCCATGACCCGCAACCGCGCCGGGGCCGACGGCGTCCCGCAAGCGATCATGGCCACCTACTACGCCCAGCGTGCCTCCGCGGGGCTGATCATCGCCGAGGCCTCCACGCCGAACGCGGTGGGACAGACCTACCCCAACATCACCGCGATCCACAACGAGGCACACGTGGCCGGATGGCGACGGGTCACCGACGCCGTGCGCGCCGCGGGCGGCCGGATGTTCCTGCAGTTGCAGCACGGTGGACGGGTCGGCCACCCCGACAACAGCGGGCTGATGCCGGTCGCGCCCTCGCCGGTCCCGCTTCCGGAGACGATCTTCACTCCCGGCGGGCACCAGCCCTCCGTCGTGCCGCGTGAGATGACCATCGACGAGATCCACTCCACCGTGGCCGACTTCGCGGCCGCCGCCCGCAACGCCGTCGACGCCGGCTTTGCCGGAGTGGAGGTGCACGCCGCCAACGGCTACCTTCTGCACCAGTTCCTGGCACAGGGGACCAACCACCGTACCGACGCCTACGGCGGCTCGGTGGCCGGCCGCATTCGGTTCACGGTCGAGGTGGTCCAAGCCGTCGCCGACGCGATCGGCCCGGAGCGGGTAGGTGTGCGGATCGCGCCCGGACTCACCGTCAACGGCATAGACGAGGGCGACACCGAGGACATCTACCCGGCGCTCATCGCTGCCCTGGCCGACGCCGGCCTCGCCTACCTGCACGTCGTCTTCGCGGATCCGGACCAACCCCTCTTCCAGGAGATCCGGAAGACCTGGCAGGGCACCCTGATCGCCAACCCGGTCCTCGGGTGGGGGAAGCCGTTGCCGGCCGACGGCGGAAAGCACCAGGCCGAGCGGCTGCTCGCGGCGGGAGCCGACCTGATCTCATTCGGCCGCCCGTTCCTTGCCAACCCCGACCTGGTCGAACGGCTGCGCATCGGCGCACCGCTCAACCCGGTGCGAGACCAGGGCCTGATGTACACAGGCGGTGAGACCGGGTACACCGACTACCCGGTGCTGGCCGCCGCCAAGCACCGAGCCGAGACACCCGAACCCGTCGGAATGTGACCGCCGCGAGCCGGGGCCGCCTACACTTCCCGCGCGCCACCCGCCCCCTGTTGAGCCGAACGACTGGTCGTTGGCCCGGCACCTGCCCCATCCGGCAGACCTCAGGTGGCAGGTGGACTGACGGAGCGGGCTCGGTCTGCCGGCTCGCCGTCGTGGGGACAGGCGAGCGAGGTGGTGAAGTGGGTGTCGTCGCCGGCTACGACGCGGCTGCGTTCTCCCTGGACCGAGACCGGGACGTCTCCGGCGAGGGTGATGCGCTGCATCCGGCGGGGGTGTGGGTCGTAGTCCCGGACGGCGTAGTGCTCGGTGGCGCGGTTGTCCCAAAAGGCCACGTCTCCCGCGGCCCAGCGCCACCGTACGACGCGTTCGGGGACGGGGATGTAGGACCGGAGCAGGGTGAGCAGCGGTTGGGAGTCTTCGGTTGTCCAGCCGACGAAACGGCGGATGAACTTGCTCAGGAGCAGCAGTCGTTCGCCCGTCTCGGGGTGGACGCGGACGACGGGATGTTCGGTGATGAAGCTGCGGGCTGTGAAGGTCTCGCGCATCGTGCGGGCCTGAGGGCTGTCGTCGGAGCTCAGCGTCGGTGCGTTGTCGGGGGTGTTGGCGTGGACGGCCCACAGGTCGTCCGCGAGGGAGCGCAGTTCCTTGGGCAGCGCAGTGTAGGCGGTGGCGGTGTTCGCCCACACGGTGTCGCCGCCGTAGGGCGGGAGGGACACCGCTCGGAGGAGGGAACCGAGCGGTGGGCGCTGGATGAAGGTGACGTCGGCGTGCCAGAAGTCGGCGCGGAGTGGGGAATTCTGGTAGTCGAGGTCGAGGATGGCGGGGGCACCGCCGAGTGAGGGCAGGGTGGGGTATGCGGTCGTGGGGGTGCCGAAGCGGCGGGCCAGGTGCTCTTGGGCCGGACCGTCCAGAGCGTGTTGGCTTCGGAAGAAGATGACCTTGTGGGTGACGAGGGCGGTGCGGATCGCGGTGATGGTGTCCTGCGGCAGGTCCGAGGCGAGGTCGAGGCCGCGGATCTCGGCGCCGATGTTGCCGGTGAGCCGGATGATTTCCAGCTCTCCGGCGGAAACTGTGGTCATGGCGGGCTTGTCCCTCCGATGAGGTGCCGTCAGGCGGGGGTGGTCCGTGGAACGAGCCGCACGGGGAGCTCGTCGGGGTAGTGGAAGGGGCCGGCCCGGAAGCCGCCGGCAGGGTGGGCGGGGCCCGCGAGCACGAAGTGCTGGGTCAGCGCAATCAGCAGCAACTTCAGTTCTGTGAGGGCGAGTTGAGCGCCGATGCAAGCGTGCGGTCCGCCGCCGAACGCGTGGTGCGGTGGTGCGGGGTGGTGCGGGTTCCACGATGTCGACGCACCGAAATGCGAGGGGTCGCGGTTGGCGGCGGCGAGCAGCAACTGCACCCGCGCTCCCTTGGGGATCGCGGTGTCGCCCAGTGTGAGAGCGCGGCGGGCGAAGCGGACCGTGCTGTGCAGTGGCGGGTGGAGCCGGAGGCCTTCGGTGACGACCGCTTCGGCGGGGATCGTGCCGTCCGCCACCTCGTCCCAGGTGTGCGGGTGACGGAGCAGGCACCAGAACAGGTTCCCTACGGCGGCCGCTGTCGTCTCCGTGCCGGCGGCCAGGAGCAGGAGTGCCGTGCGCAGGGGTTCGGCGGTGCGCTCGGTGGGGGATGTGGGTGGGGCCTCGGCGGTCAGGCGGGCCAGCAGCGAGCCGTGCGGCACGCCGATGCGTAGGGCGTGCTGGAGCCGGTCCGCGAGGGCGTCACGGGAGGCCAGCGCCGCTTGCATACCGGTTCTCTGGTCGGCGATGTGGCCGATGACGGGCCTGAGCTGTTGCCAGATCCATGGCCATTCCTGGTCGGGCAGGCCCAGGACGCGGCAGATGACACGGGTCGGCAGGGGCTGGGCGAAGGTCTTGACCACGTCGACCGGTGCGTCGGTGGCGGCCCGCTCGATCAGGTCTTCGACCACCGGGATGACGGCCGTCTGCGTCCAGGTGGGCATGTGGCGGCTGGTGAACCAGGAGACCCGTCGGCGGGCCGCTCGGTGCCGGGGGGCGTCGAGATCGATCGCGGTGGGGCCGAACAGTTGGCGGGTCGCCCGGAAGGGGAAACCGACGGCCAGGTCCGGGTGCCGCAGGCCGCGGTGGACATCGCTGTGCCGGGCCACGTAGTACGTGTGCTCGGGCTGCGCGTAATGGAGCCCCGGACGAGCCAGCAAGGCCGCGTAACCCGGCCAGGGATCCGGGGAACCGAGCAGAGTGGCGGCTTCCTCAGTGGCCGGCCGCGGTGTGGTGGCATCCGGGTCCGTACTGGTCATCGTGGTCTCGTCTCCTCGGACAGTGCGGCTGCCAGGACGGGGGCGGGGTCGGAGTGGACGAAGAAGTGGTCGCCCGGCGAGATCCGCAGACTCCAGCGACCGGTGGTGAAGTGGTGCCACTGGGCGACCTCCTCCACCGCCACCAGGCGGTCCTCGGTGGCGGCGAACGCGGTGATCGGGCACGGGATCGGATCATGCCGGCGGGGGACGTAGGTGTCGTAGATCTCCAAGTCGGTGCGGATGCGCGGCAGCCACAGCCTGGCCAGCCGCGGGTTGTCCGCCAGGGAGGGAGGCAGTCCTCCGAGGTCGTCCAGGGCTTTGAGCATGTCGGCGTCGGGCAGGTGATGCAGTGGGGGTGAGCTGCGGTGCAGGTGGGGTGCGGGGGCGGAGGCGACGATGAGGATCCGGGGACCGGGAAGTCCTCGCTGGACGAGCCAGTGCGCGGTCTCGAATGCCAGCAGCGCGCCCAGGCTGTGGCCGAAGAAGGCCCACGGCACGGTGTCGCTGGGGTCCGCCAGGGCGGGACCGAGCGACGCCGCCACGGCCCGTGCGCTGCGCAGCGGCGGTTCGCTGATGCGGCCGTCCCGACCGGGTAGCCGCACTGCGGCGATCCGGATACCCTGGGGAGCCGCCTCAGCCCAGCTCAGGCAGCCGGCTGCCGAGCCGCCGGCGTGTGGGAAGCACAGCAGGTTCAGCCGCGGGAGCGCCGTCTCGGGGCCCAGGCAGATCCAGTCGTTGGTTGGTGTCATGATCCACCTGCCCGTTATGGCGTTCCCGGTGTCGACGTGTGGTCGGCGTCCCGGACGGCGGTGTTCGAGCGTGTTGAGCCAGCCATGACCTGGGAGATCCCGGCAAGGGTGTGGAAGGACTCCAACTGGTAGTTCTCGATCACGATCTCCGCACCGATGAGGCGCTCCAGGAAAACGATGAGTTCCACGACGGCGAGCGAGTCCAGGATCCCCAACTCGAACAGGTTGGAGTCACTGGTGACGGCCGCCATATCGGCATCGGGGCGCAGGTGCGAAAGGAACGTACGCAAGCGCGCTTCACGGTCTGCCTGACTCAGCACGACTCGTCCGCCGTCCGAGCCGATGGATCCCGGACACCTGCTGAACCAGTAGGCCGGGCGCGGTCAAGGAGCGCTCGTCCTTCCGTTGACTGTTCGCGTGGCGCACGGGGAAGGGCCGCCGGGTGCGCTGGTGGGCACGGGGCTCCGTCCGAAGCCGCGGCGATCAGGTGCCGAGCCAGGCTGTGCGCTGCGCGCCGGTCGAGCTTTCCCCCTACGGTGCGCGGCAGCGCGGGTACGGCCCACAGATAGGCGGGGTTCATGTACGGCGGCAGGTGCGCGTTGCACCAGGCGTGCAACTCCTCTTCCACCCCGTCCTGTTCCGCTTCGCCGACGACCATGGCGACCAAACGGGTACCCAGGTCGCCGCGCACAGTGGCCACGAGGGATTCCACCACCGCGGGGTGTGCGGTCAAGTGCGCCTCGATCTCCTCCAGCTCCACCCGATTGCCACCGATTTTCACCTGCAGGTCCTTGCGGCCGGCGAAGGTGAACAGCCCGTCCGGCTCTCTGCGCAACAAGTCACCGGTGCGCAGGACGCGTTCACGGCTGTCCGGCCGGCCCGGCGGTGGGACGAGTGCGCGACCGGTGGCATCGGGGTCCGACCAGTACCCGGAGAACAACGCGGCGCTCCGCAGGAAGAGTTCGCCCGTTTCACCGACATCGACTTCGCGACCCGCATCGTCGAGCAGCAGCATCTCCGCGCCGGGATGGGCGGGACCGATCGGTACCTGCCACAGGTCGCCCGGGAGGGGGTCGGGAAGCTCCAGGAAGGAACAGGCAATGGACTCCGACTGCCCGAAGGCGTTCACCAGCCGCACCCCCGGAAGCGCCCGCCGCAACTCACGCAGCAGACCGACGGAGTAGGCCTCACCACCCACGAGCAGTCCCCGCAGCGAGGTGCACGCCGACAGTGCGTCCGCGGCATGTCGCAACACCGGCGGCCAGATCGAGGGAACCCCGCTCACATGGGTCACCCCCATCCGCGCCAAGTACTCCACGAAACGCCGAGGATGGCGCACCAACATCCGCGGAACCTGAACCAACGTCCCGCCCGCACCCGTTGCCCAACCCAGGTCGAGCAACGAGAAGTCGAAGTTCAGCGGGGCGAACGACGCGACGCGGTGCTGCGGCGAGGTCGGCACCTGCCGGGCCATCCCCCCGAAGAAGGCCAGTGCGGCCCGGTGGGTCATCGTGATGCCCTTGGGGCGCCCGGTGGTGCCCGAGGTGAAGGTCAGGTACGCGACGTCGTGCTCCGTGGGTGCGCCACGGGCACGCTCCGAAGCACCGGGGACACCGCCCGATACCGCAACCCCACCGGGCGACAACCGCATGCGCACCGGGGTCTCGGCAGTCGCCGGCCGACCCGCGGCCACGGCGTGCGCGGCCGGCCGGGCCGCCGCGATGATCGCCGCTTTGCGTGCCTGGGGGACATCCGGAGCGACGGGCACGTAGACGGCGCCAAGCCGCGAACACGCCACCAGGACCACCACCGCCTGCGGGATCGGGTCGCATTCGACCAGAACCCTGTCGCCACGGCCGATCCCACGCTCCGTCAGTTCCCCGGCCAGCCGTTCGGCGTCGAGCGCCAAGTCCTCGTACGTCAGGCACTCGCCCTCGCGCAGCACGGCCACCTGGCCGGGCCTGGCCAGACCGGCGCGCAGGAAGTACTCGCCGATGGACCGTGGGCGGCCGCTCTGGGCGGTGTCGATGAGTGACGCCGTGTCCTGCTGCATCATGTCCCCTTCGTCGACGCTCGGTGTGGCGCGAGGGTCAGGTCCCCCACGCCCCGATGCCCGTGGGCAGCCGACACAACCGGTCGGTGAGCCCCTCCACCAACTCATGAGGCGCTCACCGGGCATGCCTCCAGTTCGGCAGAACCGGGCGCGGAAGAGAAGGAGTTACTCCTTGGTAGGGGGGTGAACGTGTTGAATGCCCGCACGTTCGTGATCGATTCCCTCGGGGTCGCCGCCACGCCCGGCGGTGGCCGGCCGCTGAAGCGAAGTCACCCTTCTCGATTCATTCGATACCGCGTGCGAATTGATCGCTGAAGACAGTGCATTGTCAGAGGCCGCCTCTACGCTTTTCTCTATGGCGAATGGTGTGTTCCATACCGGCTATCGCATCAGGATTGAACTCACACATCCGGACCTGGGGCACCCCGACCGTCCGGACTTGCTGGAAGAGATCATTCAGCCCATCGGCAAGCGGGATCGCGAGCTGCTCCAGTGCCTGGAGCACCATGAACGAGGCGTGTGCCAAGCAGAAGACCACGACCGATCACCGTGGATGGCAATACGCCGCCGCACAATGGGTGGCCGCACCACACTCGTAGCCGCACATCTGCCAGTGCGTCACCGCCCCACGGCGGAAGAGAGCGACAAACACAAGGCGATGAAGGAGCGTATCGCCCGAGCCGCCGATCGCCACGGATTGTCCGCCGAGATCGAATCCCGCAGTGGCGACGGGCGGATACGCAACGACGTCCTGGTCATTGGGGCGGCCGAACGTGTGGGTTGGGAGGCGCAGTACGCGCCCATCACCGCCAGCACCGTCCGACGCCGCTCTCAAGCGGCCGCTGACAACGGCATCGTCCCGTCATGGGTCACCAATAGCGATCGAGCCGCCTTGATTGACAGAGCGCCCTGGGCCCGGGTCGACGACTTCTCCTGGAGAGAGATCGCCTCGCCAAAGGCCATGCTCGTCCGTGCCGGCGTGCGCCATCTGCAGCGTTGGAAGTGCACGCCGAGCAGCGAACGCCCCTGCCCCCTCATCGGAAGCGCATGCGGTCGCCTCCACGTTCAATGGGACCTTCCCGCACTGTGCATCCCGCGGCAACCGCACACTGGGGTTGACCAACTCGTCGTCACCAGCGCTGACGGCGAGTACGTACCGATGCGGATTCCCAGCCAGGGGAATCCACGCAGTGTCTCTCGTATGTGGGTTCCCACAGAGGATCGCGACGAATGGCGAAGCATCGTCGGACCCGACGGAGAAGACGACGCTCAGGACAACGAAGCAGCCGACGCAGAACTCACTTTCGCCGAGGAGCCGTTGGACAGCACGTGCCGCTATGGCGAAGACACCAGAGTGTTCAACGACCATCGACTTCGCAGAGCTACGGCTGACGCCGCCGGCCTCCACACCTTCGACGAGGTGCCCAAACGCCTCTTCAAGGTCCCTGGGCCGAAGGCGCAGCGGCTCGACGCCACACCACGACAGCGACATGAAGCGGCAGCGCTGTTCGGCTGCGCGGTTTGGAACATCGGTCCTTGTGCAGGCTGTGGGGCACCGATCCACCGTTATGGCCATGGGGCCGGCCACGCTTGCCGTGCCTGTCGGTCCCGTGTCGCTGGTAGACGCGAGATTGCTGAATAGCTGAGGTTCAGCGCGACCTGTTGGGTGCGTGTTACGTGAGGTGCGGCCGCGCTGATGTGTGTGCTGATGTGTCTCAGGCGAGCGGGCGTCCGGTCATGAGGAGCAGGTGTTGAGCATGCTCTGCAGCGCTGTCTTCTCGCTGGACTGGAGGGTCAGGCCCCAGTGGTACTTGGACCGGATCCACATCTTGGAGTAGGTGCAGTGGTAGGAGGACAGCGGCGGAGTCCAGGTGACCGGATCCTTGTCGCCCTTGGACTGGTTGACGTTGTCGGTCACCGCGATGAGCTGGGGGTATGCGAGGTCGTTGGCGAAGTCCTCGCGCTTGCTGGTCGTCCACGAGCTCGCACCGGAGCGCCAGGCCTCGGCCAGTGGGACGACGTGGTCGATGTCGATGTCGGATGCCGCGTGCTCGGTGATGCCGTCGTACGGGCTGTACCAGCTGCCGGAGTCCGGGTAACAGTCGCTGCCGACCACGACGTTCGAGCCGTCGCGCTTGAGCACCTCTTCCCGCGTGTTGCAGGTGCCCGAGATGGTGATCCAGTGCGGGAACAGGTCGCGTGAGTAGCCGGTCATGCTGCCTTCGGCGGCCACGGTCAGCGCATTGAGCTCGGACTGGGCGGTGGACTTGCCGGGGATGTTGGGCGGGGTGGCGTGGGCCGGGGTCGTCAGCGTCGTCGTCGACAGTGCGACGGCGGCCAGTGTCGCACCGGTCAGGCCGAACCAGTGGCGTCGGGACAGGGCGCGGGACACGGATCCTCCTTGGGAGGGGCGGGATGGGAACTCCAGGGGTGGCCCCGGCGCATCGGCCGGGGCCACCAGAAGCCGCTCGGACTGCTATCGGGTCGGTCAGGTGCGGAAGGGGCCGGTGACCTCGTAGGTGATGCCGCCCGAGGAGCTGCCGCTCGTGCCGCGCTGGCTGGAGAAGTACAGCCGTGTGCCGTTGGGGGAGAAGGCCGGTCCGGTGATCTCCGAGCTGGACTGGCCGGTGATCCGCAGGAACGGCGCGACGATGTCGTCCGGGGTGATGATGCAGATCTCCATGTTGCCGCCGTCCTCGGCGACGAACAGGTCGCCGGAGGAGGATCCGGTGACGTTGTCGACGCCGGTCAGCGGGGCGGGGCCGGGGTTGACCAGGTTGTCGTCGTACGCCAGCTCGTAGGTGCTGTTCGCCAGGTTGAGCTGCCAGACGCGGTTGTCGCCCTTGGTGGTGAACCAGACGGTGTCGTTGGCGTAGTGGCAGCCCTCACCGCCGTTGAACCGCTTGGCGCCGGAGACCTGGTTGCGGGTCGCGGTGGGGGAACCGTCGGGGTCCGGCACGGTGCCCCAGGTGAACGAGCCCGAGGTGCCGGTCCCGGCCTTCAGGACCTGGAGGGTTCCCGAGGACAGATTGCCCCAGGTGGTCGGGGTGAACCGGTAGAAGCAACCGTCGGTCTCGTCCTCGGTCAGGTAGATCACCTGGCGCCCCGGGTCGGCGGCGGCCGCCTCGTGCTTGAACTTGCCCATGGCGTCGCGCCGGGTGGCGGCGTTCACCCCCCACGGGTCGGTCTCGTAGACGGAGCCGAGGGAGACCTCTTCGCAGGAGAGCCAGGTGTTCCACGGGGTGGCACCGCCGGCGCAGTTCTGCCGGGTGTTGGACAGGATGCGGTAGGCGCCGGTGATGGTGCCCGAGGAGTTGAACTTGACGGCGCTCGCACCGCCGCTGGGGTTGATCTCCGAATTGGAGACGTAGATCCAGCCGGAGCCGTCGGCGAAGCAGGCGCCGCCGTCGGGGGCGTTGTGCCAGGTGTACGAGGTGCCGGAGACGGCCTGGCTGGAGCGGGCGATCACCCGGCTGGTGAAGCCGCTGGGCAGCTGGATGCCGTTGGCGTCGGCGGCGCCCAGTGCACCGTAGGGGCCGGGGCCGTTCTGGGCCGGGGCGGCGTAGGCGGCGCCGTGCAGGAGGGTGCCGCCGAAGGCAGCCGCCGAGGTGCCGATGACGGCTCCGCGCAGGAAGGTACGACGTTCCACATCTACTCCTTCGTCAAGGTACTGCGAAAAACGAGCAGTTGAGCGCCTTGCCGACTGGTCACCGAGGAGAACTTAGAGCCGCCGCGCCGGACGGATCAGGGGCCCGTAGGCGAACTCTTCCCGACCGACCAGTGAGTAGGTTTTGCGCAGAAACGATCACTCATGTCACTAAATGAACGATAGGGAAACCTTTCAGGCTGGCTGCCGGGCACGCGCCGCGCACGGCAGAGCTGCGGGCGCCGACGCGGTAGCGGCCATCGGCGGACGAAAGCAGCCGGGCAGGGCGGCGAGTGCGTCCTGCCCGGCCCGCGGTGTCGGCTCAGGCGGCGGCCGGCGCGGCGACGGCGTAACCGGCCTCGACGACGGCAGCGCGCAGCCGCTCGTCGTCGAGGTCCGTGCCGTGGACCGTGACGGTGTTCGCGGCGAGGTCGACCACGACCTCGCTGACCCCGGGCACCTCGGAGACCTCTTCCGTGATGCTCGCCACGCAGTGCTCGCAGCTCATGCCGGTGACGTTGTACTGCTTCTGGGCCATGGGAGAACTCCTGGGTGTCATGGGGGGCTTTCGTTGGTGTACGGATCCGCGGGCGGGGGTGTTCAGGCCGCCGCCCTCACCTCAGGAGTCGGCTGAGCGGAGTACGGAGTTCCATGGCTGGGGCGGCGCCGGTTTCGGCGACGAGGACGGGGGATGGGGGATGGGGGATGAGGCCGGGGGGCAGGGGATGGGGGATGGGGGAGTAAGCCGGGCGCGGGTGTGCCGTCGCGCCGCCCGTCGGCATCGGAAATTTCTGGATGCGGCCGGGAACTCGCCCCTGGCCCTCCTCGACTCATGACATGCGGTTGCCGTCCGGCAGCCCACCGCGACGGCGAGGGAGAAGAGTGGCACACGGTCCCGGTTCGGAACGGCCCGGTCGCACACACGTCGGTGCGGACCGCTGGTCGCTGGTCGCCGTGGCGGGCGTGCTGGCGTTCGTGGCGATGCTCGACATGAACATCGTGAACGTGGCGCTGGCGGACATCGCCGAGGGTCTGCAGGTCTCCGCCGCGCCGGCCCAGTGGGCGGTGCTGGGCTATCAACTACCCGTGGTGGCCCTGCTGTTGCCCGTCGGCCGGTGGCTCGACGGTGTCGGGCTACGTCCTGCCGTGCTGGTCGCGACCTGCGGCTTCGGCCTGTGCAGTGCCCTGGCAGCCGTCGCGCCCTGGATGGCCTGGCTGATCGCCGCCCGCCTGATGCAGGGCGCCTTCGGGGCGATGCTGTTCGTACTGATGCCGGTCCTCGCGATCCGCTCCGTACGACCGGGGCTGCGCGGCCGGGCGATGAGCGTGCCCGCCACCCTGGGCCCGCTGGGCGCGGTCATCGGACCGGCCGTGGGCGGGCTGCTACTCGACCACCTGGGCTGGCGTTCGGTCTTCCTGGTCAAGATCCCCTTCTGCGTGCTCGCCCTGGTCGTGGCCTGGCGGGCCATGCCGAGGGACGGTGGACTGCGCCGCCCCGACCGGCGGTCGGCGGCGGACGCACTGCTGGTGGCCTCGGGTGTGGCGGTCCTGCTGCTGGCGCTGACCCTGGCAGCGGACCACCCGGCGTGGCTGGTGCTCGCCATCGCGGCGGTCCCGACGCTCTGGTGGTGGCTGCGCGGTCCGGGCGGTCGGCCGGTGGCCGGTGTCATGAGGGCGACGGGGCTCGTCCGGACCCATGGCGCGGTGCTGGCCCTGGCGGCCGGATTCGCCGCCATGCACTATCTGATCGCTCTGCACCTCCAGCGCGACAACGGTGTCAGCGCCACCACGACCGGACTGACCGTCCTCGCCTTCCCCCTCGGCATGGGCCTGGCCGGGCAGATCGGGGGACGCCTCGCCGACCGGTGCGGCGCCCGGCCGGTCGCGGCCGCGGGAGCCGCCGTCACCGCCGTCGGGCTGCTCCTGCTGGTGCCGCTCGGCGACGGCTGGTCACCGCTGGACGTGGCCTGGCGGCTGGCGCTGGCCGGCGCCGGCATGGGCCTCAACGGCGGACCCACCCAGGCCCTGGTCATGGGCGCCGCCCCACCGGGCCGGACCGCGACCGTCGGGTCCACGGTGCAGCTCGCCCGCAGTCTCGGCTTCACCCTCGGCCCCGCCCTGGCCACCGCCGTCTGGGGGCTGACCGGGCCCGACCAGGGCGTACGAGCCGGGCTCGCGCTGGCCGCCACCGCCGCCTGTCTCGCCGTACCCCTGCTCGCCCTGCCCGGTCGGCGGCCCACCCCTGTGCCCGAGAAGACCGCCGACGCGGCGCCCGCCGCCCACCACTGACCCAGGAGCCACCCTCATGTGCGGAATCACCGGCTGGGCGTCCTTCCACCACGACGCCCGCACCCAGGCCCCGGTCATCGAGGCCATGACCGCCACCCTCACCCCGCGCGGCCCCGACGCCGGCGGCGTCTGGCTCGGCGAGCACGCCGCGATCGGCCATCGCCGCCTGGCCGTCATCGACCTGGCCGGCGGTGCGCAACCCATGACCGACCGGCCCGACCGGCCGACCTCCGTGCTCAGCTACAGCGGCGAGGTCTACAACCATCACGAGCTGCGGGCCGAACTCCGTGGCCGGGGACACCTCTTCCACACGCGCAGCGACACCGAGGTGGTACTGCGTGCCTACGCCGAGTGGGGCGAGGACCTCGCCGAGCACGTGGAGGGGATGTTCGCCTTCGCCGTCTGGGACGAGCGCGCGCAGCGGCTGCTGCTGGTCCGCGACCGGCTCGGCGTCAAACCGCTGTTCTGGGCGGCCGTCGACGGTGGCGTCGCCTTCGCCTCGGAGCCCAAGGCCCTGTTCGCCCACCCGGAGATACGGCCCCGGGTGGACGCCGACGGGCTGCGGGAGGCGTACGGCCTGCTGTTCAACACCGGGCCGACCGTGTGGTCGGGCGTACGGGAGGTGGCACCCGGCGGCCTGCTCGTGCTGGACCGGGACGGCATCCGTGAACGCCGCTACTGGCAGCTGGAGGCCGAGGTCCACGACGACGACCGGGACACGGCCGTCGAACGGATCCGTGCGCTGGTCGGTACGGCCGCCCGCGGTCAACTGGAGGCCGACGTCCCGCTGTGCAGCCTGCTGTCCGGCGGCATCGACTCCACCGTCCTGACCGCGCTGCTCGCCGACGAACTCCGGCTGCGCGAAGGCCCGGACGCCCGCATCCGCTCCTACGCCGTCGACTACAGCGACCAGGCCGAGCAGTTCACCGGCGACGTGCTGCGCACCGGGCACGACACCCCCTACGCCACCGAGGCCGGCGCCTACATCGGCACCGACCACAGCACGGTCGTCCTCGACCCGCGTGCCCTGCTCGACCCCGAGCACCGCAGGGCGGTCGTCGTGGCGCGGGACTCGCCGATCGGTGTCGGCGACATGGACACCTCGCTGTACCTCCTCTTCGGCGAGATCCGCAAGCACTCCACCGTGGCCCTCTCCGGGGAGGCCGCGGACGAGGTGTTCGGCGGCTACCCCTGGTTCCACAACCCGAAGGCGCTGGCCGCGGCCACCTTCCCGTGGCTGCTCGTCACCGGTGACGAGGCCGCGATGCCGCTCAACCCGGAGCTCGACCTGCGCATGGGCGAGTTCCGCCAGGACACCTACCGCAGCGCGCTGGCCGCCGTACCGCATGTGGACGACGAAACCCCCGCCGAGCACCGGCAACGCGAGATGCAGCACCTGTCCCTGACCCGCTGGCTGCGCCAACTCCTGCACCGCAAGGACCGGTTGAGCATGGCCCAGGGCCTGGAGGTGCGCGTCCCCTACTGCGACCACCGCCTCGTCGAGTACGCCTTCGCCACACCCTGGGCGCTGAAGAGCTTCGACGGCCGGGAGAAGAGCCTGCTGCGCGCCGCCGGTACGGGCCTGGCGCCGGAGACGGTCCTGTGGCGCCCCAAGAACCACTACCCGGCCACCCACCACCCCGACTACAACCGCGGCCTGCAGGACCTGGCCCGCGACGCCCTGTCCTCCGAGCAGGTCCGTGCCCTGGCCGACGAGGCCCGTATCAAGCCCTGTCTCGACACCCCGCCCGACCGTCTGGAGTGGGGCCACCGCCTCCGCCTCGAACGCGTCGTCGACCTGGCCCTGTGGCTGGACCACCACCGGCCCGAACTCGCCCTCTGAGGAGCCCGAATCCACGGCTCCCTGTCGTGCCGGTGCGCACTGGCCGGCCTGGTGGTCACGGCGTCAAGTCGAGGAATTCCCAGTGTGCTCGGGGTCGCGCGCCGCTGAGCCATTTCCCGCAGTTCTGCAGGACCGTGGGGCTTGAGGTGATGTGCTGGGTACCTGTCCCGAGATCACGCAGAAACCGGTCGATCGGCCCGCGCCGGATCGCCGCCGTCCCCGCCCATCGGTGCACCGTCTGACCCACGTCCTGCACGGTCCACGTCGCGTGGTTGAGTGCCAACCTGAGTAGCGTGTCCTGCTCGGTACTCGACAACTCGCCTGTATCCAGGGTGACTTCGATATCCCGCCATACCTCCATGGCCCACGCCCGTGCCGAGCGAAGCCTGGCCTCGGCGGTCGCGTACTCCGCGTGGAACTGCGCGGTGTCGACGGCGGCGTTACGCGTGCCGGATTTGGCCGCGGCCACCGACTTCAGTTCGTCGAGCAGGCGCCGCCCGACACCGAGCGCCCAACCGGTGTGTCCGATCGCGGACATGTTGACCAATCCGAGGCGGTAGATCGCGCCGCCGCTGGCCGGGGCCGTCGTGGTGGCGAGGTAGGTGTGCGTCGCCGGGACGAGCACATCGGTGCAGTGGTAATCAATACTGTGCGTCGCCCGCAGCCCGAGCACATCCCAGTTGTCGACGAGTTCCACCTGCGACTTCGGCATCGCCAGCACCCGCAGCTCCCCGGTGCCCTCGACCTGGATCGCACTGTGGACATGGGTGGCGTGCGCCATGCCGGAGGCGAACTGCCAACTGCCGCTCACCAGATAGCCACCCTCCACCGGGACGGCCCGGCCGGGCCGGGTACCGTGCCCAGCCAACAACGCGTGGTCCCCACCCACGACATCCGGGAACAAGCCGGCCGCTGCAACGGCATCGAGATAGGCCGCAGTGGTGCCCGTCATCAACTGCAGCGCCATCATCGTCCAACCGGCCGCGGAATCGTGGTAGCTGATCCGCTCGACCGTCTCCATCAATTGGCGTGGGGAGAACTCGTAGCCGCCGAGGCTCTGCGGCAGTGCGGCCGCCACGACCCCAGCACCCAGCAACGCCCGCGCGATGTCCTCGGTGAGTCTGCCGAGTTCCTCGGCCGCGTCCGCTTTCGCCTCAAGCGCCCCGCCGAGTGCGTCGATCCGCTCCAGCATCGCGGGAAATTCCGGGCTGACATGCAATCCGATCGAGGCCGCCATGAAGGGTTGCTCCTCGCTGTGCGTATGGAGTCAGGTCAGCGTCACCATAAGGGAGGAACCGACCCGTTTCTCGGCGCCCGCCAGTCGGCTCTGCGCCACCGACTGGGGCGTACTTCGGGGACGCGACGGTGGGGCGGGTGCGGGAGCCTCGTCAGTGGACGACGTCGAAGACGTTCTTCTGCAGGCCGTTGGCGTACACCTCGTGCTCCACCAGCTTCAGCTTCTGGGTGTCCTTGTCCGTGGCGCTGAACAGACGCTTGCCCGCGCCGAGCAGGAGCGGGAAGACGAGCAGGTGATAGCGGTCGATCAGGTCGGCGTCCGAAAGGGCCTGGTTCAGGGCGGAGCTGCCGTGGACGATGATCGGGCCGCCCTCGGTCTCCTTCAGTGCGGCGACCTCGTCGAGCGAGCGCAGGATCGTGGTCGCGCCCCAGTTCGACACCAGGTCGTCGTCGGTGAGCGTGGTGGAGACGACGTACTTCGGCATGACCTTGTAGTCGGCGAAGTCCTCCATGTCCGGCCACACCGGGCTGAACGCCTCGTAGCTGGTGCGGCCCATCAACATCGCCGTGGCCTCCTTCTGCTCCCGGCCCTTGATGTCGAACGCTTCGGGGAGGAACTCGACGTCCTTGAAGGTCCATCCGGAGTTCCGGTATCCGGGCTCACCACCCGGTGCCTCCATGACGCCGTCGAGCGAGAGGAAGGCGGTGCTGATCAGGGTACGCATCGTGAGGTTCCTCGGTTTCTCGTGCCTGGGTGCAAGAAGGGTCGGTCGGTGCACGCTCGCGATCACACTCGCTGCCGCAGTGCACCCACCGTGATCTCTGACTGCCGATGACGGAGAAACTCATCGGTCGTCGCCCGCCCTTCGGGGCGGAACGGAACCGGCTAGTCGGCCCGTTCATGACGGAGGAGAACGACCTGGGAGTCGAAGCTCCTGGTCTCGGTCAGGACCAGGTCGAACCGCTGCTGCGGAGCGGTGAAGACGGGCTTGCCGCCGCCGAGCACAACGGGGTGGACGAAGATCTGGTATTCGTCGATCAGCTGGTGTGCGGTGAGGAAGCCGGCCAGCGTGGAGCCGCCGAACAGCAGGAGATGGGCGCCGCTGTCCTTGAGGGCGGTGAGCTCCGCGATGACGTCGGTGTTGATGACGCGGGTGTTCCAGTCGGCCTCGGTCAGCGTCGACGAAACGACCACCTTCGCTGCCTTGCGCCAGACGGGCGCGAACGCCAGGTCGTGCTCGTGGGTGGAGAACTCCTCGGCGCGGGGCCAGTAGCCGGACATCATGTCCCACACCGCGCGGCCGTACAGGAAGATGTCGGCGCTGTCGGTGAGGGCGTGCGAGTAGGCGGACAGTTCGCCGTCCATACGGGGCCAGTCGAACTCGCCGTTCGGGCCCTCGATGAAACCGTCCAGCGACTGGTGCACAAAGTACGTGATCTTGCCCATGAGAAGCGGATCCCCCTGTTGGAAGAGCGTCCGGGCGGTCGGCGGCCACCCCTTGTGTACGATGTCCACATTCGGAGGGTGCGGCGATCCGCGCCCCCGAGTGATCACCCAGGAGCCTAGACGACCTAAGTGGATGCTGTCCACATTGGAGGCGGCGGCCATGGCAGGAGCCGAGAACAACAAGCCGAAGCGGGACACCTACCGCCACGGCGACCTCCGCAACGCGCTGATCGAAGCCGGCCTCGAACTCGCCCGCCAGGGCGGGCCGGAAGCCGTCGTGCTGCGCGCCGCCACCCGGCAGGCCGGAGTCGCACCCAACGCCGCCTACCGGCACTTCACCGACCGCAATGCACTGCTCCACGCCGTCTCCCAGGCCGCCATGGCGCACCTCGCCCGCACCATGGAGGCCGAGCAAGCCGCCTTGCCGCCGACCGCGGACGCGACAGCTGCCGCCCGCGCCCGCTTCCGCGCCGTCGGCACCGGCTACCTGCGCTTCGCCCAGGCAGAACCCGGCTTGTTCCGTACGGCCTTCCACGTCCCCGGCGACATGACCCACGCCGCCGCCGACACCGCCGCGGGAAGCACCGGCAAGACGCCTTTCGAGCTGCTCGGCACCGCCCTCGACGGCCTGGTGGAGGCCGGTCTCCTGCCCGAAGACCGCCGCCCCGGTGCCGAGTTCCTCGCCTGGTCGGCCGTTCACGGCCTCGCCGCCCTCGCCATCGACGGCCCCCTCCGCGGCCTCCACCCCGACCAGGTCCACGACGCCGGCCAGCACGTCATCGACATGATCGAACGCGGCATCTGACACCCCCCACCAAACGCGGCAGCAACCCTGAACACCCCCCGACCCGTCAGGCAGGCCTGGGGACGGCATCTGATCTACCTAGCGGGCGGTCGAGCCGTCGGTGCGAGGCGTGGGACGTGTCATGGGGCCGGTGCCGCGCCAGGTGTCGCCAGGCCCGACGCCCATGCCCAGGCGGCGATCCCGACCCGGTTTCGGACGTCCAACTTCCCTTGAATGTTGGCGAGATGGGACTTCACCGTGCCGGCCGTGACGACCAACCGTGCCGCGATCTCCGCATTCGTCAGGCCTTGCGCGACCAGGCGGGCGATCTCCCGTTCGCGGGTCGTCAGCGGATCGGGGGCAGGGGCGGCTGCGGCCGGTGGGGTGAGGTGTCGCAGCAGGCGGACGGTGATCTGGGGGCTGATCAGGGTGTCGCCGGCCATCGCCGCCCGTACCGCCTCGATCAACAGCGTGGGGCCCGAGCGCTTCAGCAGGAAGCCGCAGGCGCCGTGGCGCAGCGCGGTGTGTACGTAGTCGTCGAGGTCGAAGGTGGTGACGACCACGACCCGGGTGTCGGCGGCGAGTTGGCGGGTGACCTCCAGGCCGTCGAGGCGTGGCATCCGGATGTCGGCGAGGACCACGTCGGGGCGTAGCGTACGGGCGAGGCCGACGGCGGTGGCGCCGTCGGCGGCCTCACCGACCACGGTCATGTCCGGCTGCGAATCGAGGACCAGCCGGAAGCCGTTGCGGATGTCCTCCTGGTCGTCGGCGATCAGGATGCGGGTCGTCGTCATGCCGTGTCTCCAGTGGCGGGGAGGGTGACGGTGAGGCGCCAGGTGCCCTCGCGTCGGGTGGTGTGGAGGGTTCCGTTCATGGCGCGGACGCGTTCGGTAAGGGCGAGAAGTCCCGCCCCGCCGATCCCGCCCCTCCGGTCGATCCCGCCGGTCCCACCGTGCTCGCGCGTACGGGCACGGCTGCGGCCGCTGTCATTGGTGACGGTCAGCCGGACGGCCTCGTCCGCGCGCGTGAGGGCCACTTCGACGCCGATTGCGTCGGGGGCGTGGCGGCGGACGTTCGTCAGCGCCTCCGTCAGGACGCGGTGGACCGTGGCGGCGGCCTCGCGGGACAGTGCGGCCTCCACTCCGGGGGAGATGTCGATACGGGCCCGAGTGCGGCCGTTCTCGTTGAACCGTCTGACCAGTTCGGCGAGTTGGGCCGCACCCGGAAGGGACGCGCAGTTGGCCTCGTGGCCCGGATCCCGCAGCAGGTGGACCGCACGGTCGATCGAGGCCAGCGCCGCGAGCCCGGCCCGCTCGATCCGCTCCAGTGCCCCGGCCGCCGCCTCCGGATTCTGTCCGGCCACGAAGCGGGCGGCCTGGGCCTGCGCCACGATGCCGCTGATGTCATGGGCGACGAAGTCATGGAGGTCGTGGGCGAGTTCGAGCTGCTGGCTGTGGCGGGCTGCGCGGACGGCCTGGCTCCTGCGGCGCTCCATCAGCCGGGGGTATCCGCCCACGACGGCCGCCCCCAGGGTCGGCAGGAACCAGAAGGCGCCCATACCGACCCGCTCGTAGAGCGACGCGGACGGCACCAGCGGCTGGGGCCACAGGGTCAGCGCCACCGCCGCGAGGCCGATGCCCACGGCCGCCTCCCGACGCGGCGCCCACCGGAACGCAGCCGCCTGCAGCACCACGAGCGCCGTCGCCGCCGCGAAGAGCGGACCGGACTCGTCCTGCGTGACGCCCGGGGCCCATCCGAAGGTGACGGCGATCAGTACGGCCGCGGCCAGCGCGGCCGCCCGCCCCGCCCACGCGCGCACCACCACAGCCACCGGGCCACGTCTCATCGCCCGCCGCCCCCTCCCCAAGTCCGACCAGGTCCGCCGAGGTCCAGCTTATGGACCGGCTTCCGGTCCCGCCTCTGCCGATCGGCACAGACAGGGCCTTCCCTGCGCCCGGGGATCTGCCGGTCGGCCGATGGTCGCGGCCCCACACGCCGGGGAAGCTGATCAGGTGGGCGAGGCCACTCATCCAACAGGCCTCAGAACAAGGGACGTTCAGTATGCGATACGTAAGGACGACGGTGAGTGGCGCGTTCGCCGCGGCGGTGACGCTCGGACTGCTTGCGGGGACCGCCACCGCCGGCACACCGACCATGGAGTCCGCGAGGCCCGAGAAGGTCAAGGAGTCCAGCCTCACCGGCTCCGCCACGATGGACCGGGGAAAGAACGGCGATCGTGTGACCTTCTCCTTCGACGCCCACGGCTTCGCCCCCGCCGACCTGCCCGGCGGCAGCTCACGGGGCACCTTCCGCTTCAGCCACCACTCCCACGACGGCACGCGGGGCGCCACCTTCGAAGGCCGGATCGACTGCCTTCTGACCGGCGGCCCGGTCGCCACCGCCACCGGGATCATCACGCGCTCCGACCACTCCGACGGTCGGGTCATCGGCAAGCGGGTCGGCTTCACCGTGTACGACAACGGCACGCATGACCGGCTCGGCTACAGCTGGGCGGTCGACGACATCCCGAAGATGAACGTGCCCCAGTGCCTGAGCGCGGCGCCGTACGAGACCGTCAAGAGCGGCGACTTCACGGTGCGGCACGTCCTCCCGCCCACGCCCGGTACGGAGCGCGACCGATGACCTCCATGACGACCACGGCGACCGTGGCGAGAACGACGCGCTCGACGCGCGCGGTTCCGCCCCGCTGGGTGGTCCGGCTCGCGCATCTGACCGCGCTTGCCCCGCTGCCCAGCGGCCTGTGGCGGATCGTGGCGGCGCTGGGCATCCCGGTCGGCTTCACCGGCGAGGGGGCGATGGCGACGGTCACCTTCGGCAGCTGGTTCTCGCTCTACATGATCGCCCTGACCCTGTTCGCCGATGGCCTCGGGCTGCTGACGCTCGGACTCGTCCAGCGCTGGGGCGAGGTCTTCCCCCGTTGGATCCCGCTCATCGGCGACCGGCGCATACCCACGGCGGTGGCCGTGATTCCGGCCGGGCTGGGGGCGACCGCACTCACCGTTCTCGGCGGGACGGGCGCATTCGGCTGGAACGACCCGAACACCATGGGCCACCCGGACTCACCGGACGGCATCGGGTACTGGATCATGACCGTGTGCTATCTGCCGCTGGTGGCCTGGGGGCCACTGCTCGCGGTGGTGGCCGGGCACTACTGGCTGCGTCGGCATCGGGCCGGTCGGCTGCGCTCGACCACCACAGACGCCCAACGCGGCCGTTGAGCTGTTGGTCACCGTCCCGCTCCCGCCGCCATACGGCGTGCCGCCTCGTGCGCCGCTGTGCGAGTCGGCCGGGAGACCCTCACCCTCGGCTACGCGGGCGTGTACTCCAGCTTCCTGCGCCATGCCGAGACAGCCGCCCGCCACTACGGCATCGACACCCGCGCGATCCTCATCGAGGTCGGTCGCCGCAAGCTGGTCGGCGGCCAGGAAGACATGATCACCGACCTTGCCCTCGACCTCGCCGCCCCCCCCGCACCACCGCCTGACGCGAAAGAACCTCGCCGGCATGCGGGGTCGGAAGGCTGGTAGGGCCACCTGGCCCCTCGCGGCGTGCGGCTCGGCGAGGGACAGTGGAGAGACGGCGCCGTGCAGTGTCTCGTGATCGTCGAGCAGGTAGGTGAAGCCCGACGGGTGTACTGCTACGACCGCGGCGCCGGGCGTGGGCTGCTCGCCGCATGGTGTGCACAGGGTGAGATCGACGACGGGGAGTGCCGGCAACGCCTGCGCGTTCGGCGGCTCGGCGAAAGCCTGACGGCCTGGAGCATGATCTACCGGCATCGGCTGGGAGAGGTGACTGGCGAATGTCCCCGTGGCAGGTCCGTGCACTGGAGGAGAGCGACCTGGATCAGGTGGTGCGCATCTGGGAGGAGGCACCTGACACCACCGTGGACTTGGCGGTGAGCCTCGCCGAGGCGGTGAGCGCGCTGCACGCCGAGGCGCCCGCCGTGGTGGCGGTGGTGGGAGACCAGGTCATCGGCGCCGCGGTGTCCTTGATGGCACAGGAGCGGGGGTGGGTCCTGCGGATGGCTGTGGGCAAGCCGTGGCGAGGACACGGCGTCGGGCAGGCGCTGCTGGCCGCGCTGGAGGAACGGCTGGGGCGGTCCGGCGTGCGCCGCATCGGGGCGCTGCTGCCGGACGGGGAGGCCGTCCAGCGGGCGTTCACCCACGCCGGATACGTGCGTCGCCCCGACCTCTGCTACGTCGAGAAACTGCTGACCGCGGACTCGGCCGAAGCAACCTTGCTGGATCAACTCGGCGGCGCCGTCCCGGACGACGGCCTCTGGGAGAGCATCGCGGGAATGAGCGCCGAGAAGACGCTGATCGAGCGCCGACTGGTGCTCCCACTGGAACACCCCGAGCTCGCCGTGCAGTACCGGCTGGTGCCGCCTCGGGCAGTGGTGCTCTTCGGCCCACCCGGCACGGGTAAGACCACCTTCGCGCGAGCGGTCGCCTCCCGCCTGCGCTGGCCGTTCATCGAGGTGTTCCCCTACCAACTCGCCGAGGACGCGCACGGCGTCGCGGCCGCCCTCCGCCGGCTCTTCGCCCGCGTCGAGCACCTGGAGCAGGCCGTGCTGTTCTTCGACGAGGCCGAGGAGATCGCCTCCGAGCGGCACGATCCGACGACGCTGGCGCACCGGGTCACCAACGAGCTCCTCAAACTGATCCCGCAGTTCCGGCGCGGCGACCGCAGACTGCTGATCTGTGCCACCAACGCGGTGCGCTCCCTCGACCCGGCCTTCCTGCGCCCCGGCCGCTTCGACTACCTCATCCCGGTCGGCCCGCCTGACGCCCAGGCCAGACGGGCCATCTGGATCCGCTACATCGGCCCCGACCGCGCGGCCGGCCTCGAACTCGACGCGCTGGTCGAGGCCAGCGACCGCTTCACCCCGGCGGACATCGAATACGCGGCACGCACCGCCGCCCAGAGCGCCTTCGAACGCCACCTGTCCTCCGGTCCGGACGAGGGAGCCGACCCGGACCGGCTCACCGGCGACTACCTCCAAGCCATCGCCCACACCCGGACGTCCCTGACCGAGGACGACATCCGTGCCTTCGACCGTGACCTCAGGACCGCCGCGCGGGTCTGAGGTGACCCCCGTCTTTGCGCGGCCATCGGCGATCACCTGAGGTGTGATGCGCAGAACCGAAGGCGAGAACTGTAATTCCTGCCCGATTCCGGGCAGGAAATGTGGACGCCCCACGGTTCCCGACCTAGGGTGATCGCTCATGATCACCCTGGATGCAATAGGGACTTTCGCCCTGATAGTGGGACTCCTCACCCTCACTCCCGGACTGGATACCGCACTCATCCTGCGCACCGCGGCGCTCGGCCACCGCCGTCGCGCCTGGGGCGTGGTCCTCGGCATCCAGAGCGGCACGCTGGTCTGGGGCGTGCTCAGCTCGCTCGGTGTGACCGCGCTGCTGACCGCGTCTCACCTCGCATACGAGACCCTTCGTTGGGTCGGAGCCGCGTACCTGGTGTGGATGGGCGGCAAGCTGCTGTGGGCCACCTGGCGCCAGGCATCGAGCGAGAGCCCGCAGACAGCGGAAACCCGGGGCGCGACCTCGACCCGGGTCGAGACCAACGCCAGGGCAGGCGTCGACGACACCCTGCTCAGCGGCTGGTGGCACGGGGCCGTGACCAATCTCCTCAACCCGAAGATGGGCGCCTTCTACGTCGCGGTGCTCCCGCAGTTCCTCCCCGCCGGCGCCTCGCACCTCGCTTCGGGTGCGCTCCTGGCCGGTGTCCACATCCTCCTGGCCATCGGCTGGGCGTGCGCGCTGATCGCCTTCGCGCATGTGCTCCGAGGGCGCCTGCAACGGCCCTCGGTCCGCCGCTACCTCGACCGCGTCACCGGCACGGTCATCGCCGCCTTCGGCGTCCGGCTCGCGCTCGGACAGTGAGGCACCGGTCGACGCGACCGCAAGGCCACCGACAGCCGCCGGAACGGGCAACCCGTGCATCACCCGAAGCGATTGGACATCCGTATGTGCTCCCTCCCCACCAGCACCGAGGCCGTGGTCTTCGACTGCGACGGCCTGCTGGTCGACACCGAAGCCTGCTGGACCGTTGCGGAGACCGCCATCTTCGCGGCGCACGGCCATCCCTTCGGTCCCGAGCAGAAAGCCCTGGTGATCGGCCGCACCGTGGAGGCCGCCGGAGAGGCCATGGCCCGGTACCTCGGGCGCCCCGGCGACGGTGCCGAACTCGCCGCCGAACTCCTCGAAAGGGTCCGCAAGGAGCTGTCCCGAGGCGCCGCAGCCCTCCCCGGGGCGGTAGAACTGGTGCGCGCCTGCCGGGCGGCGGTACCCATAGCCGTGGCCAGCAACAGCCCCCGGGAACTGCTGGACACGGCACTGTGGTCGGCCAGCCTCACCGAATACTTCACCCACTCGTTCGCCGCCGACGAAGTGCGCTCTCCCAAGCCCGCACCCGAGCTCTACCTCACCGCATGCGAGGCACTCGGTGCGACTCCTCAGCACTCCGTCGCCTTCGAGGACTCGGCCACAGGCATCGCGTCGGCGCGCGCTGCCGGGCTCCACGTCGCGGTCGTACCGTCCCTTCCCCGAGCCGACCTCGACCACGACTGGCTGGGCACCAGCCTGGCCGACCCCGCATTGCGAGACTGGGCCAGGAACCTGGGAGATGGCAGGGGCCGTGACGGGGCAGCGCAGCGTCGATGACGGTGCGTCACCTGCCGATGGCGGCGTGGGCCTGGTGGGGTGGCAGGCCGGCTTCGGGCGCCGCGTTGAGCTGGATCCGGGTGGCGGCCAGCCCGGCGAACTGCGGGGCCAGTTGAGCGAGCCGGGTGCGGGTGAAGACGCCCAGGTGCGGCCCGGTACGCCGGGCGAGGTCAAGGGCCTCCGCCCAGGCCGAGAACCGGACGAGCAGGGCAACCGGTCCCACGGGAGGCCATGGCAGAGCCTCCGCACCGAGTGGTGGTGCCATCAGGACGATCGGATCCGGTACCAGCGGGAAGCCCCGGCCAGGGGGCGTCCCGCTCCCGACCGGCTGCGCCCCGGCGTCGAGCGCGGCGTCGGTCCACGCGTGCAGACGGGCACGCCACTGGTGGTGCGGCAGTGCGGTGGCCGGGCGGAAGCGCGCGGTCTCCCGTGCGAGGTGCTCCAGGAACGCCGCGAGACGCACCTCGTGCACCGCGACCAGTGGGGTGGCCGCGCAGCGGCGACCGGCGCGGGCGAAGCAGGACCGGATGGTGGCCCGGGCGGCGGACCGTGCGTCTCCGTCGTGCCGGAGCACCAGGAGTCCGGGTGGCGACCGGCGCCAGGGATCCCACGCGCAGCACTGCGGGGACACCCGGTCCGTGTGCTCGGCCAGTACGCACCGGAGGTCGGCCGCCTGCCTGTCCACCGCCAGAGCCCAGCACCCGTGCGGCAGCCCCGCTTCCCGGGCCGCCGCGAGTACGGCCAGGGTGGGGACCGAGGTGCGGTGGTCGGTCTCGGAGACCACGGTCACCCCCGCCAGCAGGGCCGGCAGCGCCCCTTCGAGCAGCGACACGAGGGGGCGGGCGCCGTCGACGTGAGACATGGCCACGGCTGGACGCCGCGGGGCGGGGGGAGGCGGCGAGCCGGAGCGTGGCCGTCGCCGGAGTGCCCGGGGCGGGCCCGCCGCGACGGTGTGCCGCAGCAACGTACGCCGGACGCCGCGGAGTTCGGCCTCGGCGTCGGCGGGGCCGAGGCCGGAGACGTCCTGGAGGACGGTCAGCAGGGCGGCATGGCGCACCGCCAGCGTCCGTTGTAGCCGGCAGCTCCAACGGGTGCGCTGGGTGTCGCGGAGGGCTCCCCACGTCCGCGCGGCCTCCCGCGCACCTGCCACCGCGGCCCGGACCTCGTCGGGGGAGGAGAGCGGTAGGGACAGCAACGATCGGCGGGAGAAGATCCCGATCACCGGGAGGTAGTCGTCCGGATGTCCGGTCAGTCCGCTCGCGACCAGCGCGTGCCGCAGGGGGGCGCCGAGCAGGTCGCGCACGAGCACGTCGGTGACGGGTGACGGCATGTCGGTGGGCCTCCAACGGGTTCGCCGGTGCGGTGGACGGGTTGCCGCTGGGGGCTGTGACCGGCCCGGTCAGGCTCTAGCGGGCCGACCGGGTCCGACGCGCTCCGGGACGACCTACGCCGCGGCGGCCGGTCGTCTTTCGCGCGGGGGACTCGGACGGACCAGGGAACGGCAGTGGCGAGCCAGCGGGCCGCGGGGATGCAGTACGACCATGCCGAGTGCCATCACGAGGGCGCCGCCGGCCGGTCCGCCGAGCGCCCGCACCGACAGGGAGGCGGCCACGGCCAGCAGCGGGCACGTGCCCAGGACCACCGCAACCATGCCCAGGACCGCCCGCGCAGACGGCCGCCACGGGTGGTCGCCCCGCACACCCGGCGGCCGGGCGCCGGGCAGTTCCTGCGGCGGACGGTACGCATGGCACCACACGTAGGAGAACAGCAGGACCGGCAGGATCACGGCCCCCATCCAGCGCAGCGCCGCGGCGACCGGGGAGCCGCAGAACCGCACCAGCTCCGCGGCCGTCGGCGGCCCCGCTGGGAAGGTCGACGGCGCGGCGGCGAGAAGCCGGTGCAGCCCTGTGCCGTCCCAGCCGTGGACCAGGACGAAGAACACCCCGGCGTACGCACCGATCACCTGGAGGCATGCCGCCCACAACGCCCCGCGTGCCAGCAGCCGCAGGGTGAGGAGACAGCCGAGCGCACCGCTCACGAACACCCCCGCGCTGAAGCAGGCCATGGCCCACGGGGGGATCTCGGTGAGGACCTGCATGGTCTCCCAGCGGGGAAACCGAGTCGCCAGCAGCAGCCCCATCGGGAGGAAGAACACGCCGAGGAAGAGGAGGGTGAGTGCGAGCTGACGGTTCCGTACGGTGGCTCGGCGGCCGGTGTCCCCGTCGGCTGCGGCGAGCTGATCGGTGGCAGCGAGCGCATACCCGGCACCGATCCCGTACGACCAGAACGCATCGACCTGGAACACTACGCCCCCTCCGGCAGCGCCGCCGCGCCCACCAGAGAGGGGGACGGCGGAGAGAGCCCGGATGCGCCCGGGTCCGGCGTCGCCTGATACGGGGGAGCCGTGGTGCACCAGGACGGGAGGCGGACGCCCGCGAAGCGCAGCTGGGCAAGACGGTTCTGGTAGGCCGCTCCGTCCAGCAAGGCGGCGGCGACGTCCGCGGCACGCCGGTTCTCCGGCGCTGCCCACGGGGTGTCCCGGACCCAGTCGTTGAAGGCGCCCATCGACGGTCCGCACCAGATCTGGTAGTCGCCCACCCGCTCCGGGGTGCCGTCCGCGGCCCAGCGGGAGGAGAGCCCCAGATACCAGCGGAAGAGCAGGGCCATGCGGTGACGGGGGTCCTGCTCGGCGCGCTCCAGCTGCTCGGGGTGGTGGCACCGCAAGTAGGCAGCCACGTCGGGCCACACCTCGGAGGGCGGACGGTGGAAGATCTCCCGTTCCAGGCGCGCGAGGGCCGCATCGGGGAGCTCTTCCACGCTGCCGTGGTCGCGGTAGAGCTGGTGGAGCCAGGCGGCCCGGCCGGGGAAGAGCGTTCCGCGCTTGAGCACCTGGACGTGCACGCCCATTTCGAACATGTCGGCCGAGGGGGCGCTGGTGCAGTCCTGCGCACCGGCCTGGGCCAGCAGTTCCTTGGCTCGGGCGGACGTGCCGGCCTCCACGCACGCCTGGTTGACCGACCCGGTCACGACGTAGGCCGCACCCAGGGCGAAGGCGGCGAACGCGGCCTGCGGAGTCCCGATCCCGCCCGCCGCTCCGATGCCCACCGAGCCCCCGGGCCGCCCGGCCGCCGCCTCCCGGTCGCGCAGCGCGAGGATCAGGGGCAGTTGGGTCACCAGCGGACGGTGGTCGGTGTGCCCGGCCGAGTCCGCCTCGACGGTGATGTCGTCGGCCATCGGGACCTGTGAGGCCAGGCGGGCTTGTTCGTCCGTCAGCCGTCCCTGCCGTACCAGTTCGTCGACCATCTCCGCCGGTGCGGGACGGAGGAAGAACGCGGCGATCGCCGGCTGCGAGACCTTGGCGATGACACGGTTGTCCGCCAGGACCGCACCATCGGGACCACGTCGCAGCCCCGCCACCCGGTACCGGATCAGTTCGGGATCCGGGCCCATGAAGGCGGACGCCTCGACGCAGCGCACGTCGTGGCGCAGGTAGAGGTCCACGATCTCGTGTTCGGCCCGAGGCGAGGCGGGGTTGTGGATGATGTTGCACGCCCACGCCAGGTCCGGCAGTCGTCCGCGGAGGGTGTCGACGGCCTGTTCGACGCGGGCGGTGCCCAGGCCCGCCGCCCCGAAGGAGGCGAGCGCGCCCCCTCTCGCCAGGGCCACGACGAGGTCCTCCGAGGAGATCCCGCCCGCCATGGAACCGGCCATGTACGGCTGCCGCAGTCCGTGGCGGCGCAGGAAGTCCGCCGAGCCGAGCTGGTGGGTGGCGATCGGGCCTGAGGCGGCGAGTACCTCGATCTGCGCCCCGGGCCGTGGAAGCTCGTTGACCGCCCCGATCCGACCGTCGACCCGGACCACATAGCAGGGCCGGTCCAGTGCCGCGAGCGCGCCGCGGATGCCGGCCCGATCGAAGGAGACCGTCATGCCGCCTCCTTCGTAGTGCGGCGGGGGGAGGTCCGGAACGCGAGGGAGTCCACCTCGTAGATGCGCAGACCGTCACACCAGACGCTGCCGTCGGCGACCACGGTGAGCCCGGTGCCGTCGCGCTGTACCTCGCGGAGATGGACCTCGGCCTGCGTCTGTGCGTGGTGCGGCAGGATCTGGCCCCGGTAGGTCCACCGCAGCGGCACACCAGGCATCGGAGCGAGAGCCCTCAGGGCCTCCTCACTGACCGAACGCGTATGCAACAGAAAGAACTTGACGGCCTGACACAGCATCTCGACCCCGCAAGAGCCGGGCATGACCGGATCGTGGAGGAAATGCCGGCTGAAGTACCAGTCGTCGGATTCCACGGGGCGGGTGGCGAGGAGGCAGCCCAGGCCGTGCCGGCCGCCCTCCGGCACCAGGGTGCAGGTGGCGCCCGCCAGCAGGGCGAGGCGGCCGTGCCCCACCGGTGCACCGGAGCCGGCGTCGAGCTGCCGGGCGCCCGGTGGCGGGGTGGCTGCGCTCTCCAGCCACGGGGGGACCCGCCGCCCGCCGTCCAGCCCCTGCTGTTGATCGAGGACGGGCCTGGTGAAGAAGCCGTGCACGGTCTCGCCCCGGTGGAACACCTCACCGTCCACGACCAGTTCATAGCCGTACCGTTGGAGGACGGCACCGGGCATCGGCGTGTGGGAGAGCAACGTCGTGTGCTGGCGTACCGTACGGCCGCGCAGGTCCACCGGGTGCAGCAGGCGGGCGTGGCCTTCGAGGTTGCGGACGGTGAAGTCCTCGCCCGGGTGCTCCAGGCTGGCCCCCAGCGCCGCCCCGACGAACGCCGACGCCTGCAGTGCACTCTCCAGATAGAAGAGCCAGGGCAACGTGCCGCCGTTGTCGCGCAGGTACCAGGGGTCCTCGGGGACGTCGTACTCGGTGAGGTGGGTCGAGCCGACCGGATACCCGCCCCGCGCGTCGGGGGCGCTCAGCAAGCGGTCGAGCATCAGCATCCCGCCACGGGGCAGCCGGGGGCGAACCCGCTCCGCGGAGGTGAGCGCGGCGGGGCCGTAGACGATCGTGAGATCGCCGTCGGCGGCATGCGCCATGTGCAGTTCATGTGCGAACGCCGACTCGCCCCCGGGGGAGCGGCGGACCGCACCGGCTGCCTTCCCCGGCACGAGGTCGGTGCCCGGCGCCTCCCGGAGCGCCACCCCCGCCTCGCGGACGTGGGCCACCGCCCCCTCCTCGTCGCTGATCCGGACCTCCGCCACGACATGGGGGCGCGGGACGAGGCCGATCCGTGTGACGTCGGCCTCCAGCCGCAGTGGCCCGACGGCCGCCCGCCCGGTGTCGGCGACGGAGATCCGGGTGGGTGCGTCGGTCACCGGGTGGAAGTACGGCCGGGGGAGGCAGAGGTGCAGCCCGTCGTGCAGCGCGTGCACCCGAAGCGCCTGCCACACGAGCGGCAGCAGCTCGGCCCAGCCGACCGGTCCTTCGACGGCGCCGGGGGCAGCGGTGGCGACGAGGTGTCCCAGGCCGAACCGGCCCGCTCCCGGGCCGGAGACGGCGACCTCCGCCAGAAGGCGGTAGCCGCCCGTCCCGACCTGGCCGGTGGTCTCACCCGAGCTCCCGGCCCCGTGCTCCGGTCCGAAGACGTCGGCGAGCCGTCCCGCGGCAAGCAGGTCCAGTCCGACGCGGTCGACACGGTGCCGGACGGCGCGGGCCGGCGGGCGCCAACTGTCGTTCGGTCGCGCCGTCTCCGAGGGTGCAGGCATCGGTCCGGTCGTGCCGTGCGCTTCGACGACCAGGCGGCCACGGGACCATACGGCGAAGGAGTCCGCGCCGGTACAGGTGGCGGTCAGCGCGTCAGGGCCGGTGCCGTCGAACGGGAACTCCTGATGCCACGTCAAGGAAGCCCGCCGAGGACCTGGTGGCGGGGCCCCGTGGCTCTGCTGCAGGGCACGCACACCGGCACTCAGGACAGCGGTTTCGGGGTCGACATCCGCTGGGTCGACGTCCGTGGCGCCGTCCGCGGCGGCGGTCCGGTGCCCAGCGCCGGCCGGGTGGGCCCAACGGTTCCAGCCGGTGTCCGCGGCAGGTCCGTCCGCCGGCCCGGCCGCCCGGGTGGTGCGCCTCAACAGCCAGGTCTGCAGGGCCTGGTGCGCCTGGAGGGTGATCCGGTGTCCGGAGCAGATCAGGTCGACCAGCCCCGTCACGTCCTCGGCGTCGGACCGCGTCGGCAGGGTGGGTGGTGAGGTCGCGGTGGTGACACGGGTACCGATGCCCTCCTCGGGCCACCAGCGGTGGCGAGGGGACGGGCCGTCGAAGCCGAGTTCGTCCATGGTCGTGGTCCGTCCGGGCGCAGGAGGGGGTGGGGCGGGCATCAGGTGGCGGCGGAGTCGGGGGCGGCCGGCGGCCAGGCCGCACGGCTGCCGAGCTGGGGCGCGGCCACGATGCCCTTGAGTCCGCTCCAGCGCTGCAACACCGCTCCGTCGGGAGCGCAGGCCGTCACCGTGCAGATCAGCTCCAGCGGACCATGGTTCTCCAGGTCGACCTGGATGACGAACGGGGCGTCGTCCGGCAGGGGAGCCACGAGCTCGACGCGTCGCACGGAGACCGGCAGACAGCGATGGCCGCAGACGCGCCGACCCAGGAGGGCCGCGGCCTGCAACAGCAGATCGGCCAGAGCGGGGCTGTAGCGGGCACCACCGTAGGCCCCCTGAGCCAGCGGAGGGTCGGCCAGCTTGGCGCACAGCACCAGCTGCCGGTCGTTCTCGACCAGGACGGGCCCCAGGCCGCGGAGCAGTGGGCCGTGGAAGAGGAACCCCTCGCCGTAGGCCGAGTGGTGACGGTACGGCGGTTCCGGCAGCGGGGGGAGGCGGTGCGGATCGGGTGCGATGCCGTCCGGTGCCGAGCCGAACACCCCCTCGTAGCGGGGCGGTCCGGCGGTCGCGCCGTCGTCCTGGATGGTCACCGCCACGGCCTGCTCGGCGCCGGGGCGGGGACGGAGCACCACACGGGCGCGCGGTGGGTGGGAGCCGTTGAGGACGAGTCCGCGGCGCACGGAGAAGTCGCGGACCTCGGTGACCGGATTCCCCGAACCCGTACGCTCGACCGCGTCGACACCCCATCCGAGCGCGGCGGTCATCGGCAGCACAGGCTGCCCGTCGATACTGTGATCCTCCAGCACCGGTTCCGCCGCCAGCCCCGTCAGGTCCCGCAACAGCTCCACCCCGTCGGCCGGCAGCGGCCCGGGCGGGAACGCCGACTCCAACGGACCCAGGACGGTGACCAGGTCATCGGCGTGGGCCGCGGTGAGCTGGTCGACGAAGTACCTGCAGCCCTCCTCCCGGCTCAGCAACGGCACCCCCAGCTGCTGGAACAGCTCCTGGGCCCGTTCCGACGCCATCCCGCCGCGCCAGGGCCCCCAGGCGAGCGCAGCGACCCGGGTGCCGGGGTGGGCCGCTTTCCATGCACAGGCGAAGCGGTTGAGCGCCTCGTTGGCCATCGCGTAGTCGGTCTGCCGTCCGTTGCCGTAGATCCCGGAAACCGAGGTGAAGACGATCAGGTGGTGCAGCCGTTCGGCGGGGAGCGCCGCGAGCACGTGCTGCAGTCCGGAGAGCTTGGTGTCCACCACCCTCTCGATTCCCCGGGCCTCCTTGACGGCCAGCGGCTGGTCGGCCAGCACCCCGGCGCCGTGGAGGACCCCGGTCACCTGCTCCGCCCACGGTGCCAGCGCCGCGCCGACCGAAGCGGCATCCGTGATGTCGGCGCTGACGTAGGTGGCGTCGGCTCCCAGGCCGCGTAGCTCCGCCAGCGTGGTGTGCACCTCCCGCTGCGCGAGCAGCCGCGCGACTTGGGTGTCCAGGGCAGTCCCGACGGCCGGATCGCCGGGGTCCTCGCCGCGCGCGCGGGCCTGCTCCGCGCAGGCTTCGCGCAGCGCGGTCGGGTCGTCGAGACCGGCGGCCCAGGCGGGCGGATCCTCCAGTGGGGTACGGCCCAGGAGGACCAGTCGACAGGGTCGTCGTGCCGCCAGCGCGGTCAGGCACCAGGCGGTGATGCCCCGGGCGCCGCCGGTCACCACCAGCAGATCGTCCGGGGACGGGGCGTCGCCCGTGGCCGCCCCGCTGTCGGCGGGGAGCCGGTCAGCGGCCTCGGGCGAGAGTGCCAGGGTGCGACGGGTCTCGCCGTCCCACCCGACCTCCCGTACCGGGGCCGAGTCGGCGATCTCGCGCAGGAACTGCGCTGCCGCCCCGGTGGCGGGGCTCTCGGGCGCGCTGTCGAAGGCCCGGCAGAACAGGTCCGGCTCCTCCACACCGAGCGCCTTCACCAGACCGCCCAACCCTCCGTACAACGCCTGGGTCGTATGGCCCGCCGTTCCCAACAGTCCCAGAGAGCCGTCGAGCCGGGTGACGGCGGCGAACCCGGCACGGTGCCCGGCTGCGACCGAGGCCTTCAAGGCAGGCACCGTGTGCTTGGCGAGGAGTACGGCGTGCCGCAGCCGTCGGACGGTGGCGGCCGGGTCCGTACGCGGCTCGCGGTCGGCGGGCAGTACGCACAGCCCGAGCCGCCCGTCGGGCGGCAGCACCCGCTCGATCTGGGTGCGCAGCGTCTCCTCCCGCCAGTCGGCGAGCTGCCCCTCCGCCCCGGGAACGGCCACGTCCGGCAGGGCCAGTACCCGCACTCCCCAGCCGTCGGCGGTCAGCGCGTCGCGCAACGCGTCTGCCAGCGCGCTGCCGTCATGGGCGAGGAGCGCCGTCGGCTGCGGTCCGTAGGGGGCTACGACCGCGTCGACCGCGGGCAGCGTACGCAGACCCACCCGGGCTCGCCCGGCGGCCACCGGTGCCCTGTCGGCCACGGATCCGTCGGCGCCCTCGAAGAAGCTGTGCACGAGCCGGGCCAGTTCACCGACGGTGCGCGCCTGCGCGAAGCGGTAGATGTCCTCCTGCGGCAAGAACGGGTAGCGCTGCCACGCCTCGGACGCGATCTCGACCTGCTTGAGCGAGTCGATGCCCAGGTCGGTCTGGATGTCGAGGTCGGGGTCGACCATCTCGACGGTGTATCCGGTCTTCTCCGCCACCAGTTCACACAGGATCCGCTCGACGTCCGCCACATCCATGGGGGCCCCGTCGGGCGCACGGTCGGCCGCCGGTTCGTGTGCGGCGGCCGATGCGGTATCGGCCGCGTTCCGGGGTGCGGGGACCGCTCCGGTTGCGGGGGGACCGACGGGGTCGACGGACGGCGGGACGACGACGGGTGTCTCGCCCTCTCCACAAGGCGGGACCCCGTCCGCACCGGCCGGCGCCGGGCCGGTCGCGGCGTCGTCGAATGCCAGCCCACTGCGGGCCAGTTCGAGGAGGACTTCCTGGCTGCGGATGTGGGCACGGCCGAGCGCCGCACTGTGATCACGGACGGCTTCGGCGCAGGCGAGAACCGAGGCGTCCGGGCCGGTGCCCGAACGGGAAACCATCTGTGCAAGACCCTTGGAGGTCTCCAACTGTCCGGCCAAGTACTCGTTGTGCAGTTCCAGTTGCCGGGCGGCCAGTTGCCCCAGAACGTCCGCACCGGTCCGTGCCCCGCCGGTACGACCTGCCGGTGTGGCCTCGGCTGCGGTCGGGGCAACGGCGGCCTCGCACTGATAGGGGGTGGCCAACAGCGCCTCATGCTCCGCCCGGTGTGCCTCGACGGCGAACGCCGAGCCCTCCAACAGCCGGGCCACGGGGGACGGTTCCCTGCGGGGCGCCGGCTCCGGCGCGTCGTAGCGGTTGATGCCGCGGATGTCGAATCCCAGCACGGCCAGCCGCAGCGCGGCGCACTTCAGGGCCGCCGCGCCGTCGCTTCCCGGCCCGTGGTCGGTGGGGATCACCTCGACGACGCCCGCGCCGAGGATGCGGGGCACCAGCCGACTGAGCACCTGCTTGGGCCCGCACTCGACGAAGCCGCGGCAGCCCTCGGCGTACAACTCCCGTACACGGGCCGCGAAGTCCACCGGCCGGACGATCTGCTCGGCCAGCACGCGCCGGTTGGCCTCCGGATCGCCGCCGTAGCTCGCGCCGGGGGTGTTGGCCAGTACCGGTGTAGCGGGGGAGGACAGGTCGACGCCTGCCAAGCACCCGGCGAACCTTTCCACGGCGTGACCGACCAGCGGGGTGTGGAACGCCGCCGCGACCGGGAGCCGGTGCAGAGTCGTGCCGTCACGCGCGCAGTCCGCGGCCAGCGCCTCAATGGCCGGCGTCGGCCCGCCGAGCACCACCTCGTCGGGCGCGTTGATGTTGCTCAGTGCCAACTCCGGGTATCCGGAGGCGCGTTCCCGCCACTCGTCGACCGACAGCCGCAGTGCGACCATGGCACCGGGATCTCCGCCGTCGTCGGCTCGCTCCATGGCCTGCCCGCGTTGCAGCGCAAGCCGCAGGCAGTCCGCGTCGGAGAGGCTGCCGGCCGCCCAAAGCGCCGTGATCTCACCGGAGCTGTGTCCCAGGAGTCCGTGCGGAGTGAAGCCGAGCTCGGTGAGGTAGCGGAACTGCCCCATGGCCAGTGCGCCGATGGCCGGCTGTGCACAGCTGGTCCGCCGCAGCCGGGCCGCCGCTTCCTGCGGTCCGTACCGCCCCGGTTCGGGGTAGACGACCCGGGCCAGGGTGTCGTCCCCCTCCGTCCAGAGGGCGTTCGCCTGGTCGAAGGTCCGGCGCACCGGGGGGAACGCCAGCAGTGTGTGCAGGCCCATCTCCACGTACTGACTGCCCTGACCAGCGAAGAGCGCCGCGGACTTCGCTTCCGGCGGCAGGCCTTCCCGCCGGAAGTGGACCTGCTCGTCGAGGCTCCAGACGCTGTCGTCGGGCCGGTCGCCCAGTCGGGCGACGGCCTGGGCCACCGCGGCCTCGCGCTCCTCCGCGGTGCGGGCCAGGACGCCCAGCCGGGCGTGGCCGGCGGGAACCGGTCCGTCCTCCGCGGGCGGTGCCCCGGCCCGCAGCAGGGAGAGCAGTGCGGCCGGGTCCGGAGCGTGCCACAGCAGGGCCTGAGGTGTGCCGTGCAGGGTCCGGGCGTGGTGGTCGGAGGGCTGGTGCTCCTCCAGGACCGCGTGGAAGTTCACGCCGCCGAAGCCGAAGGCGGAGACCGCACCACGCCGGAGCGGGTGCCCCGGGTCGCGTACCCACGGCCGTGCCCGGGTGTTGAGGTAGAGGCTCCCCTCCCGAACCGCTTCGCCGGGCGTGTCGATGTTGATGGTGGGCGGCAGCACCTTGTGGTGCAGCGCCAGCGCGGTCTTGATGAGCCCCGCTGCCCCGGCAGCGGCCTTGGTGTGGCCGATCTGCGATTTCACGGTGCCGACGGCGGCCCGGTGTCGGCGGTCGCCGGTGTCCATCAGGGCGCGCAGCGTACCGATCTCGACGTGGTCGCCGACGGGGGTACCCGTCCCGTGCGCCTCGATCAGCTCCACCGACTGTGGAGGTACGCCGGCATCCTCGTAGGCTCGGCGCAGCGCCGTCATCTGGCCGTCCCCGCACGGCGCGTAGATGCTGCTGGTGCGCCCGTCGCTGGAGTCGCCGAGACCGCGTAGCACGGCGTAGATCCGGTCCCCGTCCCGTTCGGCGTCAGCCAGCCGTTTGAGGGCCAGCATCCCGATTCCCTCACCGAGCAGGGTGCCGTCCGCCGACTCGTCGAAGGGCCGAATGCGCCCGCTGGGGGAGAGCGCGGGCGTCTTGCTGAAGCACAGGAAGGTGGTGATCGAGTTGTCCGCGTCGCAGCCGCCCGTGATCATGAGGTCCGCACGGTGTTCGACCAGTTCGCTCACCGCCATGCGCAGGGCGGCCAGCGAACTGGCACACGCCGCGTCGACGGTGCAGTTGGCCGCGCCCAGGCCGTACCGGTTGGCGATGCGCCCGGCGACGACGTTGGCGAGAATTCCCGGGAAGCTGTCCTCGGTCCAGCTGGGCGCCCAAGCGACGGACCGGCGGGCCACCTCCTCGGCGTCCTGCTCCGAAAGGCCGCAGCTGAGGGCCGCCTTCTTCACATACGGCACCATGAGACGCGCACCCAGGGGGTAATAGGTGGTGTTCTGGCCGCACACCCCGAGGATCACCCCAGCGCGCGACGGGTCGTACCAGTCCGCCCCGTCGCACCGAGCATCGCGGAGCACCTCTCCTGCCACCCGCAGACTGAGCAGTTGGACCAAACCAATAGAGTCGAGCGTTGCCGGCGGCATCGCGAATTCCGCGGGGTCGAACACGGTCGGCGGCAGGAATCCGCCCCGCCGGGCGTATGTCTTGTCCTCGGCCAGCGGGTCGGGATCGTAATGATCGGCGATCCGCCATGAACTCTCCGGGACTTGGGTGATGCAGTCGCGGCCCGACACCACGTTGCACCAGAACTCCCCTACGTCATGCGCCTGAGGGAACGTTCCTGCGATGCCGATGACGGCAATGGGACTCTTGGCCAGCTGAAAAGACGAAGCAGCCATCGCACGGACCTTACGGCGCGATATCCGGACATGAGGTGTCGTCGACGGTGAACGCCGCGTTCGCCTCACCGTCGACGTCGGCACCGAGCTTGGCGCCAAGGACTTGGGCTGGGTTGGTGGAGACGCCAGGGAACGGGGCGATCCCGCGGATGACGGCGGCGAGACGACGCATGAACGACCCCCTTTGGGAGGAAATTTAGACTCAGGTGATGAATTTCCTATCTGGACATCACTAGTCGCGATGTCCCTCATGTGGGGGATGGGCCGAAGTCCACGCGGCCATGTGTGAGTACACCCGGCGACGGGCAGGACCCTGCGATCGATCTGCCCACGCGCACCTGTGGCAACTCGCCCATCAACTGGCGGTGCACCGCCGGGAGTTCGGATCCCGTCGACGTCGTGTGGGCCGCGAGGCACCAGGTTTTCGTGATCCTGGACGGCGCACTGACTACCACCCTGACCTGGTCGACGGCTGCCTCGCCGGAACCGGCCTGGTCATGGACGGCTGACCGGCATCACGAATTCACGGTCAGTGGTGTGACGGGTATGTCTAACGGGATCGCCTGGATAGGCGCACACAGATCCGCCGCCCTGCCCGAAATGCTCGGCGGGATCTCGCTGACCTGCCGCCCGCGGCCTCGATGCGGACGAGTTCCTCATCGCGCTGGGCGCCGACTTCGGTGAGCTGGCCCGCCCGCATCCCCTGCAAGGACGTCACCGTGCCGGCGAGGCGACGAGGCGATCAGTCACCTCACGTCAGTCGCGCCATGTACGGCACATGCGGGGACTGGGTGTACGTGCTGGAGGACTAGGGCATGGCGACGTGGTTCACCGGCTACCGAAAGGTGGAGTCGATGTGGCTCGGTCCGGACGAGGAGATCGTCTGCGTGACGACGAACTCGTGGAGCCCGCCAAAGATGATCGCCGTTTCGCCAGATGACGGGCGCGTCCGACAGGCCGAATTCGGAGCGGACATCGGGGAGGCCTCCGCACTGGACGCGGCCCTCCACGCGGCGGGCGCGGTGTTCCCTGCCATCGGGGATGTGGGCGAAGCCGCCGTGGTGGCGTACTACGAGGAGCACGGGCCCTGGCTGCCCGCAGCGGTGTTCACCGCTGTCGGCGACTACTGCGGCCTGTCCATCGACGAGGAAGCCGTTCAGGCCGGCGACCCTCCAGGACTCCTGATCCGCATGGCGTGACGACCAACGGGCGGCCAGCTCCCGGGGTCGGCCTCGGTGCCCTCGGGGGCGACGAGGAGGCGCAGTGCGTCGGGGAAGAGCGCCGCCCCCTTGTCGCCACGGTGTCTCCCGGCCCGATGCCCGCGCCGCGCAGGGCAAGTGCGGCGCGCGTGGCCGCCGTGGTCAGTTCTGTATAGGTGAACCGACGAAGTCCGTCGGTCAGGGTCACCGCGTCGGGCCGGCGCGCATTCGTCTCACATTCCAGATCCCACACTGTTGCCTTTGAATAAGGGGAGATAGTCAGGATTTCGAGGTGTCGGATGTGGGAGATTCGTCGGATTCGATCGGTTTCGCTGTGACGCTCTTATCAGGATCGGAATCCGGCGCATGAAGATTCTGTACGGCCGGAAGCATCAGTACGACGGAATTGGCAAGAATCTGCCAGCCGACACCGACGGCCAGTACCAGGCTGACGCTGGTGGATTCCGCGAGCGGGCCGGCGAGGGCGAGGCCGATCGGTCCTACCGAATAGGCGCCGAAGGTCACGTACGACATCACCCGTGACAGGCTGTTCGCAGGGACGTGCTGCTGGATCGTCGTCATCCAAAGGCTGTTGAACACCGCGCTCGAAATGCCGGCGGCAAGTGCCGCGGCGCACACCGCCCACAGCGGGGCACGGACCGCGAGGGCCGCCGAGGGCGCCGCCCACAGGAAGGTGATCAGGGTGGTCACGACCAGCGGTCGGGACGGCCGTCGGCCGAGCAGCAGCAGGCCGCCGATCAGGGCACCGCCGCCGAAGGTGCCGACGATCAAGCCCCAGGCCTCGGGTCCGCCGTAGTCGCGGTCCGCCGAGACGGGGCCGAGTACCAGGTAGGGCGCCCAGACGACCAGGTTGAACAGGGTGAACTGGAGCGTGACGGTCCACAGCCAGGTGTGGGCCGAGAAGGCTCGCCATCCGGCCCGAAGTTCGGCCACCATGGAGCTCTTGCCGGAGTCGGGAGCGAGGTCACCGACCCGCAGCATGAGCAAGGCGCCGATGCTGACCAGGTAGCTGAAGGTGTCCACCAGCAGTACGGTGGCCGCCGACGTGACCGCGACCAGGACGCCCGCGAGAGCCGGCCCGCCCACGCTCGCGGCCGACTGGGCCATCCCGAGCAACGCGTTGGCCTCGGGCAGTCGATCCTTCGGGGCGAGTTGTGGGACCAGGCCGTCGAACGAGGGCCGGAACAGCGCCTCACCGAGCCCACCGCAGGAGGCGAGCGCGAGAAGTATCCACAACGGCACGGGCCCGGCCATGAGCAGCAGCGCCAGGGTGCCCTGACTGAGGGCGCGGACGGAGTCGGCCACCAGCATCACCCGGCGTCGCGGCAGTCGGTCGCCGAGCACACCGCCGCCCAGCAGGAACAGCACCATCGGGATGATGCGGGCGGCGAGGACGAGACTCAGATCGGTGGGAGATCCCCCGTTGTGCAGGACCGCGAAGGCAAGCGCAACGGATGCCATGGAAGTGCCGAAGTTGGACGTGACGTAACCGACGAAGAAGACCGAGAATTCACGGTCACGAAAAACTGAGAAACGCCCCCGAGGTGCCATCACCGGCCAAGCCCTGCCATCACGGGAGAGCAACCCTGCGGGGCGACTGCGCGCACTAACACGAAAGCCCTTTCGTGTGGCGGGAAAGCACTGGTTCAACGGCGCGAGCCTACGTATCCCTTGCGATCCACGTCAACGGTGACCGTCGCGGCCGGTATGGCAAGACCAATAGCTGTGGTGACTGGTGCCAGTAGCGGGATCGGGCGTGCTTCCGCGCGCCGTCTGGCTTCCGACGGATTCGACGTGGTGGTCGCCGCACGTCGAATGGACAGACTCGAAGCCTTGGCGGAGGAGATCGGGGGGCGAGCGGTCCGGCTGGACGTCACGGACGCCCGATCCGTCGAGGAGTTCGCCGAGTCGGCGCCCGTCTGTCGGGTGCTGGTGAACAACGCGGGCGGTTCGCTGGGTGTGGACCGCATCGCAGACCTCGACCCGGAGGCATGTCTCCGCATGTACGAGACCAACGTCCTCGGCACGATCCGTGTCACGCAGAAGCTGCTTCCCGCGCTGATGGCGAGTGGTGACGGGAGGATCATCGTGATGACCTCGCTGACCGGGTATCAGACGTATCCCGGTGCCGCGGGCTATGCGTCGGCGAAGTACGGGCAGGTGGCGGTCGCCGACATTGGCCCCCGGCCCGGGCACCGCTACTACAGCCGGAGATCTTGTGACAACCGGCCGGAGCCGCGGGCGGCGTTCGCGCAGTTCTCTGATGGCGTCATCGCTGAGCGGCTGGTGCTGCTTGCAACACGTCTCTTGGTGTGGCGCTCAACCACCAGACGGGTATGACTCGTGCGCGAGGTGGAGCGGCAGAGGTGGTGGACCGTCCGGTCTTTCCGGCTCGTGTGACGCAGCGGCGTGGCTTTATGCGATTGTTTTTCGGGCGCACGGAGACGCGCCCGCCTGGTCGCGGTACTCGTGCCGCTTGCACGGGCTGTCACGGGGTGAACCGCTCCGGACGGAAGTCCGCGAGCATCTCATTTCTCTTGCCGCTGAGGATCTCCGAAGCAAGCAGTCGGCCGATTACCGGCCCGAGGGTGATGCCGCTGTGGGATACGGCCTCGTAGTAGCCCGGTACGGACGGCACCGCTCCCACCGAGGGGAATCCGTCGGCTGGGATGGCCCGGTGGGCTACCCGTGTCTGTGCGATGCGGGCGTCGCCGAGTTCGGGAACGACCTGCCGCGCCGATTCGTGGAGCAGCCGCGCGAGTTGCGCTGGATCTTCGCCTGTGTCGATGAGTGCGTCGATCTCGCGGCTGTGGAGGACCACCGAAGCGTCTCCGTCAGGACGGATCTCGATGTGCGGCGCGTGCATGGCCCGGTGAACCGGGACCTGAGCGCAGTCGATCCGGGTGACGGCTCCGGGTTCCCGGCGCATCGGCAGGCGCCGTGCGATGAGCTCGGCGACGTGGGAGGCGCTGGGGCCTGCTGCGTTCACGACGATGTCGACGTCGAGACAGCTCCCATCCGACAGAGCAACCTGCTGGATGCTCCCGTCGGTACCTGTGTCGATGTCACGGACCGCGGTGCCGGCCCGGAGCTCGGCGCCGGAGGCAACGGCCTGGCCGACCAGGCGGCTGACGAGATGATGTCCGTGCACCCAGGCTTCGTCGGGGTAGAACACGACGGGAACCTCACTGGGAATCGCGAGAGCCGGTTCGAGGCGGCGACATACCTCGGCCCCCGTGTACACCTCAGCCCGGTAGTCCCAGTTGGCCAGCTGTTCGGCCGTTTTCAGAAGCTTCGCCTCTGCTGCGGGATCGTCCGCCCAGCGCAGGTGGCCGCTCGGATACCACCATGAGTCTGGCCCGATGGTCCTGGCAAGCTCACGGTACGCTGCCATGCCCGCGACGTTCAGGTCGAAGTAGGACTTGCGCGTGGTCTTGTTGCTGGCGTTGACCCAGGAGAAAGACCAGTTGGTGATGCCCTGGCCCGGCTGGCCTGCGTCGATGAAGACCACCTTGGCGCCGTGCCGGGACAGGTTCCAGCCCACGCCGGCTCCGAGGATGCCCACGCCGATGACAGCGACACGTTCCGGCCGCTTCACGGACCCGGTCCTCACGAACGGCCCCTTCCCAGATGACGGGCGAACTCGACGCCCGTTTCTAGCATGCGGGCATAGGGAACGGTGAGGGCTCCGGTGCGGACCCGCCGGACGGTCCTCAGTCGCCGGCAGGCCGCACCGGCTCGACCTCGGCCGCCGCCCGCCGGTCATAGGACCTGCGGGCGGCGAGTACCTCACCTTGGTGTTCCTCGGACCAGTCCTGGACCGCCGTCAGCAGGCCGGTGAGGCTGTGGCCGAGCTCGGTGAGTTCGTACACGACCTTCGGCGGGATCGTGGGGTAGACGGTGCGGGTGACCAGGCCGTCGCGCTCCAGGGTCCGCAGTGCCTGCGTGAGCATCTTCTGCGTGACGCCGTCCAGGAGGCGGCGCAGCGCGTTGAAGCGCAGCGGCCCCTGTTGGAGGGCGCCGACCGTGAGCAGAACCCACTTGCTGGTGAGCAGTGACAGTACCGGGCGGGACGGACAGGTCTGGAAGTAGGCGTCGGCGCCACCGTATTGCCGCAGGTCATTGCAGGTATCCATAGGGAGCCTGGATATCAGGAGGGTGCCTCCTTTTCAAGTGTCACTGTGTGGCGCAGGCTGGTGTGCGCCGCGCGGCGACCGTGAGAGATCAGCAAGACGATCAGTAAGAGGGGTACGTCATGGGTGTGCGTATGCGCGCCGTCAGTCAGCTTGCCTTCGGTGGTCCCGAGGAACTGCGTGTGACGGAGGTGGAGCGCCCGGAGCCGGTGGCCACCGAGGTGCTGGTGCGGGTCGAAGCAGCCGGCGTGAACCCGGTGGACGCGAAGTTGCGGGCGGGGGTGGTCCCTTGGGGAAAGCTGCCGTTCATCCCCGGCTGGGATGTCTCGGGGGTGGTCGAGGCGGTCACGCCCGGCGTCACCCGCTTCGCGCCGGGCGACGAGGTGTACGGACTGGTGCACTTCCCGTGGCGCGGCGGCGGCTACGCCGAGTACGTCACCGCCCCGCCCCGCCACCTGGCCCACAAGCCCGCCTCCCTCACACACGTCGAGGCTGCGGCACTGCCGATGGCGGCGCTGACCGCCTGGCAGGGATTGGTGGACACAGCGCGGGTGTCGAGCGGGCAGCGGGTGCTGGTTCTCGGAGCGGCCGGCGGCACGGGCCACCTGGCCGTACAGGTCGCCAAGGCGCTCGGGGCGTACGTCATCGGCACCGCGCGGGCGGAGAAACACGCGTTCGTGCGCGGCTTCGGCGCGGACGAGACCGTCGACTACACCACGACCGATGTCGGTGCGGCGGTACGGGACGTCGACGTGCTCTTCGACCTGGTCCCAGGTGACGACGCGACGCGGGCGGTGGAGGTGCTGCGGCCCGGCGGGATCCTGGTGAGCGCCACCCGTGCGGCGGCCGTGCCGGGCCTGGCCGAGCGGGGGGTGCGCTTCGCCGCCCTCGGCGTCGAGCCTGACTACGCCTCGTTGGAGAAGCTCAACGCGCTCATCGAGCAGGGGCGGCTACGGGTACACGTTCAACGCAGTATGCCGCTGACGGAGGTGGCCGAGGCGCACCGTCTGATCGAGAGCGGGCGAGTGAAGGGAAAGATCGTCCTCGTTCCCTAGGACGGGGTTCGGCGGGGCGGGCAGGGGACGCCATACGGGCTGTCGATCCATCACCGTGGGGGAGCCGATGGCCCGGCCATTTTCCGACGGGGCGGACCAAATGATCCACAGGAAACTGCTTCGTCGGAGCCGGTGGGTCGGCCGCCGGTGCTGCCGCAGCGCCGGCGGTCGATCCGTTGGTTCCCGGCCCCCGGGTCAGCCCGACTTCGGCGGCTTCTGCGCGTCGAAGGCGAAGAGAGTGTTCTTGGCCGCGGCCACGATCACCGCACGCCCCGAAAGCGTCACCCGCGGGCTTGCGCCCCCCTCGCCCGTCAACCCATCGGCCTGCGGATCTGTCGTCCACAAGGGTTTGCCGTCGTGCGGCGACAGCGCGACCACCCGTCCGGTGGCCGAGCTGAAATACAGTGCGTCAGCTCCCACGACAGGACCCGACGCGCCCTCCACGCCAGTCTGCCGCGACCACTTCTTCCGGCCGGTCGCGGGGTCGAGTGCCGTGACGAGACCGGTCCGCCCGCTCACGTAGACGGTGCTGCCCGCCATGCCGGGCGTCCCCGTGTACGTCTCGGCCAGGCGGGAGTACGTGACCTTCCGCGAGGCCGGGTCGACCCGTGCCACCTCGTTGTAGCGGTCCAGCTCCGTTCCCCCCATGTGTATGTGCAGGAGTACGAGCCTGCCGTTGGCGACGCCCATCGGCACGGCGGGGCCGTTGACCGCGATGGGCCTGCCCAGTGTCCCCGAGGCGCGGTCGACCGGGTACAGGGTGGGGTGGCGCACCGCCAAGGCATCCACCTCCGCATCCGTCGCGCACATCGCGACGAGCCGTGAGCCCACCGGGACGGGAGCGCACTCCTTGCCCGCAGGGAACGGCGATGTCCATGTGACCCGACCGCTGTGCGCGTTGCGGGCCTCGAAGCGGGAGTGGGAAGCGTCGACCGTCACGACGTCGGAGCCGACCACGATGGCGTCCTGAGTCCGACCCGTGACGGCCGTCGACTGGGCGCCGGACGGCACGGACCACAACTCCCGGCCGTTGTTCGCGTCGAGGGCCACCACCTCGCTGCGAGGGTCCTGCGGGGCGTCCTGGGCGGCGAAGCGGTAACCGAGCACCGTGTCGTCGGTGGCGCCCACCAGGTACATGCCATTGGTGGGGACGCCGGGGCTCTTCGCCGTCCACACCCGCGAGCCGTCCCTGGCCCTGATGCGGGCCGCGACAACACCGCCGCCCCCGCAGAACAGCGCGTCGCCGTGCGCGACGCAACGCAGCTCGTCGGGTATGTCCTCGCGACCGCCCGGCACGGTCCGGTGCCACGGCTTGAAGCCGTCCGGAAGTGCGGCGACCGGGGCCGCAAGGCTGTTGCCCTTGTCGCCGCCGCTGTTCCCCCCGAAGCCGCCCGTCGTCAGCGCCGCGACTGCGCCACCGATCGCTGCCACCGTGACCGCGACCGAAGCCGCGAGCACGGGACGCCATCGGCGACGCGTTCGGCGGCCGACGGAGGTGTCGACGCTCCCCGTACTGGCATCGGCCGGGGTGGTTGTCGGGGCGGTGGGCGCCGGGGTGGTTGTCGGGGTGGTCGGCGCCGGGGTGGTTGTCGGGGTGGTCGGCGCCGGGGTGGCCGGCGCCGCGAAGTGATGCTGGGTGATCATGTCGCGGGTGCGGCCCGCGCCGACCGCCCTCGCGTCGGTCTGGTCGAGGTCGGCTGGCAGGTCCCGTAGCAGCACGAGGAGTTCGTCCGCCGAGGGGCGCCGATCGGGCTCCTTGGCCAGGCATGACTCGACGACCGTGCGTAAGGTCACCGGCACGTCCTCCAGCGACGGCACCCCGTGCACCACCTGATACGCAACGATGTAGGGGCTCTCCGCGTCGAAGGGCCCGTGGCCCATCGCCGCGTACGCCAGCAGCGTCCCCAGCGAGAAGACATCGGACCGCGGTCCCACATCACGCGGCGCCAGCAACTGCTCCGGAGACATGAAGGGCGGCGTACCGATGACCCGCCCTGTCACCGTCAGCGTCTGCTGGTCCACGGCGCGCGAAATGCCGAAGTCGATGACGCGTGGGCCCTCGGACGAGAGCACGACGTTCGAGGGCTTCAGGTCACGGTGGACGACCCCCACCCGGTGGATGTCCCGCAGAGCCTCCGCCAGCCCGATGGCGAGCCTCCTCAGTTCCGCTCCGCTCAGCGGGCCCTTGGTGGCGATACGCCGGGAGAGCGTGTGCCCCTGGATATAGGTCGTCGCCATCCACGGCTGCTCGGCCTCGGGGGCAGCGTCGACCACGGCGGCGGTGAACGCGCCGCTCACCCGCCTCGCCGCCGCCACCTCCTGTCGGAAGCGGCTGCGGAACTCCTCGTCCGCCGCGAACTGCGGGTGGATCAGTTTGATCGCGACAGGTCGCCCTGAACTCGTACGGGCCAGAAAGACGGTGCCCATGCCACCCGAGCCGAGCCGGGCCTCCAGTGGATAACCACCGATCTCGGCTGGATCACCTTCGCGCAGCGACACTCTTCCCGACCTCTCGTCCCCCGTGTACCTCTGCCACCACGGGCCTTCGTACCAGTCCCGCATACAAACTAGCTGTTCCAGCGCTGGTGCCTGACATCCCTCCCGCTCTGTCAGTTCGTGCGGCATCTCGGCGAGGTAGCTGTCCAGGCGGGAGAGCCGGGCGGGTGCGTGGGCTGGGTTTCGCGGCGGCGCCGTTGCTCGGGCGCCATCCGATGCCCGGAGCGGCTCTTCCGTCGTAGCGCGACACCGGCTGGCCCAGTTCGCCGCGTCCCCGCCTCCCTTGAGGCAGACGATGCGGCATCAAGCAGGCGGAACACACAAATTGGCCGGTCGTAGTGCCGAACCGACGGACGGACGACGGATCAGCCGTGTGGACGGTTTTGCTCATGACAGCTGTGCGGCTAGGGTGCCTCAAATGTTCCGCGCGGCCATCCCCCTCGAACGTACTATGGACCCGGCGCCCGTGCGGCGGCAGGATCCCGCCCCACGCATCGATCCCGAGTCCGGCGGGAGAGATCCGTTCTTCGACAACGCGAAGTACCTGGCGGTCGTCCTCGTCGCCATGGGGCACACGTGGGAGCCGCTCACCCACGGTGGCCGGGTGGCGATGGCGCTGTACATGACCGTCTACACCTTCCACATACCGGCGTTCGTCCTCATCTCCGGCTATTTCTCGCGCGGATTCGACCTCAGCCCGGCCAAGCTCAAGCGGCTCATCACCAGCGTCGCCGTGCCGTACGTGGTGTTCGAGGTTCTCTACGCCTACTTCCAGCGCTGGGTGCACGACACCCCGAACGAGCCGATCAGCCTCACCAGCCCGTACTACCTGGACTGGTTCCTGGCGGCTCTCTTCATCTGGCGGTTGACCACCCCTCTCTGGAAGCTCGTGCGTTGGCCCGTCCCACTGGCGCTGGTGATCGCCGTGCTCGCGGCGGCCTCACCTCAGATCGGCAACGACTTCGCCATGCGGCGGGTACTGCAGTTCCTGCCGTTCTTCGTCATCGGACTGCACCTGAAGCCGGCCCACTTCGACCTGCTGCGGCAGCGCGCGATCCGCGTCGCGGCGGCGCCGGTGATGCTGGCCGCCGTCGTCTTCGCGTACTGGGCGGCGCCGCGCATGAACACCGCATGGTTCCGGCAGAACGACGCCGTACAGGACCTGGGCATGCCGGCGTGGGTCTCCCCGGTCATGGAACTCGCGCTGTTCGGCTGCGCCTTGGTGCTCACCGTGTGCTTCCTGGCCCTGGTGCCACGGCGGCAGACGTGGTTCACGAAGCTGGGCGCGGGCACGCTGTACGGCTATCTGCTGCACGGTTTCGCGATCAAGATGGCACGCTGGTCCGGTTGGTACGACACTCTTCCCTGGGTGCGCACACCGGTCGGCGAGGTCGTGGTGACGTTGCTGGCCGTCACGCTGATCACGCTGCTGTGCACGCGGCCGGTACGGCGGGTGTTCCGATACGTGATGGAGCCGAAGATGTCCTGGGCGTTCCAGCGCGATGCGGCCGCGCCCGCGCGGACGCGGGCGGGCACGGCTGACGCCGTTTCCGCACGCTCCCCAAGCGGCCAGACACGTAAGTCCGACGTCGAACTCGCGGACCAACAGGCCGGACGCCCCGTCAGGTGATCCGACCTTGGCATACCTGGCGTGCCTGGCGCACTGGGTGGCCACCAAGCCGCGCGGGGGCCTGAGCGTCGACCGGACGGAGCGGGACGCGCTGCGGCAGGTGGTCGTCGAGCGCCCGGACGTGCCGGTCAACTACGAGGCCGTGGAACAGCCGCCGGCCGTCGGAAGTGCCCGAACCCAGGGGGGCCGTTCACGGTCGACGGCGATTATCCGCACTGACAGGTCCTGGACCAGGACTGCGGCGTGCCGTCGTCCGCCGCCAGACGGGTGAGCCACTCGCGCAGCAGGCGCTGCTCTCGGCGTCGCTCAGGACGTCGGGGCAGCGCGAAGGCGACGAGCCCGGTGTCGCAACCCTGCGTTCCGGCCGCGTGTGTGGCCATGGGGCATGGGGTAATGCCCTGGCATCAACACCATGCTGTGGGTGAGCAGTTGGGAGGGGTGTTGCATGGACCCTGCCTCCGTCATCGCGAGCATCGCTATGCGCCTGGCGGGCCAGCTCATCGGAGCGCGGCTGAAGGTCCTGGTGTTCGGGCCGCCGGAGCGCGCGGCGCTGCGTAAGATCACGGCCAGGGTGCTCCGTTGTGTGCTGGAGTCCCATCTCACCGCTGGAGCCAGTGGCGACCGGGCCGCCGACATCGACCGTGCCCAGCACGTGGACACCGCGCTGGGGCGGCTGTTCACCGCCCCGGAGGTGTCGGATCTGATCGTGGGCGCTGCGCTCGAAAACAGGGCGGATCCGGTGGACGGCATCGTCGATCTCGCCCTGGGGATGGGCCTCGATGCGCGCAGCCTCGGAGTCGATCTTCCATCGTTTCTCGGCGACTTCGTGGGGCAGCTGGGGAAGGCTATCCGGGACGACGCCCGGCGGCCCAGCAGCCCGCTTTTCAACCGGGTTGTGGTCAGTGCCCTGGAGGGGGAACGGGCGGGCGGCACGGCCGTCGAGCAGGTCCAGGGGCTCGCGCCCCCGCCGCCCCAGCTCTTCGTCGGCCGGGAGGCCGACCAGGAGGCCCTGCGGCAGCGCCTGATCCCGATGCCGGACGACGCGAGCGCGCCCCGCCTCCAAGTGGTGACGGCCGTGCACGGGCTGCCCGGCGTCGGCAAGACATCCATGGCGGCCACACTGGCCCATGACACGGAGATCGGCCGGGCCTTTCCGCACGGCGTGTTGTGGACCTCGCTCGAGTCCAAGGACAGGGGCAGGGACAAGATCAGGACCTCGCTGGGTCAGTGGGTGCGGGTGCTGGACGAGGAACCGGACCCGGCGTGGCCGCCCCAGTTCCTGACAGCCCGGCTCTCGGCGATCCTGCGCGACCGGCGCATGCTGCTGATCGTCGACGACGTGGTGGAGCCCGGGGAGGCGTCCCCCTTCATGGTGGGCGGGGTGCACTGCGCTCATGTGGTGACCACCCGGCAGCCGGCCAATGCCCGGGCCCTGGCTACCGCGCACCACCAGGTTTACCCCCTCAAGGTGCTGTCCCCCCAGGCGTCGTTCGAGCTGGTCGCGAGGCTGGCCAAGGACGTGGCGCGGCGGCATCCGCAAGAGCTGCGCGTCTTGGTAGACCGCCTCGACGGGCTGCCCCTGGTGCTCCGGGTCGCGGCGAACATGCTCCAGGCCAAGCTGGACGCCGGACAGTCCGCCGAGGCGCTGATCGCGACGCTGGACCAGGACGAGCGGCTGTGGTCGCAGTCCCCGCCCCCGGCGCTCGCCGGCCTGGTGAACGAGACCAGCCCCACCATTGCCGCGGTCTTCTACCGCAGCGTCACCGTCCTCGACCACGTGACCAAGCTGCGCTTCGCCTACCTCGGCGCGTTCGGGTCCGCTGCCGCGCCCATCACCCTCGACCACGCACAGCGCGTGTGGGATGCCATCCCCGGCACGACCCAGACGACGCAACCGCCACCCGCGGCCACCGTGTACGAGCTCGTCGAACGCGGGCTCCTGGAGACGGTGGGCCCGCAGACGTACAAGATGCACTCGGTTCTCGCGCGGTACGCCACCTGGCTGCTGGAGACCTTGTGACCGCCGTCGACCACCTGTATGCGAGCCGGATGGCGCAGGCGACCGTCGCCGTGGAGGACTTCGTGCGGCTGACAAGGCCACTGGCTGAGAGACGGTCTGCCGAGCTGGATCTGGGCCGCCTGGACGGCGTGGTCCTACCGCGGCTGCTCGCCGCATACGACTGGCTCACCGCACGCGCCGACAAGGATGAACGTGCGGCCAGGCTCTGCATCACGCTGGCGCACGGAGAGCCGCTGGTGGTGTGGACGCAACGGCAGAGCGCCGAGCGACGGCTGGACCTGCTGACGGCGGCCCGCAAGAGCGCCTACCGGTTCGGCTACGCCGACATGATCCCCGTGCTGGACGGCGCCCTCGCCGATGCTCACCTCGATCGTGAGGACTACGTACGGGCGGTAAGTCACTACGAGGTCTCGCTGACCGCGAGCGAGAGGGACTCCCGCGCCCGCGCACAGAACTTCGCCGGACTCGGTCTGGCCTACGCAATGATCGGCCACGAGAGCGATGCCCGCCCTTTGCTGGCGCGCGCCTTGGACCTGTGCCGGGAGGCCGCCGACGAACCGGGGCAGATAGCAACGCTCCTGTATCTCTGCCGGGCCCATCTGCATTGGGGCGAGGACGAAGCGGCCGTGGCCGGCCTGGAGAGCTGCACCGCGACCGCTTCGCTGGGCGTACCGAACGGGCCGGGGATCCTGGCCGCCCTCCGGGCCCTGTGCCGCGTCGGCCAGGGCGGCCAGGCCATGGACATCGCCCACGCAAGGGTCGACGCCAACCAGATCCGTGGGTATGACCGGGAGGCGGCCCAGCGTCTGCTCCAACGCGCCGCAGTCCACTACGAGTTGGGGGATGCCCGCGCCGCCCGGGCCGACCTGGACGAGGCACGGAGGCTCGCGGAGTCCACGGGAGCCTCCGCTGTACTGCACGACGTGCTGGCCCTGCTCGGGCTCGTGCTCAGCTCGCTGGAAGAGCACAAGGTGGCACTGCGGGTCCTCGGCACACGCCTCCAGATGGCCGCAGCGTGGGGGGCACGGCGGCGCTGGCAGGCACTGACCGACCTCGCGCAAGCGGCCCGGGCGGCTGGCGATGACGCGCTGTGCATCGAGTACCACCAACAGGCGCTTAGCCTGGCCGAGTCCGACCAGCACCAGGTGATCACGCTCGGCGAGCAGCGCTTCGAATCCCACCCCATGCTGGCAGGCGCCGGCCCCGTCGGCCTGTCCTACCAGCTGAGGGACGATTACGCTCTGCGGCAGTCCAAGGCGGCGCTCGCCGAACTCGCCGTGCGTGCGCGCGAGGGCGAGGAGCGGGACGCGGCATGGGCAGAGCTCGACGCGGCGGTGGACTCGGCCCTGGAGGGCGGGTTCTTCGGCGGGTCCCGCAGCGGCCGCCAGCACGAGCAGCTGCTGAACCTGGCCGGTCTGGCGGCCTTCGACCTCGGCGCCTACGACCGGGCCCTGGCCTACCAGGGGCGGCGTGCCGACTCCCTGCGGGAGCGACAGGACCGCAAGAGACTCGCCCACGCGCTGGGGGAGTGCGCCGACGCGCGCCGGATGAAGGGCGAGCCGGCACCTGCCTTGAAACTCTACGAGGAGGTCGCCGCACTGGACCGGGAGATCGGCGATCACACCGACGAGGTTCACGCAACCGCCAACATGGCTGGATGCGCGGGCGCACTCGGCGACCGGGACAGGGCATTGCATCTGCTGCGCCGCGCTGCGGACCTCGCCGCCTGTCATGACTACAGAGCAGGCAGGCTCAAGTGCCTCGTCGACTTCCGCGCGCTGGCTCGACCGGATGCGCCGCTGGACGAGATGAGGGAGATCTTCAGTGCCCTGGCCTCGGCCGAAGCCCTGGCAGTCGAGCTTGAGGACCCCGAGGCACAGCGACACGCAGCGGCGTGGCTCGCCCAGATTCCTGCCGAGTTGGCGTCGGTGGCACGCGGAGAGAGCCTGTACCACAACGACAAGGGTGCGCTCGCCGGGGAGGAGCGGTGGCCCGAGGCACTGGAGATGTTGCGACAGGCCGTGCACTGGTCGGCGCTCTGCCCCGACGACCCGTTCCCCCGCGCCGTGGCCCTTGGCAACCGCGGCCGGGTCGCACTCGACCACGACGCGGTGGTGGCTGCCGTGTCCTTCGCAGATGCGGCCGCGCACGCCGCACTGCACGAAGACCGGGACCTCCAGGTCGAGGCGCTGCGCTGGCTGGGGGTGGTGCTCGGCAGGGACATCGGGGACCTCCGGGCGGCCATCGCCGTCCTGCGCCGCCTGCGGGACCGTCATCCACCCGTGGACACCAACGGCCTCCGGGCCCTGGTGGAACTCTGCGGCTTCGAACTCCAAGCCGGGACCGTGGCCGACTCGATCCTGGCGGCCCGGCTCGACGAGGCACTGGACGCCGCCCGCGCCGCCGACCGCCCTCTTGAAGAGGCCATCGTCCTCTCGTACCAGGGCAAGCTGGAGGAACGGCGCGGACGGCACGACGCAGCGGCTGCCGCATTCGCACGCGCTGTCCACCTGGGCGAGCGACATCAGCTGACGGACCTCGCGCACTTCCGGGAGGAGCTTGCCCGTACGGCGCGCCTGGCGAGTTGGTCCTGAAGAGCATCCGCGGTCAACGCCGGTATCGCCTCCGGCGCCGCGATCGGCGGCTGGGTGGTGGCGGAGTACGGCCTCGATCGCGTACCGCTGGCCGCCGCGGTGGTCGCCGTCATCGCGCTTCCCGCGACATGGGCCACCCGCCGGCTGAAGGTGCCCCTCGCGGCAGTGGGCCGCAGCGAGATCGCAGCGACCCGCCTCCCGTCGCAGACCGGGCTCTGACCCTTGAGGAACGCGCGGATCCGCTCCATACGCATCCTTGACGACGAACTGTTGTGCGCATCGGAACCGCGGGTGGCGTCTTGGCAATCTTGACGGTGTGACGCGTCGATACGTTCCGCCGCCACTCTTTCAACAAGCCGTCAGGGGGCTCAGGCGGCTTGTACTGGACCACGGTCGGCTGCCCGAAACAGGGCGGCCCCGCGTTCTACACATCCGAGACGCTGCTCGCCTCAAAGGGCTTCACCAAGCCGGACCCAGCTGCCCAACAGTGCCCGCTGCGGGGAGCCCTTGTGTAGGCGGGCGGCCTGGCTGTCGGTCCTCTCCGGGATCGTGTGCCGGATGCCGTGCCTGCGCAGGCGGTCGTGGCCCGGCCCCGGTAAGGGCCGCCCAGGGCAACCCGCGCGTGGCGTGCCCCGGGCCCGGCCGCGGCGGGCCGGCGCCTCGGGCTCAGGGCGCGGTGGCCTCCCAGGCTGCCTCGATCATCCGGAAGACCTCGTCCGCCGTGGCCCCGGGATCGTCCGCCTGGCAGGCCAGCGCGTAGGCGTCGATGACGAACCGCGCGGTTGCCCGGCAGGCCGTCGCGCTCCGGGACAGGTGGGGATCGGCGGCCAAGGCCGCTGCCAGTGCCTGCGCGTGACGCAGGCTCATCGACTCCTCGTACTTCTGCAGGGCGGGTGATCCCTCGATCATGCGTCGGACGGGGGCGCTGCCCTCCGCCGTGCAGTGCCGCACCAGGGCCTGGACCTCGCGGTGCAGTGCCGCGATGAGCGGCTCGTGCGGGGGACGGTCGGTGACCGCCCGCGTGAGGCGCTGCTCGAAGTCCTGGTCGCGCTCGAACACCAGGGCCTCTTTCGAGGCGAAGTGGGAGAAAACCGTGGTGACGGCCACGTCGGACGCGGCCGCCACGTCGCGGATGCCCACGGCGTCGTACCCGCGCTCCAGGAAGAGTCGCAGCGCGGTGTCGGCGATCTTCTGACGGGTCGCGGCCTTCTTGCGTTCGCGACGTCCGGGCGGCTCGGTCATGCCCTGACACTACCAGGTACGAATTCCTAACCGTTGTGAAAGGCTAACGGTTAGGGTTACTTTGACGTCATGAGGAAAATTTGCTTCGCCGAGTTCGGCGGTCCCGAGGTCCTGCAACTGGTGGAAGCCGAGGAGCCCCACGCGGGCCCCGGTCGGATACGCATCGCCGTGCGAGCGGCGGGTGTCAACCCCGTCGACTGGAGGATTCGGGAGGGCCAAGTCCTGGCAGCCCATCCGGTCGAGCTGCCCGCCGGGGTCGGACTGGACGCCGCCGGGGTGGTGGACGAGGTCGGCGAGGGCGTCGTCGGGGTCGAGGTCGGCGACCGCGTGTTCGGCGAAGGCGCCGACACGTACGCCGAATTCGCCGTGTTGTCGGCCTGGGCCCGCATGCCCGTGGGACTGACCTTCGAAGAGGCGGCCGGGTACCCGTCGGTGGTGGAGGCCGCGCTGCGTATCATCCGCGAGGTCGGCGTGCGGCCCGGGCAGACGCTGCTGGTCAGCGGCGCGTCCGGCGGCGTCGGGTCGGCGGTGCTGCAGATCGCCCGCGAGCGCGGCATCACGGTGATCGGCACGGCCGGGGCCGCGAACCAGGACTACCTGCGCGGCCTGGGCGCCCTCGCCACGACCTACGGCGAGGGCTGGGTCGAACGGGTGCGAAGCCTGGGCCGGGTCGACGCGGCTCTCGACCTGGCCGGCTCGGGCGTGATCCGCGAACTCGTCGAGCTGACCGGGGACTCGCGCAAGGTCGTCTCCATCGCCGACCTCGGTGCGCCGCAGCTGGGCGTGCGGTTCTCCGGCGTGGCCGGGAGCGTGCCGGACGCGCTCGCCCAGGCCGTAGACCTCATCGCCCGGGGCAGGCTCCACATCCCGGTCGAGAAGTCGTACCCGCTCACCGAGGCAGCGGCGGCGCACGCCGACAGCCGCGCCGGCCACACCCGGGGGCGCCGGGTCCTGGTCATCTGAGCCGCCGTCCTCCCGGCGTCCCCGCGCCGAAAGTGAACGGCCGGACGGTGGTGGCCGGCGGTGACGACGAAGCGGTGAACAGGTGGGACCTCACCACACATGAGCCGATCGGATCGCCTATGACCAGCTACACCGACACCATCGCGACATTGGGCACCGCGCATGTCGCAGGCCGCACGATCGCCGTGACCGGCAGCAATGACGGCACCACCCGCGTGTGGGACCTGGCCAGTGGCCGGCAGATCGGCGCCCCGTTCACCGGCCACCATCTCCAGATGGTCACCGAGATCGCAGGAACCCCGGTCGCCGTCACCCAGAGCTCTGACGATATCCGCGTGTGGGATCTGACTCTCGCCACCCGCTAGCCTCGACGCTCCCGTTCCCCCTTCTTTCTGTGGCCGTCGGGCTCCCTGGCGGCAACTTCTGCTTCGTTTCGTGGCGGCATGGGCAGGGACGGTGTTCCGAGGCGGTGAAGGCCGGCGTAACAGCCGCCCGGAGTGCGGGACATCCTGGACGGTCTGCGTCGCCCATCCCGTCTCGGCAACGTACTGCTCTCCCCGCTGCCGCAACCGGGCCTGGCACAAACGGCGCACTGGGCAGCGCGAGGCGTGAGACCGCGCATCCGGCGGGCATAGGGCCGCTCCACACGCCGGGCCCGCACCCCCTTTCCGGCGGCCGGAGGCTGTCGGATGGGGCGAAGTGACTGGCCGCCAGGGGGCGTTGGCAGCACCGGTAGGATGCCGCACCCGGGCCCATGGGGGGTGTCCGGATGCCCGAGATGATCGGCAGTGTGACCCGGGAGCGCTACGGCGAGTTGGTCAAGCTGGGGCGGGACTGGGGCGCCACGATGAGCGGCGCCCAGTGGCGGATCGGCGTGCAGCTCTGGAGATTGAGCCGATGCGCTCGTATGGGGGTGCGAATCCTTCCGGGAAGGATGTCCAGGCCCAGTTCGGCCGCGAGGAGGCGGCCCCTCAGCTGCAGCGCAGGGAACACAGTGCCCAGTTCATGGACCTGGTCGCGGCCTGCGCGCAGTTCGTCACCACGGTCGGCAGGATCGTGCCGAACCTGAAAGGTGAGCACTACGACGACACCGAACGCGACACCATCGGACGGGGCCTGGCACGGGTACGCTCCGCGGCCGACTGGATCGAGAACGCCGTCACCCGCGATGGGGCGGGGAGTCCCCGCTCACGTCCACGCCGAAGCAATCCTTGCCGCCCTGCAGGAGGCCCGCCCCGCCGGCTTGAGCATCACCCAGCTGATGGCCGCCACTGAACGCACCCGCGCGCAGATCCACACCGGGCTCGCGCACCTGCGCCAAGTCGCGGCCGCACGGGGTCTTCCACCGGTGACCTGGGACAGGAAGTGGGGATACCGGACAGGCCGTACGGCAAGCGCGGCACCCTGATGTCCAGCAGGGCGAGAATCGAGCATGCCGTGGTCGACAAGGCGGGCCGGGAACCCGCCGCCGCACAGAAGACGCGGCCGGATTCGCAGAAGGGCTGATCGCCCCGAGCCATCCGTCGACCCGCCGCGCGCCGCTGGAACGTCATCCGGCACGGGGCGCGCGGCGGGCCCCGTGCTGTGGGCCGCGCCTCACCAAGGGAGTCGCCCCGGGCCGCGGCCGCCGAGGGTGAGCGGACGGTCCTTCAGTCGCCCCCGGAGTCCGGCTTGCGAGGGTGCGGCCGGCCGGCGCGCAGACCGAGCCACGCCCGGATCGCGTCTGCCGTCGTGCCCGCGTGCTCCTCGTTCATGCTCCAGTGGTTGCCGGGGACGTCCACGGTGTCGTGCGGCTCCGGCCAGGAGGTTCGCCAGTCACCGTCGCGTGCCTCGCGGCCGTCGTGGGTCCGCATCCCGGGCACCGGTTCCGTGGCGCGGACCAGCAGCGTGGGGACGTCGGTCGGCTCCGGCCGCCAGCCGCGGACCATGCGGGTGTAGGCGCCCAGCGCGGCCACGGACATGTCGTCCACCGCCGTGTCGAACCGCTCGCCCATCTGGAGGGGGAGGCGGGCGGGCAGGGCGAGCAGCCACGGCTCGTCCTCGCGGTCCGGGGTGACGTGGTAGGTGTCGACGAGGACGAGGCCGGCCGGCGTGGAGCCGGTCGCCGCGAGCCGGGCGGCCACCGAGTGGGCGGGGTATCCGCCCATCGAGTAGCCGAGGACAACATACGGGCGGTCGCCGAGGTGCTTTTGCACGGTGGTGGTGTGCAGGTCCACGAGGGTTTCCCAGTCGCGCGGGACGGCGTCCCCGTGGTCGACCCCGGGGTGCTGGAGCTCGAAGACGTCCCGCTCGCCGCCGAAACAGGGGGCCAGTGCCGCGTACCAGGGACTGCCCAGGTTGGTGGCGAAGCCGGGGAAGCACACGAGCGCGGGATTGCCGGCGCCTTCGGCCAGACGGAGCGGCGCGAGCGTGTGCCGGGCGCTGTCGGCGCGGTCGAAGGCGGGCAGGGCGTGTGAAGCGGTCACCAGCAGGCGCATGGCTGATACGACATCGCCCGTCTCGCATACCCGCCGGTAGAGGGAGGCGAGGGTCTGCGGGGGCCGTGTCGTGCCGCGTGGGGTGGGCGCGGTCGTGGGCTTGGTCGCGGGCTCGGCCCGTTCCGGCTCGGCGGCAGGGCCTTCGGGGAGTGCCGCGTTCAGCTCCTCGTACAGATGGGCGGCCAGCCGCGTGGCGCTGGGCTGGTCGAACACGAGGGTCGCGGGCAGCGATAGGCCGGTCAGCGCGCTCAGACGGTTGCGCAGCAGCACACTGGTCAGGGAGTCGAAGCCCAGCGCGGTGAAGGGGCGGCCGGGGGCCACGGCGGTCGCGTCAGGGTTGCCGAGCACCGTGGCGACCTCCTCACGGACCAGCTCCAGCACGGCGGGCGCACGGTCGGGTGCGGGCAGTGCCGCGAGCCGTGCCCGCCAGATCCCGGTCGAGTCCCCCGGATTGTCGCCCGCGGTCCCAGCTGCCCTGATGCCGCCGTCGTCCTCGGACCGGGCGGTCGGGCGGGCCGGGCGCAGCAGGTCGCGCAGCGGCGGTGGGACCGGCGGTCCGGCGTGGGCCGACGACCGGGAACGGTCGAGCAGCAGCGGGGCGAGTACCGGTTCGCCGCTGCCCAGCGCGGCGTCGAACAACGCCAGGCCCTCCTCGCGGGAGACCGCGCGCAGCACCCCGGCCCGGGGCAGGTCGGTGCGCGCCGCCATCCCTTCGTCCGCCCACGGCCCCCAGGCGAGGGAGAGCGCGGGCAGGCCAAGGGCCGTGCGGTGGTACGCGAGGGCGTCCAGGAAGGCGTTGGCGGCGGCGTAGTTGGCCTGGCCGGGATGGCCCAGCAGCGCGGCCGCCGAGGAGAACAGCACGAAGTGCGACAGGGGCAGACGCTTCGTCAGCTCGTGCAGATTCCAGGCCGCCGCCGCCTTCGGCCGCAGCACCGCCGCGAGCCGTTCGGGCGTCAGCGCCTCCAGCACACCGTCGTCCAGGATCCCGGCGGCGTGCACGAGGGCGGTCAGGTCGGGCGCGTACGTGTTGATGACGGCGGCCAGTCGGGTGCGGTCGGCGGCGTCGCACGCGATCACGTCCACGCGGGCGCCGGCCTGCTCCAAGGCGGTCCGCAGCCGCCGTGCCCCCGCCGTCCGCGGGCCGCGACGGCTGATGAGGACGAGGTGGCGGGCCTTGTGCCGCCCGACCAGGTGCCGGGCGAGCAGGCCGCCGAGGGCGCCGGTGCCGCCGGTGATCAGGACGGTGCCACCGGCCGCGAAGCCGTCGCTGACGCCGGCGAGGGGTTCGGCGGCCACCAGCCGGGGGACGCGCACCGTGCCGTCTGCGAGGGAGAGTTGGGGTTCGCCCGTGGCGATGGCGGCGGGCAGCAGACGCAGCGACTCGGGGCGGCCGTCGGTGTCCACCACCGTGAGGCGGCCGGGATACTCCGACTGCGCGGCACGCGCCAGCCCCCACACCGCGGCGGCGGACAGGTCCGGCACCGGGCCGGTGGCGCCACGGGTCACCACGACCAGGCGCGCTCCGGGCGACGCCGGACCGGACAGCCGGGTCCGCAGCAGCTCCAGGGCGCGCGTGGTCATGGCGTGGGTGTCGGCAGCCGGATCGGCGGATTCGGCGGCTGCGGACCGCGCGGGCGGTGCGGCGAGGGAGACGACGACCGTTTCGCGGGCGGCCCCCGCGCCGGCGGACGGGGAGGGCAGCGCGGCGCGCAGGTCCAGGTCGTCCGGTGCCGTCACGGCCAGGGCCGGACCGTCCCCGCCGACCGGAACGCCGGTCCACCGCGGCCGGTACAGACCTCCGGCCGCGACCAGGCCCGCGGCCACGGCGTCGACGGATTCCGGGACCGGCCGTGTGGTCAAGGACTCCACCCGGGCCACCGGCCTGCCCGCCTGGTCGGCGAGGTCCACCGTGACCGTGTCCGTGCCGATGGCGCACAGCCGTACGCGCAGCGCCGTGGCGCCGGTGGCGTACACGGTCGCGCCGCGCCAGGCGAAGGGCAGCCGGGCGGGACCGGCGGGCGGGCCGGCCAGCACCCCCGCGTGCAGCGCCGCGTCCAGCAGCGCGGGATGGATGGTGTACCGCCGGGCGTCGGGCTTCGCCGACTCCGGCAGCCGCACCTCGGCGAACAGCTCCTCGTCCCGCCGCCAAGCGGCGGTGACGCCCTGGAACACCGGGCCGTACGCGTAACCGGCGCCGGCCAGGCGCTCGTAGGCACCGGCGAGCTCCACGGGCATCGCGCCCGGGGGCGGCCACGGCGCGGAGTCGGCGTCCTGGCCCCGATGACCGGCGGCAGGGCCGAGCCGCCCCGTCGCGTGGTGCGTCCAGGCGCCGAGCGCACCCGACTCCTCCGGGCGGGAGTGGACTTCGGCGCTGCGGCGGCCGGAGCCGTCCGGTTCGCCGAGGACGACCTGCACCTGGACCCGGCCGCCGGAGCCGGGCACGACGAGCGGGGCCAGCAGGGCGAAGTCCTCCAGTACCTCCAGCCCGCACGCCTCGCCCGCGTGGAGTGCCATCTCCGCGAACGCGGTGCCGGGTACGAGCGACAGCCCTGCGACGACGTGGTCGCGCAGCCACGGCTGATCGGCGCCGGACAAGTGGCCGGTGCACAGCAGGCGTTCCGTACCGGGCAGGGTGGTCGTCCGGGTCAGCAGTGGATGGCCCTGGCCATCCACGTCGGGAGCGGGGGCGAGGGTGTCGGCCAGCCAGTAGCGCTGCCGCTGGAAGGGGTAGGTCGGCAACTCCACCCGCCGGCCTCCGCTGCCCGCGAACACCCGCAGCCAGTCCACCGGCAGGCCGTGCACATGCAGCCGGGCGAGTGCGGCCAGTGTCGTCTCCGTCTCCGGCCCTCCGGCGCGTACGACGGCGGTGAACAGCGGCCCCTCGCCCTCCCCGGCCAGACCGGGGTCGGCCACGGCCGCCGCGGTGAGCTGTGCGCCGGGCCCGACCTCCGCGAAGGCCGTGACCCGCTCGTCGCGCGCCAGCCGGTGGAGCGCGTCCCCGAAGCGCACGGTCTCGCGGACGTGGCGCACCCAGTACGCGGCCGAGCGCAGATCGTCCCCGGCGGCCGGACGCCCGGTCAGCGTCGACATCACCGGGATACGCGGCGCCTGGTACGCCAGTCGTGACGCGACGCGGCCGAACTCGGCGAGCATCGGCTCCACCAGGGGCGAGTGGAAGGCGTGGCCGGCCCGCAGCCGCGTCGTACGGCGACCGCGCCCGGTGAACCGGTCGGCGATGGCGAGTACGGCGGCCTCCTCCCCGGAGACGACCACCGACCGCGGACCGTTCACCGCCGCGACCGCGACCCGGTCCGCCAGATCCGGTGCTTCCGCCAGTGCTTCCGTCGCCTCGTCCTCGGAGGCGTCCAGGGCCACCATGGCCCCGTTCCCGGGCAGTTGACGCATCAGCCGCCCCCGGGCCGCGACCAGCTCCACGGCGTCCCGTTCCGACAGGATCCCCGCGGCGTGGGCCACCGCCAGTTCGCCGACCGAGTGACCGGCCAGCACGTCCGGCCGCACGCCCCACGACTCCAGCAGCCGGAACATCGCGACCTCGAAGACGAACAGGCCCGCCTGCGCGACATCCGTCCGGTCCAGCAGGGCGCTCTCGCGCGTACCCTCCTCCGCCCACAGCACCGCGCGCAGCGGCCCGTCCAGGCGGCTGCCGCCGAATCCGTCGTACGCGTCGAACCGGTCGCACAAGGCGTCGAAGGCGGCGGCGAAGGCGGGAAAGGCACCGTGCAGCTCCCGGCCCATGCCCGGCCGCTGCGCGCCCTGGCCGGTGAACAGCAGGGCCAGCCGCCCGGCGGCCGCGACCGCCTCGGTGGTTCCGACCATGCCGCTGGTTCCGGTCGCCGCCAAGGCGTCCAAGGCGGTCAACAGCGACGCGCGGTCGCCGCCGGGCACCGCCGCCCGGTGGGCGAGCGCGGCACGGGTCGTGGCCAGCGAGAACGCGACGTCCAACGGGGACAGTCGGGGCTGCCTCCGCAACAGGGACGCGGTCTGCCGGGCCTGAGCGCGAAGAGCCTTCGAGTCCGCACCGGAGAGCAGCAGCGGCGCCGCCGCCTGCCACGGTGCGGGGACCTCGGTTGCCGGTTCGGAGGGGGCCTGTTCCAGGATGACGTGGGTGTTCGTCCCGCCGATGCCGAACGCGGAGACCCCGGCGCGGCGCGGGCTGCCGGGCGCCGGGCGCCATTCCTGCTCCCGCGTCAGCAGCCGTACGGCGCCCGACGACCAGTCCACGCGCGGGGAGGGCTCCTCGCAGTGCAAGGTGCGCGGGAGCCGTCCGTGGTGCATGGCCAGGACGGTCTTGATGACACCGCCGACCCCGGCGGCGGCCTGGGTGTGCCCGATGTTGGACTTCAGCGCGCCGAGCCACAGCGGCCGGTCGCTGTGCCGGTCGCGCCCGTACACGGCCAGCAGCGCCTGGGCCTCGACAGGGTCGCCGAGCGCGGTACCGGTGCCGTGTGTCTCGACCGCGTCGATGTCGCCCGGGGACAGCCCGGCGTCGGCCAGGGCCTGGCGGATCACCTGCTGCTGGGCCGGGCCGCTGGGCGCGGTCAGGCCGTTGGAGGCGCCGTCGGAGTTGACGGCCGAGCCGCGCAACAGGGCCAGCACCGGGTGGCCGTTGCGCCGGGCGTCGGACAGCCGCTCCAGCAGGACCATGCCGACACCCTCCGCCCAGCCGGTGCCGTCGGCCGCGGCGGAGAACGGCTTGCACCGGCCGTCCGGCGCCACCCCGCGCAGCCTGCTGAACGCGACGAACGGCGCCGGCGTGGCCATCACGGTGACGCCCCCTGCCACGGCCAGCGAACACGCGCCGGACCGCAGCGCCCGCGCGGCCGAGTCCATCGCCACCAGCGACGACGAGCACGCGGTGTCCACCGTGACGGCGGGCCCGCGCAGGCCCAGGGTGTACGCGATACGGCCGGACGCCACGCTGCCGGCCGAGCCCAGCGCGAGATACGCCTCCAGTTCGTGCGGTCCGCGGTGCAGGAGGCGCCCGCCGTAGTCGGCGTGCATCACGCCGACGAAGACCCCGGTGTCGCTGCCGCGCAGCGCCGCCGGGTCGATGCCCGCCCGCTCCCAGAGCTCCCAGGTGGTCTCCAGCAGCAGCCGCTGCTGCGGATCGGTGGCCAGCGCCTCGCGCGGGGACATCCCGAAGAAGGCGGCGTCGAAGTCGGCCGCCCGGCGCAGGAATCCGCCGCGGCGGGTGACGGTGGTGCCGAGCCGGTCCGGGTCGGGGTCGAAGAGCCTCGCCAGGTCCCAGCCACGGTCCGCGGGGAACTCCGAGGTCGCGTCAATGCCGTCCGCGACCAGCCGCCACAGCTCCTCAGGGGAGGCCACGTCCTCCGGGCGGCCCGGGTAGCGGCACGCCATGGCGACGATGGCCACCGGCTCCTCGGAGGGCGTACGCGCTCTGGTGGTGCTCGTACGGGTTGCCGGGACCGGGCCGTCGAACAGCGCGGCGGCCAGGAACTCGGCCACGGCGGCGGGCGTCGGGTGGTCGAACACCAAGGTGGCGGGCAGATCGAGACCAGTGGCGGAGGCGAGCCGGTCGCGCAGCAGTACGCCCCCGAGAGAGGTGAGCCCGAAGGAGGTGAAGGGCCTGCCGGACTCCAGGGTCCGCGCCGGCTCACCGCACGTCCATGCCGTGCGGTCGAGGACAAGGCGCAGCATGGCGTCGTGCCGCGCGGACGGTGCCAGGGCCAGCAGCCGCTCGCGCAGGGCGGACGCGGCGGCCACGCGCTCCGCCGTCAGCCGTTCGGCCACCTGCCGGGCCAGCGCCCGGCGATCGGTCTTGCCGGTGGTGGTGCGGGGCACGGCGTCGGTCTCGTACACCTCGTCGGGCACCTTGAAGCCCGACAGACGCTCCTGGCAGAGGGCACGTACCCGATCGGTGTCGACGCCGTGCGGGCCGGGGACCACGAACGCGACGGGCACCTCGCCCAACGCGTCATGCGGCCGGCCGACGACGGCCGCGTCCGCGACCCCGGGGCAGGCCAGCAGCACCTGCTCGACCTCGACCGGGTTGATGTTCTCGCCCCCGCGGATGATCAGTTCCTTGACGCGGCCGGTGACCCGCAGACCGCCGTGCGGACTTCCCGGCGGACTGCCGTGGTGGACGCGGCGGCCGAGATCCCCCGTGCGGTACCAGCCGTCCCGGAGCACCCGCGCGGTCTCGTCCGGGCGGCGGTGATACCCGATCATCAGGTTCGGGCCACGGACCCAGATCTCTCCCTCGCCCCCATCGGCGACCTCCTCGCCGCTGCCGGGATCGGTCAGCCGGACCTCGACTCCGGGCACCGGCGGTCCGTTGGAGTCCTCGCCCCCGGGCCCGCCGAGCCGCTTGACCGCGATCTTCCCGCAGGTCTCGGTGGAGCCGTAGCCGTCGAGCAGCGGCGCGCCCAGCAGCTCCTCGACATCCGCCCGCAGCGCCGGCGGGCACGGCGCGCCCCCCGTCACGCACAGGCGCAGGCCGGGCAGCGGCCGCCGGCCCTCGCGCACCGACTCCACCAGCAGGTGGTACGTGGCGGGCACCCCGGCCAGGACGGTGAACGGCCGCTCGGCGAGCGCCTCCGCGACGCTCGCGCCCCGGTCGAGGAGGTATGCGCCGGCCCCCACCGAGACCACACCCATCAGGCACAACGAGTGCGCGTAGGCGTGGAACACCGGCAGTGGCCACAGCAACCGGTCCCGTGGCTCCAAGCCCCACAGCGGGACGTAGGCCGCCGCCACCGACCACAGCCAGGCGCGCTGACTGGAGACCACGCCCTTACCGGCCCCGGTCGTGCCCGAGGTGTAATGGATCCACGCCGGCTCGTCCAGGCCGAGGTCGTCCCGCGGCGGGAGGCTCGGTTCCCTCCCGGCGAGGTCCTCGAACGCGACCGCGCCCGCAGGCGCCCCGACCGGCGCGGCGTCCGTGCCCGCCACCACCACGACGCGCAACTGAGGCCGTTCGGCGGCCAGTCGGGAGACCTGGGGCAGCAGCGCCTCCTCGGTGACGACCGCGACCGCGCCGCAGTCGTCGAGGAAGTACGCCAGCTCGGCGTCCGCTGCCCCCGGATCCAGCGGAACACCCACCGCCCCCGCTCGCAGCACCGCCAGACAACTCTCCACCCACTCCACCCGGTTGCCCAGATGGAGGGCCACCCGGTCCCCGCGCTGAATCCCCAGCCCGGCCAGCTGCCCCGCCAGCCGCCCCGTGCGCCGCTCCAGCTCGCGGTAGGTCACGCTCCGCCGGGCATCCTGGAACGCGGTCCTGCCTCCCCGTCTCGCCGCATGGTCCAGCAAAGCGCCGGGCAACGCTCGGACCAGTTCGCCGCGAACCTCAGCCATCCCCCACCACCTTCGACCCCGGAGCGAACGGTGGCGCTCCCGCCCGGACACCGTACCGATCGCCAAGGTCCGCAGGGAGGTGTTGCGCCGTCGCTGGGCGGTACGGGGCTGTCAGGTGGCGCGCGCCTCGTGTCAGGTCAGGGTGGTTGGCAACGGCGTGAGATAGGAGAGCGCGGCCCCTGCGCCCCTGCGCCCCCGCGTCATGCGGCGGTCTCAGCGAAGATGTTCCTCGATCACATCCGCTCCGCGGACGGTTCCGTTCCTCAAAGGTGTCACCGGCGGGCTGGAATTCCCCGGGTAGGAACACAAGGTGTCCTCGTCGGGCCGGCGAGGACGGATCAGCCGCCGACGGCCTTGGCCCAGTTCTCACGGACGGTGTGCAGCGCCTTGTTCAGCTGGGCCTCGGTCGGGAACTGGGGTGCGCCCTCGACCGTCGGCAGCCGGGCGGCCAGGGCCTTGTTGAGGGTGCCGTTCTTCGCCATGTCGGACATCAGCACCGGGCGGGCGTAGTCCACGAGACGGAGGTTCTGGCCTTCCGGACTGAAGAGGTACTCCTCCCACAGTCGCGCCGCGGCCGGGTGGGGAGCGTCTTTGTTGATCGCCTGTGCGTAGTACTGCGAGAAGCTGCCGTCGAAGGGAATGGAGACCTTCCAGTCCACGCCCGTTCCGCGGAGCTGGTCGATGTGCTGCAGGTTGAGGTAGTCCCACTCGATGCTGATCGGTGTCTTGCCCTTGGCGATCGCGGCCGGGTCGGGGTCGGCCCGGTTGTAGTTGCCGACCTTGTCGAGCCGGGCGAAGAAGTCGATGCCCGGCTGGATGTCGTCGAACGACCCACCGCTGGCGAGTGCCGCCGCGTACACGGAGGCGAAGGCCGATCCCGCGATCGTGGGTTCGCCGTGCATCGAGACCAGGCCCTTGTACTCCGGACGGAGCAGGTCCGCGAAGGACGCGGGGCAGGTCCGGACGCGGGCGGCGTCGCAGCCGATGGAGACGTAACCGCCGTAGTTGTTGTACCAGTGGGCCTCGGCGTCCTTTTGTTCCGGTGGGATCTTGTCGAACTGTGCGACCCGGTAGGGGGCCAGCAGGTTCTGCCGCGCCGCCGACTGGGCGAAGGAGTCCCCGAGGTCGAGCACGTCGGGAGCGCGCTCCTGGCCGCGGTGGCTCTTCACGGCATCGATCTCCTGCTGGCTGTGACCGGACGGATTGTCGACGACGACCTTGATGCGGTACTTCTTCTCGAAGCCGTCGATCAGCGCGCCGTAGTTGGCCCACTGGCGCGGCAGCGCGATCGTGTTGAGCCTGCCTTCCTTCTTCGCCGCCTTGATCAGTGCCGTCGTCCCGCCGACCTCCGCGGCGGATTCGGCCCGGGAGGGCTCGACCGGCCGGGTGGTGCTCTCTTCCTGGCAGGCGCCGAGACCGAGCGCCGCAAGGCCGAGACAACAGAGGAGAGCGCCTGCGCGGACCCGGTGATGTGTAGCCACGACGCCTCCAGCAGGGCCAGGTGGGGGAGCGGTCCGCCGAGCGGGTGGCGGACGCGGACCAGGGCGAGCCATGACACCGGGCGGTCGTACGGCCCGCACAGCGGCCCGACCCCCAAGGACGGTGCACGCCCGGAGGTGGGGCGGAACGCCGACGGGGCCTCGCAGGCTCGCTGAGTGGGTGGTCTCGGCACTCCCACAGAGCCGCCGACGGCTTGGCGCGCGGGCGGTCCTTGAGTCATCTCGCCGCGACGTGTCACTGCCCGACGCTTCTCTCTCCAGCAATGGTCCAAACCAGCGTACTCCGCCCCCTTGCGGGCCACTGCCAGGACGGTGATCGGGCCAGGTCACAGCGGCGAGTAGGCGCCACGCGCGGAGGGGGCGCCACGTTCGTCCCCGGGCGCGAGCGCGTCACCCACGGCCTCACCACTCCCCGCGGTCCTCCCAATGGCTGAGGAGGTCCTCCCGCGGCTCCTCTTCGGAGGGCAGGGCGTCGGGGGAGACCGCCTGAGCGGCCCAGATCGTCTTGCCCCTGGGGGAGTAGCGGGTGCCCCAGTGTTCGGCGAACTGCGCGACGAGGAAGAGGCCGCGGCCGTCTTCGTCGGTGTCCTTCGCCTGGCGGATGTGCGGGGAGGTGCTGCTGCCGTCGGAGACCTCACAGGTCACGGTTCGGGTGGTGTACAGGAGTCGCACGTGAATGGGGTCGGCGCCGTAGCGAATGGCGTTGGTGACCAGTTCGCTGAGGATGAGCTCGGTGCCGAAAGCGATGTGCTGCAGACCCCAGTCCGCCAACTGCCGGACGCAGCCGTTGCGGACCGGGCCCACCGCCGCCGGATCGCGGGGCACGTCCCACTCGGCGACGTGTGCCGGGTCCAGCCGCCGGGTCCGGGCCACCAGCAGCGCGACGTCGTCGGTGGACCCGGCGGGCAGCAGCGACCGCATGACGGTGGCGCAGGTGTCCTCCGGCGTACGGTCCGGCCCGGCGAGGGCCGCACACAGTGCTTCCAGCCCCGTTTCCAGGTCGCGGCTGCGGCTCTCGACCAGCCCGTCGGTGTAGAGCACCAGCCGGGAGCCCTCCGGCAGCGACAGCTCGGCGGTTTCGAAGGGCAGGCCGGTGCCCAGTCCCAGCGGTGGGGAGACCGGTGAGTGCAGGAACTCCACCCTGCCGTCGGGGTGGGCCACGGCGGGCGGCAGATGGCCGGCCGTCGCCGCGGTGGCCCGTCCGGAGACGGAGTCGTAGACGACGTACAGACAGGTGGCGCCGGTGATCGCCGGTCCGTCCTCGGTGTCCTCGTCCTGGACGTCGAGGTGGGTCACCAGTTCATCCAGGTGGCTCAGCAGCTCACCGGGGGAGAGGTCCAGGGCCGAGAAGTTGTGCACGGCGATGCGCAGCCGGCCCATGGTGGCCGCCGCATGCAGGCCGTGTCCGACCACGTCGCCGATGACCAGCGCCACCCGGCCGCCGGGCAGCGGGATGACGTCGAACCAGTCCCCGCCCACTCCCGCCTGGGCAGGGAGATAGCGGTGTGCCACCTCCAGAGCGTCCTGGTCGGGCAGGCCGCGGGGCATCAGGCTGCGCTGCAGCGTCATCGCCATCGTGCGTTCGCGGGTATATCGCCGGGCGTTGTCGATCCCCACTGCGGCCCGCCCCGCCAGTTCCTCGGCGAAGGACAGGTCCTCGTCGTCGAACGGAGGTGAGCTCCCCGACCGCCAGAAGTCCACCCGCCCCAGTACCGCTCCCCGGGCGCGTAGCGGTACGACCGCCAGGGAATGCACCCCGTGGTCCAGGATGCGCCGGGCGCGTTCCGGGTCCTGGGACCGCCAGCCGGTGGAGCCGGCCAGGTCCGGCTCCACCACGGAGCGGCCTTCGCCCACACTCGCCGCTACCACGGTGCCCGCGACGAACCCCATCAGCTCGCCGACGGGGTAGAGCGGATGGTGCGGCGCCAGGCCGGCGATGGCCGTCCGGCGCAGCTCGGTACCCGCCCCGGTCGGTTCCTCGCCTTTCACGACCGGGTCCAGCAGCTCGACGGTGACGATGTCGGCGAACCGGGGGACAGCCACCTGCGCCAGCTCCTCGGCGGTGCGCTCGACATTCAGCGTGGAGGCGATCCGTACCCCGGCGTCGTAGAGGAGCCGCAACCGCTCCCGCGCCACCTCGGCGCGACCTGACAGCCACCTGAGTTCGGTGGTGTCGCGGAGGGTCACCACGCTTCCCTGGTGGGCTCCGTGGGGGGCAGTGGACCGCTTGTTGAGGGCCAGCAGCCGGTCCTGGGCCAGGTGCACCTCGTCGGTGGCGATGCGGTCGGACGACAGGAGCTCGGCGGTTCGGTCGTCCAGCCCCAGGTCGCCGACGTGGCGTCCCTCCGCGTCCGCGGGCAGGTCCAGGAGCCGCCGTGCCTCGTCGTTGGCCAGCAACAACCGCCCGTCGCGGTCGACGATGAGTACGCCCTCCCGCACCGCGTGCAGGACCGCATCGTGATGCTCGTACATCCGGGTCATCTCGGCCGGTCCCAGGCCGTGGGTCTGCCGGCGCAGCCGACGGCTCACCAGCCACGCGCCGCCTCCGGCGAGTGCCAGCGCCGCGACTGCGGTGCCCAGGAAGAGGGGCAGCTGCTGATCGACCGATTTCTGCACCTCCTCCACCCTGACCGGTGCGGCGACGATGGCGACGACCTTGCCCGAGGAGTCCTTGACGGGGACTGCAGAGATCACGGAGAGGCCCAGGGCGCCCTCGAAGGTCCTGGTGAAGGGCTTGCCCCGGGCGGCGTCGGCATACGGGCCGATGACGTGCTTGCCGATCTGCCGCGGGTCGCTGTGGGTGAGGGTGATCCCGTCGAGCTTGTACACGATGAGGGCGTCGACGCCGGAGGCCTTGCGGGCTTCCTCGGCGAGCGGCTGGAGCTTCGCGGTCGGATTGTCGCTGTTCAGCGCCTCCTGGAGCCCCCAGGAGTGCGCGAAGGACTCGGCGGCGGCGAGCGTCCGGTGCCGCGCGTCGGTCATGGTGTCCCGCTTGGCCTGGACGACGATGGCCACCACTGCCGCCGCGACGAGCAGCACCACGAGCACCAGCTGGAGGAGGAAGACTTCCCGGGCGACGCTGCGCCTGGCCAACCAGGGCGGTATGTGCCGCGGCCCACCGGCCACCGCAGAGCGTTCGTCCTGCCGGTCGTCGCTGCCGCTCCCGGCAGGAGGCACGCCTGGAAAAGCGGACCGGCCGGCCGCGCGGCCCAGCCAACGCCGGAAACGGCGCGAATTTCCGCTCATGGTTCCTATTTATTCTGCTTTGCCCAGGGGCTGGCAAGGCGTGCTACGGCAGCTGCCCACGCGATGGCCTCCCGCGGCCCACCCACCGGAGACTGACGCCGCGCCGCTACGATCGCGTGCACCACCGCGAACACCCGCTCCGGCGCCGCCCCGGCCCGCACCGCACGGCCGCGCCACCGGCCACCCCGTCGGTGTTGCCGGACTCCGACACGCTCCCGAAACGCGTCGCGAGGAGCAGCGGGTGCGGGCGGCCGTGGCTGCGGACGGTGAAGGATCAGGACGCGCGCACCGGGGTGGGTGAGGGCTCCGGCGGCGGGGAGCGCTGCGGCTCCTGGAGCGGGAAGTAGTCTCCCGGCCGCGTGGAGCGCCGCCACACGTACACCGCTGTCGCCATCACGAGGATCAGCCCCGCCAGGATCAGCAGTTCGATCCCCTCGACGTTCCACCGGAAGGATTTCTCTGCCTCGGCCGTCACGATGAGCACCTTGCGGATGCCGGCAATCAGGCCGACGACGAGGAACGGCTCCGCGTCGAGGGTCTGGTTCCTGATGGTGAGGCGGACGGTGTGGAGCAGCTCGGCCACGATGAACAGCACAAGGCCGTTGTCCAGGGCGGAGAGAACGACCGTCTCCTCGTGATACGGCCCCTGGATCGACCTGATGACGTCGTGGATGACCCCGACGGTCAGCAGCCCCGCGAGCAGTACGAGGAGCGCCGCGACGACCAGGTGGATGCCGTCCTCGATGAGCTGCAGGAGGCCCTGTAACCGGCCGCCCTCGACCTTCGGGGTATTGGGTCGCACAGTCAGCATGCTAGGGGTGCCCCGGCCTGCAGGCGCGGCGTGCTGGGCGAAATGAAAGAAATCCCAGTTCAGATGGGCTACTCCGCCGAACTTGCGGTGTCCGGCTCCGGCTGGTCCGCGCCGCCCGAGGCGGCCGCCGGACCGAGGGTCAGTGCCAGCTCGCCGTCCTTGACGTCGGCGATGACGGTGTCGTCCGGATTGACCGAGCCGCTGAGCAGCATGTTCGAAAGGCGGTTGTCGAGCTCCGTCTGGATGGTGCGGCGCAGCGGCCGGGCTCCGAACTCGGGCTGGTAGCCACGGTTGGCCAGCCACTCCTTGGCGGACTCGGTGACCTCGAGGTTGATCTGCTGGGCGTGGAGCCTGCGCCGACTGCGTTCCAGCAACAGGTCGACGATGCGCACCAGGTCCGCCCGGGTCAGGGCGTGGAAGACGATGATCTCGTCGATGCGGTTGAGGAACTCGGGCCGGAAGTGCGCCTGCAGTTCGGCCATCAGGTCGTCCCTGATGTCCTCGACCGCCCCCTGGTGGTCCAGGATGCGCTTGGAGGCGATGTTGCTGGTCATGATGACCACGGTGTGCCGGAAGTCGATCGTGCGTCCCTGGGCGTCGGTGAGCCGTCCGTCGTCCAGGACCTGCAGCAGCAGGTTGAAGACGTCCGGGTGGGCTTTTTCGACCTCGTCGAACAGCACGACGCTGTACGGCTTTCGGCGCACCGCCTCGGTGAGTTGCCCGGCCTCCTCGTAGCCGACGTATCCGGGCGGGGAGCCGACGAGCCGGGAGACGGTGTGCTTCTCCTGGAACTCGCTCATGTCGAAGCGGACCATCCGGTCGGCGTCTCCGAAGAGCAGTTCCGCAAGTGCCTTGGCCAGTTCCGTTTTGCCGACTCCCGTGGGTCCGAGGAAGAGGAAGCTGCCGGTGGGCCGCTCGGGGTCTCCCATGCCGGCCCGGCCCCGGCGCACGGCCTGGGACACGGCGGTGACTGCCTCGTCCTGGCCGACCACCCGCTCGTGCAGGGCCTCTTCGAGTTTCGTGAGCCGCTCGCGCTCGGTCTCGGTGAGCTGGGAGACCGGGATGCCGGTGCGTGCGGAGAGCACGTCGGCGATGTCCTCGGCAGTCACACTGCCGGCCTCTTCCCGCTCTCCGCCGACGTCGGCGAGCTCCTGCTCCACCTGCCGGATCTGCTCCTTGAGCTGTGCGGCGCGTTCGTAGTCCTCGGTGCTGACGGCCTCGTCCTTCTCCCTGCGCAGCTTGGTGAGGCGGTCTTCAAGGCTCGCGGTCCCGGTCGGGGCACCGAGGCCGCGCAGTCCCACGCGTGCTCCTGCCTGGTCCATGAGGTCGATCGCCTTGTCGGGCAGGAACCGGTCGGTGAGGTAGCGGTCGGACAGGGCGGCCGCGGCGTCCAGGGCCTCGTCCGTGTAACGGACCTGGTGGTGGGCCTCGTAGGAGTCGCGAAGCCCGCTCAGGATCTCGACCGTCTCCTCGACGGTGGGTTCGCGCACCATGACCGGCTGGAAGCGACGTTCGAGCGCGGCGTCCTTCTCGATGTACCGGCGGTACTCGTCGATGGTGGTGGCGCCGACCACGCTGAGGTCGCCCCGGGCGAGCGCGGGCTTGAGAATGTTGCCGGCGTCCATGGCACCCTCGCCGCCTCCGCCCGCGCCGACGACCGTGTGCAGTTCGTCGATGAACACGATGATGCCGCTCTCGGCCTGCGTGACCTCGTCGATCACCTTCTTCAGCCGCTCCTCGAACTCTCCCCGGTACTTGGACCCTGCCACCAGACCGGCCATGTCGAGGCTCACGACGCGGCGGTTGCGCAGGGCCTTCGGGACCTCTTCGGCGACGATCCGCTGCGCCAGTCCTTCGACGATGGCGGTCTTGCCGACGCCGGGATCACCGATGAGCACGGGGTTGTTCTTGGTGCGCCGGGAAAGGACCTCCACGGTCTGCTCGATCTCCTCCGCCCGGCCGACCACCGGGTCGAGACGCCCGCTGCGGGCCTCCTCGGTGAGGTCCCGGCCGTACTCGTCCAAGGTCGGGGTGTCGCTGTGCTCGCCCGACGCCGCCTTCCGGCCGGCTTCGCCGCCGCTCAGCAGACCGGAGGAGACTCCCTCGGGTCCCAGCGTGCGTGCGAGGCTGGAATCGTCCAGCAATACGGCGAGGATGTGCTCCGGACCGATGTACGAGGCACCGGTCGCCTGGGAGTGGGCGTGGGCGGCAAGCAGAGCGCGCTTCACCGCCGGCGTGAGCCCGGGGTCGCCGGTTTTGGTGCCGGTGGGAAGGTTCTCCTGCAGGTCCGCAGCCAGCTGGTCCGGATCCGCGCCTGCCTGCTCCAGCAGCTGCCGGGAGGCCGGCACCTGCGTGGCGGCCCACAGCAGGTGCACGGTGTCGAGATCGGACCCGTCCTCGGCCGCCCGGCCGCCGGCCGCCGCGAGCAGCTCGTGCGAGGAATCACTGAGCAGTCGTCCGATGGGCACGCGCTGCACGGCCGGCGGCGAGGCTGCCGGACTCATGCCGAAGAAGCGGTTGAAGAGATCGGAGAACGGGTCGCCGGACCCGAAGGGCGAAGTCGTCACAAGGATCATCCCGTCCGGCGGGCGGCACAGCGGCTGTGCGCAGCCTGCCGTAGTCGAATTGCCCGTACACGGCCATTCTTCGCCGGGTCGTCCCGACGTGCGAACGCAGCGGGTGAGTGACGGGCGTCCTGGGCAGAGCCGCAGATGCCACAGGCGATCGGGCACGAGGAGTCCGCGCGCCGCAGGACAAGCCGAAGCCGGTATGCATTCTTGGACCCCAACTCCTCGTGCGGTCGCGGTGCCCCGAGGGGGTAAGAGGCCGTGAGACCGCAGGCGTGGGCATGTGCGGGTGCCGGTCAGGGCTCGATGACGAGGTCCTTGATGAGGCCGTTGCTGAGGGCAAAGCGGTAGTGCAGGTCCACTACCCCGCCCGGGAAGTTGCCCTCGAGGTGGTGTGTGGCGATGTAGTGGTCCGTGTCGACCTTCTGTGCGCCGGTGAGTTCGATCGTGTACGTGTACTCGCCGGCGGAACGGGACAGCCAGGTCTCGATCGCCGAGGCTCCCCGGTGGGTCTTGCCCTCGTCGGTCACGTTGGCGTGCGGATGGAAGGCGCTGAGTGCGCCGGCGGTGTCATGAGCGCGATGGGCGTCCAGATAGCGGGTGATCACCTCGGGCAGTGCGTCGGGGGCGATGTCCTGAGGCTGGTCGGTGTGCATGGTGGCTTCCTGGGGTGGAGGGTTCACACGGTGGGGATGGTGCCGCCGTCGATGACGTGCTCGGCGCCGACGATGGCACTGGCACGGTCGGAGGCGAGGAAGGCGACGAGTTCGGCGACTTCGTCGGGGCGGTTGGGGCGGCCCAGTGGGATGCCGCCGAGGGAGTCCATGAGCTGTCTCAGCGCCGCTTCATGGGTGGTGCCGGAGTTCTTGGCGATGCGGGCGACGAGGTGGTCAGCGGCGGTGGTCTGCACGAAGCCGGGGGCAACGGTGTTGACGCGGATGCCGTGCGGGGCGACCTCGTTGGCCAGGCCCTTGCTGTAGGTGGTCAGGGCGGCCTTGGCGGCTGCGTAGGCAAGGGTGCCGTTCCACAGCGGCATGCGGCGCTGGATCGAGGAGACGTGGATGACGACGCCACGTCCGGCTTCGATCATGGCTGGGAGCAGGCCGCGGTCCAGGCGGACGGCGGCGAGGAGGTTGACGTTCAGCTCCCTGGCCCAGTCGTCCTCGTCGAGGACCGCGTATCCGCCCGAGGGGGCATCCGAGCCGCCCAGGTTGTTGATCAGGATGTCGACGCCGCCGAGGCGGCGGAGGGCTTCCTCGACCACGGTGGCGGCCCCCTCGGGGGTGGCCAGGTCCGCGGTGATCATGTCCGGGGCCGCGGTGTCGTCCGGCCGGTTGCGCGCGGTCACCAGCACGGTGGCGCCGGCCTGGGCCAGGCGTCGGGCGACGGCCGCGCCGACGCCTTTCGTGCCGCCGGTGACCAGGGCGCGTCGGCCCTTCAGGGATTCGCTGATCGCTGTGGCAAGGGTGGTCATGGCGATCTCCGTTCCCGGGTGTGGGCAGGTGGGGGCACCGCACCTCGCCGTTACTGCTAAAATAGAAGTAACTAACTTCGATTTTAGTAGTAACTCTCCGGGGGTGGGTCGACCTTGGCAAGCCGCATCAGGGCAGAAGACCTCGAATGCCCGCTGTCCACGACCGTGCAGCACGTCGGCGAATGGTGGACGCTACTGCTTCTCCACGACGCCTTCGACGGCTACACCCGCTTCGACCAGTTCCAGGAGAACCTCGGCATCTCCACCAGCATGCTCACCGCACGTCTGAAGACGCTCATCGCCGACGGCCTGCTCGAACGCCGCCCCTACCAGACCAACCCGGTCCGCCACGAGTACGTCCTAACCGACCTGGGCCGCTCCCTGCGCCCGGTGATCATCACGCTCGCCGCATGGGGCAACTCCCGCCTCGCCCCCGAGCAGCGCAGCATGATCCTGGTCGATGCCGGCAGCGGCGACGAAGTCGAACCCGTGGTCGTCGACGCCAAGACCGGCCGCCGCCTCGACGACAGCCACACCTACGTGTTCACCGCCGGCCCCGCCGCCAGCCACGCCATGCGCGCCCGCTACACCCCAACCACGGCAACCCCACCCGATGGTGCAATCACCGCCTGATGTCCGTCTGGTGGGCTCAAGTAGTCGGCGCATCACCGCTGTTCAGAAGGTCAGCGTAGACCTCGGTCGGAGTGCGGTAGTCATGAATCCTGCGCGGATGGTGGTTGCGTTCGTGGGCGATGGCGTCCAAGTCAGCCTGGCTGAACGTGCGGGGGTCCGCCGCCTTGGAGGGGGTACTGCCGCAACGGCCGGTCGGTGGTCTCGTCGTTGCCGGGTCATGCCGGACCGCGCAATCTCCTGGGATCGATCACGGCCGCAATTACGCTGGGCATATGACCGTCTACGGATACGCGCAGGCTGACTCCATCGAGAGTGACGACCAGGCTGCCGAGCTGATCGCATCAGGTTGCACCCACGTCTTCTCTGACTTTCGTATCTCCACAGATCCGCCAGGCCCTGGATGGTTAGAGCTGGTGGACAGGGTCCAACGCAACGACACAGTACGCATCGTGAACTGGGGATGCCTCACTCGTAGCTCCGAGACAGCTCGGTTCATCTGGACGTCCCTGGTGAACCTAGGCGTCCGTGTGGAGACCCACGACGGATGAGTGCAAGCGGTCCCGGCCGGAATCGAACCGGCGCCGACAGGCCGCGCCAGTCGACAAGCTGCCGGTCGACGAGGAGTGGGTTTCGGTTCCGGTGGCGGTGGTTGGGATCGAGGACGATCGAGGCGGTTTGACCATCCATGGGAACGTGCCCTGGGGAATCCGAGAAGCGCATGATGGCGAGCGCGGGGCACTCAAGTGCGCCACCATGATCGAGTACGGCCAGCCGGGCACCATCTGGTACTTGCCCTCGCCGCCGCGGAACGTGTGGCAGAAGGCGCGGTCAGGGCAGATGTTGGCGTCGGGCCGCAGCTACGGCGAGACGTCCGCGACGAGCACGATTCCGCCGTCCGCCGTCCGCCGTCCGCCGTCCGCCGTCCGCCGTCTGCCGATCAGCGCTGCGCTCCGAGTGAGTGGCCAACCGGACGCGAACAGGCAGTGCGGCGGGGCGGGAGCTGTGGTGCATTGTGCGGCTCCTTGCGGGGAGTGGCGATCAACGTCTGCCGCAAGGCAGCGTGGCGAGCCCGCTCTGCCGTCAGGCTCTCTATGGAGCGCCCGCAGAATGAGGGCCACGGCAGCGGTGTGGGCTGCCGTGTGGGTTCGCGGTCTTGCGGTGGCCCCGGCTGGGCCACCGCGTACGGCCACCGCGGATCGTCCGACTGTGTGGACTCTGAAGTGCGGTGGCCACGGGCCGCAGCGCAGGCCGCTGGTGCGGTACCGCTCAGGTGCGGTAGGCGTAGTACGCGGCGCTCGGGTACGACGCAACGATGCTGGCCACCGACCTGTTGTAGGTGTCGGTGGAGTGATACGTGACGTACGGCATGCCCAGCCGGCTGCGTTTGGTGACGATCATGGAATGGTCCTTGGACCCGTCCCTGTCGAAGTCCAGCTGCAGCACGTCACCGACGTCCATCTGGTAGACGTTCGCGAGGCTGGTGACGCGCTTGGAAGACAGGGCGAACCAGGAGAACTCGTTGACGCCGACGAAGGAGTCCGACTGGATGTCGGAGTTGCCGAACCACTTGTGGAAGTCCGTCGTGTAGCCGGGGACGTGCTGCCAGCCGCCCGCCTTCAGGGACTGGCTGACGAAGTTGGTGCAGTCCCCGCCGGAGCCGGCGCCGCTGAAGTCGGGGTAGTCCGGGTTGTAGCTGTTCCAGTACTTCGTCGCGTAGGCCGCCATGGCGTTGTAGCGGTACCCGGTGGCCGAGAAATTCTTCGGGTTGGCCGGCGCGGGCCACGTCGTGGCCGAGCGGGTCGCCGAGGGCGGGGCGGCGGCGGTGGCCGGCGCGGCGACGGACGGCTTGGCGACCTGGTTCACCGCGAGGTAGCCGTCGTCGATATCGCCGACATCGGTCAGCTGCCAGCCACCCTTGTGGTCGGCCTGGAAGGTCAGTACGTGGTGGGCCCGGAATCCGGTGGTCTTGGGCTCGGCGCCCCGGGCCTTCTCGTACGCCAGGGTCGTGGTCTCGGTGGCGTCGGCCGTGGCGTGCCGGCCCTTCACCCGGATGGCGTCCAGCGTGACACTGGTGCGGGCTCCGCTGTACCTCTCGCCGAGTCGGGCCAGGCTGGACTTGCGGGCGCGCAGTTCGTCGAGCGTCGATCCCTCCTCGCGCGACTGCGTCTCGGACAGCCGCACCCTTCCGGTGAAGCCGGACGTCCGCTGCGGGTGCGATTTCTGACGTCCGCTCCGGGCGTCGCCCACCAGGGACTGCGTGCGATCGGTGAAGACCGCGTCGGCCAGCCGCTGAAATGCGGCCTTGGTTGCCGAGTCCACGGTCGGGGCGTCGGTGGCTTTCGCGCTCGCGCTCCAGCCGGGTAGCAGGACTCCGGCGGTCACCGAGGCTGCCGCCACCGTGACTATGGTGGCGCGGCTCCGCTTGCGGCCTGTTCTTCTGGATTTCAACGATGTTCCCCTCTGCGCCGGTACACAGACCGGGCGATCGAATTTTGCGCGAGATGTGTGAAGTATGCGAAGGGGTGTGCGTGAGGTCAGATGGGTTTCCGGGTCATTTGACGACCGTGGACCAGTCCGGCGACTGGGCCGGATCCAGACCGCGCAGGCGCTGCAGCGTTTCGGGCTTCTGCACGTCGAGCCAGTCCACGAGTTCCTTGAAGGACACGCATTTGACGCCCCTCTTGGTGCAGATGTTCTTGACTATCTGGTCAACGGCCTTCATGTAGATGCCGCCGTTCCAGTCCTCGAAATGGTTGCCGATGAACAGTGGTGCTCGGCTGCCGTAGTAGACGCGATTGAAGCCGGCCATGTAAGAGGCGACGGTCTGCTGCTCCCAGTCGGCGTACTTGGCCGGATCGCCCTCGGTCTCACCATGGGACTGGTTGTAGAGGAAGTTGAAGTCCATCGACAGGCCTTGGTAGTTGCCACCGGGGTACGGAAGCATCTGCAGCGGAAAGTCCCAGATGCCGTTCTTCTTGCTCGGCCATATCTGGAAGTCGCCCGGGGAGCTTGCGTCGTAGCGCCATCCGTAGCTCTTCATGGCTTTGAGCAGGTTCGGCTGGCCCTCCAGGCAGGGGGCGCGACCGCCGGTCACCTCCTTGCGGAAGTCGAAAGGCAGCGCGGGACTGTCCTTGAAGCCGGTGTTGGTCCGCCACTTCTCGACGAAGTCGTAGAACTGGTCGATCTCGCTCTTCCACTCCTCCACGCTCCAGTCGGCGCCTCCCTTGGCTCCGCAGAAGTGGCCGTTGAAGTGGGTGCCGATCTCGTTGCCGTCCTTGTAGGCCGCGGCGAGCTGCGTCAGGGTGGTGCGGATGTGCTCGTCGGTGGGGTAGCTGATCGCGGCGGAGCCCACCGGGTGCTGGGGCGGGTGGTAGAGGTCCTTCTTGCTTTTGGGCAACAGGTAGATGCCTGTGAGGAAGAAGGTCATATGAGCGTCGTAGTCCTTGGCCATCTCGCGGTAGTGGGAGAAGAGCCGGTCGTCGCCCTCCAGCGCGCCGTCCCAGGAGAAGACGACGAACTGTGGTGGCCTCTCCGCTGCCTTGAGCGGCGCCGCCTTCAACTGCCCCTTCTGTGGGCCGGTGTAGGAGGTCGATCCGTCCCCGAGGACCTTGGTTGTGCCGTCCCACTCCGGCTCCTTGCGAGGCTCCGTCGAGCCTTGCGCAACCGATCCCGCCTCGCCGCCGGAGGGAGCCGAAGCTTGGCCGTCGGTCTGGCTCAACACCAGGTAGCCCGCGGCGGCCGCGCAAACGACGAGGGCGGCTGACGCAAGGGCTACGAACCGGGTACGGATGGTGCGGCGGGGCGCGCGCCCCTTACGACGGCGACCTGGAGTCGACTTCATACAGGACTCAAATCTGCGAGGGAGGTTCCAATGCGGATGCGGATGCGGATGTGGCCGGCCGGCCGGTCAGCGCAGTGGGCCCACGGCATCCGACCAGATGTCGTACGCGACGCTGTCGGCCGTGGTTCCCGCCAGCCCCTTGAGCGGCAGCGGGTCGAGGCTCTTGGTCAGATCCATGCGGTAGACGACCACGGCCGTGGACACGGCGCGGGCCGTGCCGACGTACCAGGCGGCCGTGTCGTCGGCGGTGGTGCCGGCCTTGCCGGACACCGCCGCCGCGGCGGGAGCGGCGTCAGGGTGGGCGGAGCGGAAGGAGTCTGCAAGCGCCTGTGTCACCTCCCCGGCCACCTGGGCGGTGACCGCGCGGCGCGCGTCCGGGGGGTCCAGCCGCACGGCCGAGCCGTTCCGGGTGATGCGGTGCACGGAGTACGGCTCGATGTGCTGGCCCGCCGCGGCGAAGGTGGCGTAGCCACTTGCCATGCGGATCGCGCTCGGCGTGGAACTGCCCAGGGACAGAGCGGGTACCTGCGGCCCCATACTCGAGGACAGCAGCCCAGCCGCCTGGGCCGTCTCCTTCACCTTGTCCAGGCCCGTGTCCATGCCCAGTTGCATGAAGGGGGTGTTCACCGACTTGGCGAGCGCCTCGCGCAGCGTCAACCGGCCCCACGACTTCCGGCCGTCGTTGTGGGCAGTGACCTTCTTGCCGCTGCGGTTCCAGTAGGGGCCCTCCGGGGTTGTGACGGGCACGTCGTCGTCGCCGTCATAGAGGGAGTGCGGGGTGACCTTCTCCCGGGGCGCGTCCCGCCGCCTGACGATGCCGTGTTCGAGACCGGCCGCGTACACGAACGGAAGGAAGGCCGAACCGGCCGCTACCGTCCCGGCGTTGGACTCGTTGTAGCCCTGCTTCCGGTGGTCCGGTCCGCCGTAGACGGCGAGGATGCGGCCGTCGGTGGCCAGCGACGCGACGCCGTAATGGGCGGTGGCTGCCGCGTCCGGGTGGGCCTGCCGGGCCTTCTTGCGCGCCTTGGCCACCACGTCGTCGAGAGCCGCCTCCCGTTTGCGGTCGAAGGTGGTGTAGATCTGATAGCCGCCCAGATCGAACTGCCTGGCCGAGATGTGCCCGGCTTTCTGGGCGAATCGGGAGGCGAGTTCCACCAGGTAGTCACTCTGCTGACCGGTGTCGTACAACGGGTTCTGTTTGACCGGCTCGGGGAAAGTCCGATACCTGGCCCGCTTGGACGGCGACAGCCTGCCGATCTTGACCATCCGGTCCAGGGTCCAGTTCCAGCGCTTCACTGCCCGTTGGTGGTTGGCCGCACTCAGTGTGGGGTCGTACAAGCTGGCGCCCTTGAGTAGCGACGCCAGGAAAGCCGCCTGGCTCGCGTTGAGTTCGCTGACGTCCTTGCCGTAGTAGGCCTGTGCGGCGCGCTGGATGCCGTAGGTGCCGCGGCCGAACCAACTGGTGTTGAGGTATCCCTCCAGGATCTCGTCCTTGCTCATCTGGTTGTCGAGCTTGAGGGCGATCATCGCTTCGGTGAACTTGCGGCTGACGGACTGGTCCTGGTTCAGGTAGACGTTCTTGACGTACTGCTGAGTGATGGTCGAGCCACCCTGGGTTTCGCCCTGACCGACCGTGCGCCACAGGGCGCGGGTGAGGCCCTTCAAAGAGACGCCGGGGTCGTCGTAGAAGCTCTCGTTCTCGGCCGCCAGCACGGCCCAGCGAACGTCCTCGGGTATGTCTTTCAGCGGCATCGCCTGTCGCTGTACCCAGCCGCTGCGAGCCATGGGCGTACCGTCGGACCAGAAGTACACGTTGTCCTGCTGGGTGGCGTACGCGTTCAAGTCCTTGGGTATGTCGGTGGCGGCGTAGGCGATGGCCAGGAACAGTCCGGTCAGGCCGACGGCCGTCGACACGACGCCCAGCCACTGCCGGCAGGAGGGCATCCAGCGGCGCCAGCCGGTGTGGCCCGGACGCGGATAGCGCGGCCTGAGCCGACGAGCGCACGGCGCCAGCCGCCCGAAGCGGGAGGCCAGCAGCGCACCGATGCGTATGCGGGGGGATGGTGGCTGCGCGGCCCTACGATGGCCGGCCCGCCCGTTGGATCGCTCCGACCGCTGCGTCAGCATGGTCTCACCGGTCGGTGCGGGCAGTTCGACCCTCAGTTGTACCGTGCGTTCAGGGTCTGCGGATGCAGGTGCCCGGACGTCGATTTCTTCACTGGCGAGGGGCTCCCGGGGCGTGATCCGTCGGCGGCACGATGGCCCGTGTGTCTCATCAGGACTACCCGCCCCCCGCCCAGCCCCAGTCACTCCGTGTCCCCTCCGCACTATGCGTGTGGCTCGCACGGGGTGACACAGCCGCCGCAGCCGCAACTGTCATCCCGCACCCCCAAGCCACGCCGCGGCCTTCACCACATATATAAACCTATCAGCGATCTTTTCGAAATCTCCACACAAGGATCGAACGGAAACCGCAGACGGGGCCTGGCCACCCCGCCGCGTATCGCTTACGCACCAGGAACGATCGGCTGTTGGTGGGCTGGTAGATGCCGCCTCCGCTGCGCTCACATCGTTGCCGGTGGTGGGGACGGTGGTCCCGGCCACGCAGCGTTCGGCCGCGTGTGCCGGGCCCGAGCCGTTTGGCGGAGGGAAAGAGGAGCCCAGAGCCTCCGGAATCGTGGAATCGGTGGGCGATCGGAGGGAATGTCCAGTGGTCGGTGCAGGCAGCCCGGTGGGAGCTGGGGGCCGATCCGGTCCAGGAGGTCGGTGATGGTTCGGCGGCAGGCGGCGACGTTCTCCGGCAGCGCGATGAGAGGAGGGCGGGCGCAGGTGGAGAAGAACCGCTGCTGGACCTGCCTGGTTCGGTCAGCCGATCTGCCCGTCGGGCCCCAGGCTTTGCCAGGAGTTGATGAGAGCTGCGACGGATCCGGCACTCCAGCGCAGATCGCACTTTGCGGCCGTGGACTCTCATCCCTGCCTCGCTCCGAGGTCGTCCTGTCCACGAGCCCAGGGGCGTAGCGGCCCGCCGAGGGTGTGGGCATAGGTCGTAACGACCGTCCAGAGGCGCTCGCCCGATCCAGGACAGGTGCTGCCGACCGCCCCGAAGGCGCCCGCTACGGCTTCACCCGCGACGCCGAACTGCGACTGACCGCCGTCACCGCCCCCGACGGCCGCAACTGGAACTACAGCTACGACGCCGCCGGCCGGCCGACCTCCGAGACCGACTTCGACAGCCGCACCCTCACCTGCACCCGCGACGCCGCAGGCCGGCTCACCTCGCGCACAGACGGCGCCGGCCAGAGCCTGACCTCCACACGCGACCCGCTCGGTCGCGTCACCCACCTCACCACCGACGACGGACTGCAGTCCACCTTCACGTACGCACCCACCGGAGCGCTGACCGAAGCGGCCAACGCCGACACGAGCCTCGGGCGACCAGCTGACCGCGTCCTGACCCGCCCATCTACCCGGCCAGGACACGACGGGCCGGCGCGCCTACGACGCTCATGCCTCAACCGCGCCGGCCGCACCCACTACGAATACGACGGACATGGACGGCAATCTTCTGCTGTCGAGGCGCAGTGCCCGGTGTGCGGCCGGTGCTGGACGGTGGGCGTCGAGCGGGGCCGGTCGGCCGTCGACTGCTCGTCGCGGTGCCGGTCTGTAGCGGCCGGTCCGGCCGGGACTGGGTTTCGCCCCGTCCCGGCTGGCTGCCAGGGGCGGGGCGACGGGGCGAGCGGGGGCGGGTTCAGCCGGTGCTTGCACGCCGGCGCAGACGGAGGGCGACGGCCCCACCTGCAAGGGCGAGTGCGGCGCCAGTCCCGGCGAGCAGCGGGGTGGCGGACGATGGCTCGTCCGCCTTGTGCTGGGGGCTGTAACCGCTGGAGTAGCCCTTGGTGTCGTACTCCGAGCCGGGCAGCTTGTCGGCGTAGCGGGCCTTGACCAGCTTCTGGTAGTCGCTGAGCGACATCGACGCCTGGCCGCCCAGTCCCTGCCGGGCCTGGTCGTTGAGCGGCTCGACGGTGTTGAGCTTGAGTTGGTACCAGCCGCGGATCTGCGGCTCGGTGAAGACGAGCGTGCCCACGGTGGCCTTGCTGGCGTATGTGACGTCGCTGTCGCCGTCGCGCACGGCCGCCAGGTGCCAGCCGCCGCCCTGGGTGGGGGCGAGCATGACGGTGGCGTTGCGGCCGTTGACGGTGGTGCTCAGCGAGGAGACCAGCTGCGTCAGCTTGACCGCCTCGGTGGGCAGTGGCAGGGAGGTGCCCGCGACGAACCCGGGGGTGATCTCGTTCAGTGCCACCGGGTCCTTGATCGTGAAGGCCGGGAGGCCCTGGCACGGCTCGGCCGTTTCGGGGATCGTCTGCACCGGTCCGCCGGCGCCGCCGCTGGGCACCGGAGTGCTCAGGAAGCGGCAGACGGCGTTGCGGACGGCGGTGGACTTCACCGCGTCGAGGGCGGCCTGGTAGTCGGGAATGTCCGCCGGGAGCGGGTCCTTGGCCGGTGCCGCGTGGGCCGGGCCGGCGACGGACAGCAGTGCGGATGCGCTCAGTGCGATGACGATGGACAGGCGGGCGAAGCGAGAGCCGGCCCGTTTGCTGGACGTTCTGGTGCCGCTGGTGTCGCGCATGTCGCCTGCCTTAGCGGGAGATGCCGATGCGGGAGTGGGTCCACTTGGACGAGCTGTTGCTCACGTAGTCGTTGTAGTTCCACCACGTGTACGTGGCGGTGTCCGGCCATGGGTCGGCCACACCGATGGTGTTGTTCGACGTGTCGAAGCCGTAGACGACGTTCATGTGGCCACCACCGGATGTCCACCCGATGCGGACAGCGACCGGCCGGGCCGCCTTGACCTCGGTGTACACCTGGTTGAACGTGGCCGCGCTGCTTAAGCCCGAGCCGGGGTGGGTCATGCCGAGGCTGCCCCAGGCCCTGGCCATGTCGTCGAGCGTGGCGGGCTGGTTGTTGCAGCCGTAGTAGGGCTGGGCCCGGTTGCAGAAGTCCGTCTGGGTGGAGCCGAAGCCCTGGAACTTGGCGATGGTCAGTCCGGAGGCGACCCAGCACCACTGGGTCTTCTCCTGCTTGTACATGCCGATGTTGTCCTGACCCGCTTCCGCGTGAGCCGTGCCTCCCGCGGCTACCAGCAATCCCGAGGCAGCCAGCGCGATGGCCGACGCCGCGGTTCCGTACCTGAATCTGCCCATGTTCCTGCCTTCCCCTGATGGGTGCGACGAGACGAGCGGGGCGATCTGGCACGGATATGACAGCGCACCATGTCAAAGACATACAGGGGCCTTGGAGGAATTTAACCCCTACTGATTACTTCCCGGATAATCGCAAGTTCAGGTGATATGTCCTCGGTGAGGTCGGCGAAGGGAATGGGACAGCAGGTACTGGAGGCACAGACGGTCAGGTCGTCACATCCCGCCTCGACAGCCGCGCCCAGGGAGGTGCGACGGCGCGGCGGGCTCCCGCTGGGCAAACGATGAACCCAGCATCGCCTGCCTGCAGCCGAGGTGATCTCTGTCAGGCCGGCACCAGGGAACGCCAAGGACAGGACTCAGGACTCAGCCTTCACTGACGCGGATCGGCACACCGTGTGCGTTGCGCTCGTACTCGCGACGGACGTTCTTCTCGATGCCCCGCTCCGCAGCGTCGCGCAACTTCATGCCGTTCCGTTCGCCACCCTCCCCTGTGGCCGATTACGGGCTGTGGCCTATTCGCACTGTCGCGTCGGGCTTGTCTCTCCGACATGGTGTCTGCGCGGGCGGCGACCCAGAGGCAGCCGTCAGCGGCGCACGTCAGCCGTACCTTCCAGGGAGAGGGCCAGGAGACGCCGAGCCAGGTGATCGTGCTACCGGGGCTGACCCCATGCTGTTCCCTGCGCCCTTCAGATGGGGGCCACCGGCTGCCGTCAACCATCCCACTACGGAAGGAGTGACTCCGTGACATCCGCACAGGCAAACAAGCCTGCCACCACGCAGCCATCAAGGACGGCACGGCACTTGGCGAAGCACACGAACGACAAGGCCGGGCAAGAAAGGATGTTGAAGGCACTGAACGGCAAGCGGGAGGGCAAGACCACCGAGGCAAACGTCAAACAGGCCGTGAACGCCGCTTATGACCACAAGGGCAAGGACAGCGGCACCTGTTTTATCGACGGGAAGATCCGCCAGGTCCTGCACTCCAGCGCGGGCAAAGCCGGTGCCGGCGGCGAAGGGGTGACGATCTTCCACTACTGGGACAGCGACACCCAGCCGGGCACCACCTACCTCGGGGTCATCGCCATGGGCTTCCACCTGGACAACAGCCACTACAAGATCTATCAGGACTACGGCCAGAACCAGGATCCGTTCCGGCGAGGCGCGAAGGTCAACGTCCAGGGAGACCCGACCGCCTGACCGTGTCTGCCCCACCGGGACCGCAGCGCGGGCAGAGCCTGAGCAAGGCGAATGTCCGGTAACGCAGCCATGGGCCGAGGTGCCGTCAGGAGTAGACCATCACCCGGCGGCACCCGGACCGCCCCCGCTACCCGGGGGATAACCGGGAGGGACGCCCAAGACCGCGATCGGGGCCCTCGCGTAATCGCTCATGCTTCCATCCTGGGCCGCCGGACCGATCGGCGCGAGCCGCAGCCGAGCCGTAGCCAGACCACGTCCTACGCCGCGACGGAGGTATCTGCGCCCTGCGCATACTGCCCCCGAAGTTCGGCAGCGTGCCCTTCGGCAGCAGTGGAGGCCGTGATGCACAACTTCGTGCCGTCCTCACGTGCGTCCACAACGAGTACACCCGTCAGATGCGGAAGAAGCAGGTCAAGTAGGACCGCGATCCGGCCAGGAGACACCGACCGCCAGTTGATCCTCACCCGGGCGGGATGGTCCCCCTCACCGAGCACGACACGCGCCTGGGCCGTGGCGCGGCGTCATGCGCACAACGGGAAAGAACCCGCCCGGCACGGGATCGTAGCGGGCGGGTCGGACGGGGGCGCTGCGCAGGACGCGTCAGGTGAGCTGCGCGGCCGAAGTCGTGGCGCAGTCCTTGAGGGCGTCCCAGATGCCTTCGCCCAGCGACTCGAAGAGTCTCTCCGGGTTGCGCTCGAGCCAGGAGGCGATGTCGTCCCACTTGCCGATCCCGAACTGCTGGTCGAGGTCGAAGTCGAGCAGGTGCACGTCGAGCAGGGACGCGTGGCAGTTCGCCGTCAGGTGCAGGGTGGCGCCATGCCCGTCGACGGTGAGGTCGAAGCCACCTTCCGCGTGGATGCCCACCAGGTTTCCGGCGGGCACCGGGATGCCGCCGAGCACCACGCCCCGGGGAATGGTGATGTCGAAGTCCAGCTTGACGTGGGCCGAGGCCTTCAGTCCGGTGCTGTTGAGGGTGCAGCTCATATCCCCGTGCAGGATGTCCAGCAGGTCCGCGGCGATCGTGAAGGCGAAGCCCTCGTTGCCGAGTTGCGCCTCGATCGAGGCCGACAGACCGAGGAGGTCGAGCTTGCCGGAGAGGTAGAAGATCTTCGCCGGGAGGTGGCCTGTGCGGATGCCTCGGGTGTCGAGGAGGTACTGGGGCCCCTTGGTTCCGCTCGCGTCCGAGAGGGTGAAGACGTCGGCCAGCTTCAGCGGTTGGGCGATGTTGCTGTACGCGTAGAGGCCGTCGTCGCTGACGTTGACCTCGAAGCGCCAGTTGTTGCCGAAGAAGTCGATGTCTCCCTTGGCGTAGAAGCCCTGCTTCCACTCCTCGTGGGTCACGGGGTTGGTCCAGCCGCCGGAAGCGGTGACCACGCATATCGCCAGCTTGTGGAGCACGATCTGCTTCAGGAAGGCGAGCCAGTCCGGCGGGGTGACGAGGACGGCGAGTATGTCCCAGATCGAGATGCCGGTGTCCTGGTGGACGGCCTCCAGGTCGAAGCGGAAAACGGTGACGTACGGCTCCGGATTGAACCCGCCCTCGACATCGAGCTTCAGGGCGGCGTCGCCGATGACCACCGAACCGCCCCCGCCCAGGGTGAGCCCGGTTTCCGCCCCGTAACCGATCTGCAGGTAGAAGTACTGGACATCGAAGCCCTCGACGCCGAAGGCGTTCTTCCACGTGGGGAGGTCATCGGATGAAGGCGGCTCCGTGAGACCGGCGAGGCGGATCGCGGTGCTGCGCACCGGACTGTATGCGGTCTCGCTCGCCTGGTGCGGCGTCGCGTCGTGGATGAGGCGGCCGTCGGTCCCGGGGACGGGGTCCGCCGTGAGCAGCGTGTGCCCGGGGGCCCGGAGCGCGTAGGCCAGTTGATGCGGCGCAGGTCGTCCGGCGGCTTCTGCCGCACCGGAACCGGCGGGCTTGAGCGCCAGGAAGAGGTGGAACTCCGGGCCCTTGAGGGCCCCGCCGGCCACGAACTGCAGCAGGGTCGCAGGAGCGGACCCGACAGCCGGAACGCTGAAGTTCCACGAGGTCTGGAGCGACACCTCCCGCTGGGCCGGGCGGAACGCGAGAGTCAGGCCGCCGAAGCCCTCGCGGGTCTTCTGCTCCGCGATGGACGCGGTGAACTCGGAGTCCTGGACCGGCGTGGTGAGCCGCGCCGTCAGGTGGATGCCGCTGGAGTCCTGGAACAGCACCTTCAACGGCGCCAGCGGGCCCGTCAGCCCCAGCTCGGTGAAGAACGTGAGGCCCTTGTCCAGCGTGGCGGGCAGGGTGTCGGGCGGGTTGGCTCCGGCATCGACGGTCACCCCGTCGGCGGAGCTGATGGCGAGCCCGGACTTGGCGAAGGTGATGCCGTCGAGGAAACCGAGGACCGGGGCCCAGTCCGACACCTTCCCCGGCGACCAGATCCAGTCCTGCTGCCAGAACGCGGCGGCGAACAGGGTGCCGCTCTCCGCCTTCTTGGCCGCCTTGCCGAAGAACGTCAGCTGCGCCGCGTCGAACGTCGCCGTGGTGCTGACCGTCAGCTCGTAGCTCCTGCCCGCGGCCGGCTGCCCCGTCAGTGCGTTCCCCAGCCGTACGGCCACGGCGGGGTGGCGGAGGGAGACCTGCGGCAGGCCGGCGGGCAGCGGCACGTCGGCCTGGCAGGCGAGGGACTTCAGGAGTTCGGTCAGGTCGAGGTCGGGGAAGGTCCCGTCGAGCTCGAAGGTGCCGGGGAGGGCCCACTTGGCGGAGAACTTCACGACGGAGTCGTCGCCGTTGCCACCCGAGGCCGGACCGAGCTCTGCCTTGGCCGACAGGGTGCCGGTGGTTCCCGAACCGTTGTCCGGCTGCTGCTGCACCACGCCACCGGGGGCGCCCTCGCCACCCTCGCGCGCCAGCTCCAGCCCGGCCTCGGTGAGCGTGATGCGGGCGGCGCCGATGTCGATGTGCCATGCGGAGGACACGGACGCGTCTACCTCGTACGCGCCCTTCTTGGGCGTCGCGGTGCCGGAGAACTTCTTCAGCGTCAGCTCGGGAACGCCGGTGAGGTCGGCGTGCGGCAGGAAGTGCTGGAGCACGTCCCGCAGCTCGGCCGGTGTGCTCTCGTCGAGGGTGAGCCGGAAGGTGCCGGGCGGTATCTCCGCGGTGGCATGGAGGCTGACGTTGCCCGCGACGAGGAAGTCACCGCGGCCGGTGACCTTCGCCGAGCGGGAGTCCTGGAGCGGGTTCGTGACGGTCAGAGTGGCGCCGACGCCGGTCAGGGCGAGGTCGTCACCCGCGATCGGCCACTTCGTGCCCGGCGTGGTCTCGACGGTGGCGGTGACTTGGGTCAGGGCTGCCGCCAACCCGCCCTTGTCGAATGCTGAGGGATCGATGGTGGCGGTGATCGCGGTGAGGCGGATGGAGTCGCCGAGCGGGAAACCCTGCTGATCGACGAGCTGGTGAACCGCGGCGCCGGTGCCGTTCCACGCGGCAAGGTCGTTGGGCGACAGCTTCTCGGGAAGCTGGTCGGCGCCGAGGGCGAGCACACCGCCGCCGGAAGGGAGCGGAGCGCTGATCGTCGCCCCGCCCACCTGCCCGAGGACCAGGTCCGCAGCCAGCCGCAGGCCGTACGTGACCGAGGAGCCGTTCGCCCCCTCCTCACGTGAACCGGCCGACAGGTAGAAGGAGGCTGAGAACTCCCCGTCCGGCCGGGGCGACGAGCGCAGCGCGATGTCGGTACGAACCTCGCCGTTCGGGCCCTTGGCGGGGCGGCGTACGACCGGTCCGCTGAGCGACAGTACCCCGGGCCGGGGCCGGAGCAGCGCGGCGAGGCTGCCGAGCTGCTCCGGATCGTTCACCTGGGAGGCGTGGAAGGTCAGGCCGGGGTCCAGCGCCGGGTACCCGTGGCGCGCGGGCCGGGCCGCCGAGGTGAGCAGGAGCGCAGGCGGCACCGGGAAGGCGAGGGCGGCCAGGTCACTGCCGTCGGTGGCGGGGAAGGAGGTGGCGAAGGTCCAGTCCGCGGGGACGACGAGCGGGACGCAGAGGGTGGGGTCGTGGTCGAGGGGGTCGAGGCCGAACTCGATCCCGTGGACCGGCAGGTCGGTGAGGCCGAGGCCGGTGACGGTGAGCGTGCCGTGCACGACCACGCTGTCGTCGTGGTCCTCGCGCTGAAGGTCCGTGACGGTGAGCGTGCCGTCGAGCCATGTGCCGATGAGCGCGGCCGCGGGACCGGCGCCGAGGCCGGCGGCGGGGAGCGTGAGAGTGGTGCCCTGCGTGTGCTGGGTGAGGAGGGCCTTGAGTTCGTCGATCGTCATGGGTGGTCAGCCTTCGAGCTTGGTGCGGATGACCGTGCGGGCGTTGTCGGTGAGCTCCTTGGCGATGTCGGTCCGGTGGGTGTCGCCGGTGCTCTGCACACCGTCGATGATCTTCTGCTTGACCTCGTCCTTGTTCAGCACCTGCTGGATGATCTGCTCGAAGGGGCTGGGCTCCTTGAGTTTGATCGTGACCTGTAGGTCCTTCGTGGCGATGGCGAGGGTGAGCGCGTCCAGGCCGATGGTGAGCTCGTCGGCGTCGCGGCCGCTGAAGGACAGGGCGGCCGTCGCCGAGGGCTGGTTGATGGTGACGGTGATGTCGCCCTCGATCGTGTCGTCGTCGCTCGCCGCGGCGCGTTCCGGGGCCGTCGCGGGAGCGGCCGCGGCATCGGGGAAGGAGACCACGCCCGTGCCCGTGATGGTGAGCGGGGGCCCGGGAACCTTGGCGTCGCCCGGGAGTTGGCCGAACCTCAGGGTCACCCCGATGCCCCCGTCCGTCAGGGCGGCGTCCTTCACGGGAATCAGGACGTTGGAGATGCCCTTGATCGAGCCTTCCTTGAAACTGAGGTCGGCAGTCGCGACGCCGACCTTGTACGAGCCGAGGTCGATGTCCCCGAGGCGGTACGGCTCCAGCGTGGGGTCACTCGCCCCGAGCACGACGGACGGGGGGTAGAAGCCGGAGCCGGCATCGTTCACAGAGGCCCGCAGCCGGTCGAAGAGGTAGACGTCCAGCAACCCGTACTTCGGCGGGAATCCGCTGTCGTCCGAGGGCAGGCTGCCCTTCAGGACCGCGCCGAGCACCCCGTCCAGCGCCTTGACCAGCTGGGTGGTGACCGTCGAGGAGAACTGGTCGCGGAAGGAGGGGTCGGCGAGGGTGGCGACGAGCTTCGCGGTGAGGGCCTGACCGGCGTCGGGGGCGTTGAAGGCGTCGGCCGCCGCTTGCTTCCAGATGTCGAGTGTGGCTTCGTCGATCGTGCTGCCCTCGATGGTCAGGGACTTCTCGTCGAGGTGGAACGTCGGCTGCGACGCGACGGTGATCGACTCGATGGTCAGCAGCGGGGTGCGGTCCGCACCCGTGCCCGTAGCCTCGGCACACAGCACGACGTCGAAGGCGAGGTCCTGGGCCGCCACGGCGAACTGTCCATGGCCCTCGATCTCCTGGCGCGGCCATTCCACCCCCTCCAGCCCGTTGACCACGACCTTCGTCGGCGGCTTCAGGTCGTCTCCCCCACTGCCGTCCCCGGGGTCGTCGATCACCACCACGTGCTGCACCAGGCTGTACGTGCCCTTGACGGTGATCTGCTTCTGCCACCCGTGCGTGTCGTACGCCGCGGTGGTGACCCGGATCGTGCCCCGGTAGCCGTTCTCGGTGGGCGTGAGGCGCTGCAGTTCCCCGACCGAGGCGTTCGCCAGCCCGTCGACCGTGACGGAGGTCAGGGACAGCGAGGGGTAGGGGCGGTCGGCGTCGCGCTGGCTGGTGAAGGGGTCGAGGTTGTCCGGAAGGTCGGGCACGCCGCGGTCCTTCGCGTCGTCGAACGCGGAGCCCACGAAGATCCACCACGCGGAAGCGATGGTGTCCCCGATCGCCTTGCCCTCGGCGCCGTCGAGCTCCCCGATGTCCCATGTGTCGACGTTCAGCGGATTCAGCGTGTGGCCGTCGGTCGTGCGGACGTCCTTGAGGACGGTGGGCAGCCAGTATGGGCTGTCCGGGTCGTTGACGCGCTTGTACATGGTGGCGTAGATGAAGTTCATCAGCTCGGTGGCCACAGGGCTCTCCTCGGGTTCTCGGAGTGGTCGGTCGGGGCGGGCTGCCGGGCCGTGGTCAGGCCCCGCGGTCCACGACGTGCAGGGCCAGGTCCTCCAGCGCGTAGCGGTACGGTCCGGCCGGGAACGGGCGCAGCAGCTCGACGGCCTCCAGCGCCTGGGCGCGGGCATCGGTGTACGCGCGCGAGAAGCCGCGGCCGCCTCGGACCTCGGCGAGCGTCCTCTCCAGGGCCTCGGCGCCGGTGGGCTCACCGCGCATGATGCGACTGACCGCGTGCTCGGGACCCCACTCCTGCATGGCGTAGATCAGCGGCAGGGAGGCGCGGCGGCGCAGCAGGTCCATGCCGCGCGGCTTGCCGGAACCTGCCTCGTCCTGGGCGAGGTCGAACAGGTCGTCCATGACCTGCAGGGCGCGGCCGAGCCGACGACCGTAGAACCCGGCCCGGCGGGCGTCGCCGCTGTGCCCGTCGGCCAGCGTCACCCCGGTCTCGGCCGCGAGCCCGAACAAGGCGGCGGTCTTGCGGTCGGCGGTGCGCCAGTACGTCGTGGCCAGGAGTTCCGGGTCCTGGGCGAGGTCCGTGCGCAGCTCGTCGAGCTCTCCACAGCCGATCTGGAAGGCGGTATCGAGGACCAGCTCGATCAGGCCCATGTCGCTGTCCCGGTCGATGGCCCGCACGAAGCCGCGGATGGCCTGGACGAACTGCAGGTCGCCGACGAGTACAGCGGTCTCGGTGCCGCGTGCGGCGTTGACCGAGGGCAGGCCGCGGCGCAGGGCGGCGCCGTCCACGATGTCGTCGTGGATCAGCGTCGCCACGTGCAGCATCTCCAGCGAGACGGCGCCCTGGAGCACCTTGTCCGGGAGCGGTGTGGAGCCGTGCACCGTGCGGGCGGCCAGCAGCAGGACGGCCGGGCGCAGCCGTTTGCCGTGCCGGTACAGGGCTCGCTCGTCGTCGGTGAGGTACTCGTGCTGCGGGGCCAGCGCCTGTTCGAGGAACGACTCGAAGCGCGGCACGTCGTCAGCGAGCAGGTTCGTCCACACCCCGCCGAGGACGTCCTCGACGGGGGCGGTCGTGTCAAGGATGAGCACGGGTCAGGACCGTCCGTCCTGCGGGTGGGCGTAGCCGGTGATGCCGGTGAAGGCGGCGCGGCGGACGGTCTCGGCAACGGCGTCCTGCAACAGCGTGTGCACGAACCGCATGGCCGCGAGGCGTTCGCGGGCCACGTCGGCGGCCGTTCCCCGCCACTCCTCGTCGTCGATGTTCAGTGCGAGGTCGGGCAGTTCCACTGCCACGTCCGCCGGTGTGCCGTCCGGTGCGAGACGGGTGGTGATGCGGACGCCCTCCAGGCGTGCCGTGCACTCGCCCGTGTGCAGGGTGTCGGTCGCCTGCGGCCCCTGCATCGCCTCGTCGTGGTAAGCGGCGGCGCCGAACTCCTGGATGATGGTGTGTTCCTCGTCGGACAGAGTGATCCAGTCCTCCGGCTCCTCGGGCCGGGTCTCCTGGTCCGCCGCCGGGAGCGCTTGCACTTCCCCGTCGGCGAAAGCGGCGAGTCCGTTGTAGCGGGCCATTTCCTCTGGGGAGACCGCCGGCATTTCCCCGGAGTGCTGGTTGATGGTCGTGTAGACGTTGTCCTGCGTCATGAGAGTGGTCCGCCGGCCGTCGTTGCCGGTGTCCTGGACCGACTTGGAGAAGCCCTCGGCGGCCGTGGCCGCATCCCGGAGACGCTGGGCCTTGTCGGGATCCTTCTGCTGGATCCGGGCGGCCTCGGTGGTGAGCGCGGTCTGCACCGTGGTCCGCTGCTGCCACGCGTGCGCGTTGTACTGGACGTGCTCTTGTGGGTCCTCCCAGCCGTTGACCGGCTGCTCGTCCCCGCCGGACGGCCGGGCACCGGCGGCCTCGTCCGGATCGGTGGTGCCGTAGGTGTGTTCCGACATGCGCTGGGTGATGCCCTTTTCGCCCCACTTCTTGCGGAGGTTGGAGGACACGAGGAGCTGCCGTTGAAGATGTCGTAGTAGCTCTCGTTGTGCGTGCCGTAGTGGACGAGGGCTTGACGGCCGTTCTCGGTCTTCATCAGCTTGGTGCGGTGGGCATCGGCGCGGGCCGTCCACCGGCGGACGGTCTCATCGTCCGGGTGGTGGGGTGCGACGGCACGGGCCCCGGCCGGCAGGGTGGGCTGCCGCGCCTCTTCGGAAAGCGCCCGGAGGTTGCCGGCGGTGTCGATCTCCCGGATCTCGTCGGGGCGGGTGTCGAGGGCGTAGCGGCCGGTGAGGACGAGGGCCGGGATACGGTGGACGGTGCGGCGGGTGCCGCTGCGGGTCTCCTCGCCGAGTGCCTCCGGCTGCCCTTCGGCGCGTAACTGGAGCGCACCGAGGCGGAAGCTCAGCGAGCCAGTGGGGTAGTCGAGGGTGCCGGGCATCTCCACACTGCGGGCCAGGGGGTAGCCGGGGGTGTCGGCGAGGTGGAGCGTCTCGGCCTCGGGGCCGGGCCGGGCGTCGCCGGACTGCGGGGGCTGGGGCGTGTTCAACAGGTCTCCTGAAGTGGTCGGTCGTACATGGCAGGAGCGGTGCGGGGACGGTTCAGGAGACGACGAACGTGCCGCTGACCATGAGCATTCCGTCGTGGGAGCCCAGTTCGGGCGACGTCAGCTTCACGGACACGGTCTGGTCGTTGAGGGTGATGGAGGTGCCCAGCGGCTTGTCGAGCGGGATGTCGACGGTCTTCTTGCCTTCGAGCACGTCCTTGACGACCTTCGGCGCGGCGAGGGCCAGGAGGTTGGCGGGCCCGGCGACCAGCATGGCGGCATCGGACACGGGGTTGAGGGTGACGGAGTTCAGGACGATCGTCTCCAGCGTCGCGGAGAGGGCCGTGTCCGTCAGGCCTGTCGCCTTGAAGGTGACGTTGGGTTCCTGCGGGTCGAGGGTGACATCGAAGTCGATCAGCGCGTCCATGGTGCGGACCTCCTGGAGTGAGGGAACGACGAGGAAGAGGGGCTCAGGACTCCTGGGAGGCCTTGAACAGCGCGCACCCCTTGCCGGGGGCGACGGGGAACAGGTCCACGCCGACCGACCACGGGAGGTCGAAGTCGGCGGAGATGGTGGTCGGGTCGTTCTCGTCGACCTTCACGCTGTCGGCCTTGCGGAACTTCGCCTTCCACCAGACCGAGGCGACTCCGGTCACGGTCTTGTCGTCGTCGGCCAACTGCGTGTCGCGCCACTGGTCCAGTGCTCCCTGGATGAGGCGGGCCAGCAGGTCCCGGCCGACGAGGAGGAAGACCTGCTTGTCCGACGGCCAGTCGGTGGCCGTACCGGCAGCGGCAGCGGCGGCGGGTGTCCGGCCGGTTCCGGCGGTCGCCGTGAGGACCAGGTGCGTGCCGGTGACGTCCAGCAGGACGGGGGTGAGGGCCACCTGCTGGCCGAAGAGGTCCTGGACGGGGATCTTCACCCCGTTCACCAGGTTCTTCGCCTGGTCGAGAACGTTCGGCACGATGACCTTCTCGACCATGATCCTCGTGTACTTGTCCGGAATCTTGGACAGCCACACACCGAGTGGGACGACGGTGATGGCGCCTTGGTCGACCTTGGCCTGGACGGCGACCTTGACCTCGCTGACCCCCTGAGGGAGGGGATCGCCGGCGATGGTGCCGCCCACTTGCAACTGCGGTGCGTGGAGCTGCAGGACGCCCGAGTCGGGGAGGTCCGTGATGCCCTCCGCCTTGATCATCTCGGACCAGAGACCGGCGTCCGGCTTCTCCAGGACGAGCTCGGGCGGCTCCAGGAAGTCCCAGGAGAAGGTGTAAGCGATGTCGTCGATGGTCTCCGGGCCGTAGTTCCCCTGGAACACCGCGCGGTGCTGACTGTGCAGGGATTTGAGTCCCGAGTTGAGTGCGTCGGCGTGGATACCGAGTGCGAGGTCATATGGCGTTTCGGTCACGGCAGCCGATTTAAGGGGCTGTCCGGAGGGTGAAACAATCGGTTCCCGGCCATTGTCCGAGGCTGGTTTCCGCAGCAAATAAACAAGCCGTTCCGATATTGCCGCGTGCCTCAATTTCATCACGCAAATGGGCAGCGCAAAGCCGCCCAGGTGGCACTGTGGCGGAAATTTCCGAGATTCATCCGGTGCCGGGCCCGCCGGCGGGGAGGAAGCCGGGCCCGGCACTTGGACTCCGAAGACCCCTACCGCTGGGTGACCGTCACGTCTCCCTGGAGCGCGAGCGCGTCGCCGAAGCGTGCCAGGGTCAGCCCCGTCGGCGTGGCGTCGAGGTGGACGGGATCCACGTCGATGGGGATGGCCGGGAAGTCGCCCACCGGGAACTCGACGCCGCGCAGCGCGCTCCCCACGATGCCGCCGAACGTCGAGGACAGGGCGTCGACGACCCACGAGACGATCATGCTCACGATGTCGCCGCGGGTGGGTACGAGCTTCAAGTCGAAGGAGCTCACGTCGACGGCCGTGGCCTTGAGCGTCGTCCCCGACATGGCCAGGGTGAGCGTGACCGTCGGATCCGGCTCCAGGAAGAGGTCGAAGAACGCGTCCGTCGACCCGCCCCAGATCCAGTTGATGCCGGCGCTTCCGCTGCCGGAGACGGCGGTGTGGACGCGCACGGTCGGCACGTCGCCCCACACGACCTCGCACCGCACGTTGTGGATGGTGACATCGGCCTTGTAGTACGCGCTGCTGCCCAGGAAGTCCTTGCTGTCACCGGCGTGGAACGGCTTGCCCTCCAGGTAGGCGGTCGCCACCTGCGCAATGCGCTCGACCGCGTCCCGTCCGAGGAGGGCGAAGAACGGGCGCTGCGGCCAGCTGTCGGGGAACGGGGGCTGCGGCGTGCCGTGCTCTGCCAGGTTGAGGGCGGCCACCGCCTGCTGAGGCTGGATGACGGGGACCGGAGTCGACAGCGCCAGGCCCGGGATCTGCGGTGCGGGCAGGGTGATGCCCGACAGGACCTTCCGCGACTGGTCGAGGACGTTGGGGAGCACCACCTTGTCCAGGAAGACCTTGTCGACCTTGCTTGGCGCATCAGCGATGGCCTTGAGGGGGTTGAGGCTGAACATACCCGTGTCGGACGTCGTGGCCTGAACGTCGACGGTGACCGCGATGTCCTCCTCGACGGGGTTCCCGTCCCCCGAATCGACCTTGATGTGCACCTTGTTGAGCCGCACCTGGAAGGTGCTCCCGTCCAGCGAGTCGCGCAGGGCCGTGACGTGCTCGGCGAGCTCACCCTCGGCTATCCGGCCCGCGGCCGGCCCCTCGGTGAGGTGCGCGCGTAAGGCGGCCTCGGAAATCGAGGGGGGCGGGGTGAGGTCGAAGACCGGGGCCTCCTCGACGTCCCAGGAGACGGTGAACGTGGTGCCTTCTACGTCGAAGGGCTGCGAGCCGGTGAAGTACCGCGGATAGAGCTGTTTGTAGACCTCCTTGGACGTCGCGTTCACGACGTCGACATTCGCCCCCACCGCGAGGTCGTAATTCATGCATGCTCCTTTTGCAGTTCTTTACCAGCGGTCAGGTCAGCCCATGCCAAAGAGCCCGGACGCAGCCTCGACAAGGAGAATCCGGGTACGAAGACGTGACTTGAGCGACGGCACCGATAATGGTCGGATGCTTGCGGCCCGTTCAAGACCGCAGGAGAAATTCCGACACGCCTCCGATGCCCGTTACTTCGGGTTACGTCTGGTCGGTGCGTGTTGGCCTCCGCTTTCCACGCGGTCCACGGTCCTCGCCGGGCCGCATGTTTGGCGCGATCCGAAGCAGGTGGCCGGATGGGTCACCCAGCGCGCCCCGTCCTGTCCGTGCTCGCACGGAGAGCAGAACACCGGTAGTGGAGCCGGCCCCCTTCTGCGGGCCACGTCCGCTCGCGAGAGAGCGGCGCTCCATCACGGCCACTCCATGCGTCGCGGCGGCTCACCACCCAGTGCGGGCGGGCCGACGGTCCCCGGCGCCGCCGGAGTCCCCCTCTCCGTCCGGCTTTACGCCTGATGGGTGGCGGACGCGGCGGGGCCGGGTCCGTCACGAATCCGCAGAACGGCGGCCTCCGACGTCCAGGCGGGCGTCACCGGGCTGCGCGAGGAGAACCGCGAAGTACGCCGGCGCCAGGACCGCGACCATTCCGGTCGCGGCACCATGGACGCCTGGTCCGTACGGGCAAGAACCCACCCGGCGCAATTCCACCACCGGCAACGACGCCTTCGGCTGCTGAAGTACCGCTACTGGCGCGGAGCAAGCCGTGCGTTCGGCCGGAGCGAACTCCAGGAACCCAGGCCAACGCCCCTTGGATCTCGATCCGTTCGCTATCGGGGACGCGGTAGTCCAGCGGCACCTCAACCATCGAACGCGCCGTCCCGCAACGGCAACTCGACGGACAGCGCCCCCACCTCCACGCCGGGGACCGCGCGTCCCTCGCCGCCTGCTCCCCCCCCCGCTCCCGCGCGCAACACTGCGCCGGCTCCGGCTGCTGGTCTGCCCGGGCACCGTGTTGCGCTGGCACCGCGGCCTGTTGAAAATCCGTCACGCCCGTGCGAGCGCCGACCGACGCCCAGGCCGCCCGCGCACCCACGCCTCGATCCACCTCCTGGTGCTCCGCCTCGCCGCCGCGAACCCCGCCTGGGGATACCGCCCATCCACGGCGAACTCGCCCTCCTCGGCATCCAGGTCGCACCGTCCACCGTCTGGGAGATCCTCACGACCGAGGGCATCGACCCTGCCCCGCAGCGGACCACCGTCACCTGGGCCGACTTCCTGCGCTCCCGGGCGCTTCTTGAACGCCGAGGTGTCGTTCTCCCGGTAGACCTTGACGAAGGGGCCCAGCGCAGGCGGGCCCGTGTGTCTTCGGCGTCCACGGTGTCGGTGTCGGTTCCTGGTGCTCGGTGGCTCCCGATAGCGGGCACTCTCCGCCGAACTGAGAGGTTTGGTGGTGCCGGGGATCCGCTATACGACCCGGGGCCGCTCTCCTGGATACTGATCACCATGCGCACTGACTTTGATCCCGCTGTCATGTCCCGTAACGACTTCTACCAGCTGCTGACCGCGACGGTGGTGCCGCGGCCGATCGCCTGGGTGTCCACGATCTCGGCGGACGGGACGCACAACCTCGCACCGCACTCCTTCTTCTCGATCGCGAGTGTTGCGCCTCCCGTTGTGCAGTTCAGTTCTGTCGGGCGCAAGGACACCCTGCGCAATGTCGAGGCGACCGGGCAGTTCGTGGTGAATTTTGCGCCGGAGGGGCTCATGGCGCAGATCAATGACACGGGTGCCGATTTCCCGCATGGCGTGAGCGAATTCGAGGCAGCCGGCATCGATTCCGAGCCGAGTTTGCGGGTCAAGCCCCTGCGGGTGGCGGCGTCGCCGGTGGCGTTGGAGTGCGAGGTGCACACCACGATCGGGATCGGCGATTCCACCGTCGTCTTCGGGCGGGTGGTGCACGCGGTGGTGTCGCAGGACGTACTCGTCGACGGGCACCCCGAGGTCTCCCGGCTGAAGCCGTTGTCGCGGATGGGGAAGAACGAGTGGGCCGCGGTCGGCGATGTACGGGACCTCGCCCGTATCCAGTACGCGGACTGGCAGGGGCCGGCCGGCGACCGGTAGGGGAACGCGGGCGGGGAAGCGGGGCGGGTGGTCCCTCTGGTGGGCAGCGCCTCGGTCGGCGGCGGATCCGGGTAGGGCCGAGTGGGTCCCAGCAGGTTCCTCCCTAGTTCCCTAGTGCCCTGGTTCCCAAGTTTCCACGTGGGTCTCAGTAGGTGTCCCGGCGTTCTCGGTGGGTTCCCTTGCGGGCTACTTCCGGATTGCCCGGGTGTCCGAGACTCTGTCGGGGTTGGGCCTTGGGTGGGTTGGGGGCCCTGGCGGTCGGAGTGTCCGGCTTTGATGGCCGGACAGCCGAATGGATGCCTGCCTTCTGGCCGACCGACTGGAGCTGCTGTGACTGGTCTCGCTTCCGCGTCGAATGAGTCCGCGCCGCTCAGCCGCCGGATTGCGTTACGGGCGGTGGCCGCTACGGCGGCTGCCGGGCCGATGGTGGCGGCGTACGGGTCGGGGACCGCGTACGCCGCCGACGACGGCGAGCGGCCGCTGCGGGTGATGACCTTCAACCTGCGGTACGCCTCGGACAGCCGGCCGAACTCCTGGGCCGAGCGCCGGCCCGTGATGCGGTCCCTGCTGCGTCACGAGGCACCGCACCTGCTCGGTACCCAGGAGGGGCTGTACGGGCAGCTGCGCGACATCGCAGCGGACCTCGGGCCACGGTACGACTGGGTGGGGACGGGGCGGGCCGGCGGGAGCAAGGACGAGTTCGCGGCGATCTTCTACGATGTGCGGCGGCTGGCCCCGGTCGAGTACGACCACTTCTGGCTGTCCGACACGCCCTATCTGATCGCGTCGGCGACCTGGGGAAACACCGTCATCCGGATGGTGACCTGGGTGCGCTTCCGGGATCTGCGGACGGGCAGCGAGTTCTATGCGCTCAACACGCATCTCGATCATCTGAATCAGTATGCGCGCGAGCGGTCCGCCGCTCTGATCACACAGCGGCTGGGCGGGCTGGATGCTGCTCTGCCCCGGATCGTCACGGGTGACTTCAATGTCCCGGCGCACAAGAACCCCGTGTACGAGGCGATGCTCAATGGCGGGGCGCTTGTCGACAGCTGGGACACGGCGGACGAGCGCAGCACCCAGTACGCCACCTTTCACGGATACCGGCCGCTGGTGCGCGACGGGGACCGCATCGACTGGATCCTCACCTCGCCGGGAGTGCGTACGCGGCGGGCGACGATCAACACCTACTCCGCGCACGGTCAGTTTCCGAGCGATCACCTACCGGTTCAGGCGCTGGTGGAGTGGTGAGTGGAGGGGAGGGGCTGGCTTGCGGGTGGCGCCGCCGCTCAGGGGGAGTGCTGACGGGCGGCGGCGGAGGCGCCACGGATCTGCAGGCCGTCGAGGAGTTCCCGGGTCGCGGCCGCCACGGCGTCCACGGCGTCGTCGAACACCGCGCGGTTGTGTGCGGCGGGGGCACGGAATCCGGAGACCTTGCGGACGTACTGCAGGGCCGCGGCCCGGATGTCCTCGTCGGTGACCGTGGGAGTGGTGGGCGGACGGAGAGTCTTGATGCTGCGGCACATGACTCCAGTGTGCCCCTTGGCACTGACACCGCCGGTGGGAGCCGGGGGCTGACGCCGCCGGCGGCGCTGTCGCTGACTCCTCCGCCGGGAGCCGCCGGCCTCAGCCGTCGAGCCCGGTCACCCGCATGGTGATGTTGAGGCGGCCGCCGCTCAGCCCGGTTGCCGGGTCGCCGGTGCCGGGGCGGACCTTGGGCACGCCGTGGTACGCGAAGCGGGAGGGGCCGCCGAAGACGAAGAGATCGCCGGAAGCCAGCTCGATATCGGTGTACGGCTTGGTGCGGGATTCGGTGTTGCCGAACCGGAAGACGCAGGTGTCGCCGATGCTGAGGGAGACCACCGGCGCGCTGGAGCGCTCCTCCTTGTCCTGGTGCATACCGAGTTTCGCCTGGCCGTCGTAGAAGTTGATCAGCGCGGTGTCCGGGGTGTAGGCGTCACCGGCGGTGGCGTCCTGGTAGGCCTCGACCAGTGCACGGCGGCCCAGCTGGACCATCCAGTCCGGGAACTCGGCGACCCGGGCGCCGTTCACGTCGTCGGCGGTGCGGGTGTACGCGTACGGCTGCCAGTGCCAGCCGATGCACACCGTCTGGACGGACATCATGCCTCCGCGCGGGAGCTTGGTGTGCCGGATCGGGGCCGGGCCGCGCGCCCAGTCACGGCAGGCGGTGACCAGCTCGCGCTGCTGGGTCAGGGAGAGCCAGCCGGGGACGTGCACGGCACCGGGGGCGAGTTCCCGGCGGCTCCGGCCCGTATGGTCGGGGTGCGGACCGCTGTCCGTACGGGCGGCGTCGGGCTGCTCCGCCGCCGTGGTGAAGCCCTCGAAACCGGGAAGGGGCGTGCTCATCTGCTCCTGCCTCGTCGCGCCATGGTCGATTCGCGCCATCACCCATTCGCGCGACCGCTGATTCGCGCGCTGCCTTCCTCCAGCGTGCCACGGCTGACGGGGTCGGCCGGCGGTGCCGGGACCTGGTGGGTGACCCAGCCACGGTCGATGGTCCAGAGCGCTCCGTCGGCCGTGGCCCCGCGCATGCCCTGCAGCGTGGCCGGGCCGGCCAACGCGGGCAGGCGGGAGTCCCCGAGCGAGGCGAAGCCGTAGGTACGGGCCGGGTCCCAGTGGGTGCTGTGGCGGAGCCGACGACTCATTTGGGCCCAACCGAGCGGGGCGGCGGCCACCACCCAGGCGTCCGGCTCCCCGGTGGTGAAGCGCACGGCCGCCCGCAACCAGGACGCGGCGGTCTCCGACCAGTCAACCGTGGCGAGAACCGTTCGACCGCCCGTCGTACGCCACGCCTCGATGAACGCCGCGGCCGCGGATCGGGACGCCGCGTCCCGGCTGTGGCCGACGACCACCGTGCTGATCCTGGTACGCGGAGCGGTCAACAGACCCAGCAGCGCGCGCAGTTCGGCATCGCGGTGCGGGCCGGGGGAGGGGAGGTCGCCGTACGCGGCCGCCTCTGAGTGGGGGAGAAGGGGAGAGCGCGTCATGGTGTGTCCTTGTTCGGGCGGCCGGTTCTGGAGGCCGCCTGTCGCTGTGGCTGGTGCCGCTGCCGCTCTGTGAGTCTGCGGTTTCGACGGCGCCATGGCTGGCGGAAAGCGGACGTCACGATGGCCGGTCGCCTCCCCACACAGGCGGCCGGCCATCGCAGCCACTCCGCGATCTACTTCAGGTCGATCTGGAACACCTTGTCCGAGCCCGGCCCGCCGTCCCCGTTGTTGTCGGCGTTGGTGGTGGTCAGCCACAGGGACTTCGTGCCGGGGACGGACTCGACCGTACGCAGCCGCCCGTAGTCGTGGGTGTAGTACGCCTTGGGGGTGCCGGCGGTCGTCCCGTCGACGGGGATGCGCCACAGGCGTTCGCCCCGCAGCGCGGCCATGTAGATCGCCCCGTCGGCGTACGCGACCGCGCTGGGTGACGCCTCCGCGACCGGCCACTGACGCTTCGGATCGGTCATCCCGGGGAGGGAGCACTCGCCCTCGCACTTCGGCCAGCCATAGTTCTCACCCGGCTCGATGAGGTTCAGCTCGTCGTATTCGGTGTTTCCCAACTCGCCTTCCCACAGCCGTCCTTGGGCGTCCCAGGTGATGCCCTGCGGGTTGCGGTGGCCGTAGGAGTAGATCAGCGAGTCGAAGGGGTTGCCGGGGGCCGGCCTGCCGTCGGGGGTCATCCGGAGGATCTTGCCGTTGAGGGAGTTCTTGTCCTGGGCCAGGTCGGATGCCTGGGCATCGCCCGTGGTGGCGTAGAGATAGCCGTCGGGGCCGAATTTGATGCGCCCGCCATTGTGGTACCTGTTCTTCTCGATGCCGTCCACCAGCACCTCGTAGTCGCCCAGCGTGCTGCCGTCGAAGGTCAGGCGAGCGATGCGGTTGCCTTCGGAGGCGGTGTGCATCACGTACACGTAGTGGTCGGTCTTCCATGACGGCGATACGGCGATGCTCAGCAGTCCGCCCTCGCCGCCCGTGGTCACGGTGTCGGGGACCTCGCCGATCTCCGTCTTCGTGCCGTCCTGGGCGAGCGTGAAGACCTTGAACGAGTCACGCTCGCTGATCAGGGCGGAGCCGTCGGGCAACCAGCTCAGGCCCCAGGGGACGGACCAGCCCGCCGATACGGTCCGGGGGGTGCCGGGCTCGGAGGCGCGTACGGAGTTGCCGGCGGCGCCGCCCGTGCCGGCGGTCGAGACGAGGAGTCCGGCGGCCAGGGCGGTAGCGGCGACGGCGGTCAGTGTGGCGCGGCGCGCGACTCTGGTGCGAATGCGCATGGGGGTCCTCCGGTCAGGGAGATGCGAGGGGGCGTTCCCTAGGGCGAACGAACAAGCATCAGCGGCGCCGGGCTGATAGGAAAGTTTCCTGTTGGTTCGGGGGACTCCGGAAAGTACTGCGCCCGGGAGGCCGGGTCAAGGTAGGGGGACATGGGAGGTATTGCCGTTGCGGAGAGCGGAGTTGAGGTTCAAAGATCCTTGGAGGGCGGGAACTTTCCGCAGATTCGCGTAATGAGCAGCGGAGTTTCGGCTGCTGAGCCTCTTGGAGGGCTGCGTAACCGCCCCATAGGTCGGATCATTTTTGCGTCCCGCCCTTGACCGTGGCCCGGTGGCTGAGGATTCTGCAAGGCAACACAAGGAACGTAACGAGGCGACACGACGCCACGTGGTCAACGATCCGTCAACGGTCGGCGCCCCTGGAACCGTTGGTGAACGAAGCGCGCGTTCCCCGTGCCGTTCCCTCTAGCGTGGCGAGCAATGGCTACTGTCCTCGGCTGTGCCTCGGCGCCCGACACCCCGCACACTTCCACGCCCCGCGCCCCTACGAAAGGCTGGAATCGGCATGAAATCCCGCATCAATGAGGCCGTCTCGAATGACGTGACGGGGAATGACGTCAATATGAGTGAAACCACCGTGACTCCGGCCGCCCTCCGGCCCGCCGCTCCGCGCCGCGAGTCGGCCGGCGTCTGGCGGACGCCGGGCTATACGGTCATCGAGACCGCGCTCGAAGTCACCGCCTATTCCCTCACCACCCGCTGACCGCCCCGCCGTGCTGCTGCACGTGCTCGGCACCGCGGCGGGCGGCGGCGTGCCGCAGTGGAACTGTGCGTGCCCCGGGTGTTCCGGGGCGCGCGCTCACCCCGATCGGCGCCGCCGCCACGCCTCGCTCGCCGTACGAGCCGACGACGACCGCTGGTACCTGATCAACGCCACCCCCGACATCGCCGACCAGATGGAGGGCACCCCCGCCCTCCACCCGGGCCCCGCGGCACGCCGGACCCCCGTGGCGGGAATCGCGCTCACCGATGCCGAACTCGACCACACGCTCGGCGTCGCACGGCTCCGCGAGGCCGACCGGATCGAAGTGCTCGCCACCGGACCGGTCCGTGCCGCGTTACGCGACCGTGCGCACCTCGACGACGTGCTCACGCCCTATATCCGCCTCGAATGGCGGGAGTTGGGATCCGCGCCCGTACCGCTGAGCGAGAGCTCCGATGTCGAGATCAGCGCCATCCCGCTCTCCGCGAAGCGGCCCCGGTACGCCGTGCGTGACACGGGCTGCGACCAGAACCGCGCCGAGCACCGCGCCGACCACCGTGGCGAGCACCGCGACGACGATCCGTGGGTGGTCGCCATCCGGTTGCACGACCGCCGGACGCAGGGCACCGTGCTCTACGCCCCGGCCCTGGCCGCCTGGCCCAAGGCGTTCGAAACGGCGCTGGCCGGTGCCGATGTCGTCCTTCTCGACGGCACCTTCTGGGACGACGACGAACCCCGTCGCAGTGGGTTCTCCACACGTACCGCGCACGGTATGGGACATCTGCCCATCGACGGACCGAACGGCACCGCCGTCCGCCTGGCCCCGTTCGCCGCCCGCTGCCTCTACACCCACCTCAACAACACCAACCCGCTCGTCGACCCCGCCGCGCCACAGCACGAGCAGCTGGCGGAGCTGGGGCTCGCGGTGGCCGCGGAAGGCATGGAGATCGAGCTATGAGCACGCCGTTCGAGGAGCGACTGCGAGGCGTGGCCCGCGACAGCTACCACGACCGCCACCCCTTCAACCTGCGCATGCACCAGGGCGAGTTGACGCCCGAGGAGCTGCGCCGGTGGATCCGCAACCGATTCCACTACCAGCGCCACATCCCCCTCAAGGACGCCCTGATCCTGGCGAAGCTGCACACCCCGGAACTGCGCCGGATGTGGCTGCGCCGCATCCAGGACCACGACGGGCAGCAGGAAGGCGAGGGCGGTATCGAGCGCTGGCTGCGGCTCGGCGAGGCCGCCGGGCTCGACCGGTCGCTGCTGCTGGACGAGACCGGCGTCCTGCCGGGGGTCCGACTCGCCGTCGACGGCTACGTCAACTTCTGCCGGCTGCGCTCGCCGCTGGAAGCGGTCGCCGCCTCCCTCACCGAACTGTCCGCGCCGGACATCATGCGCACCCGCATCGACGCCTTCGAGAAGCACTACCGCTGGATCGATGCCGACGGTCTGGCCTACTTCCGTGGCCGGCAGAGCCAGGGGCGACGGGACAGCAAGGAGGCGCTGGCGCTGGTACTGGACTGGGCGCGTACGGAGACCGAGCAGGACCTGGCGGTCGCCGCGCTGACGTTCAAATGCCAGGTGCTGTGGGCGCTGCTGGACGCGGTCGAGCGAGGCGAGGGGCCATGACGCGCTGGTGCCCGGAGCTTGCTCCCGGCGTCCATCTGCGCCATGACCGGGTACGCGGCACGGATCTGCTGCTTCTCCCCGAACGCGTCGTGGTCCTGGAAGGGAGCGCGGGCGATGTGCTGCGCCTGTGCGACGGCCGGCACGACGTACCAGCGATCGTCGCGGAGCTGAGCCGCCGGTATCCGGACGCGCCGGTGTCGGCGGAAGTGCCGGAATTCCTCGGGCGGACACGAGACGAAGGGTGGCTGCGGTGACCAGTACGTCCGGGCCGGATCCGGAGCCGGTGCCCCCGTCCCGTACGACCCCGTCCCCGCCTCCGCCGCCACGCCCCTGGGCCCTGCTCGCCGAACTCACCCACGGCTGCCCGCTGCACTGCCCCTACTGCTCCAATCCCCTCGAACTCGTCCGGAAACAAGCCGAGTTGACGACCGTGCAGTGGGAGGACGTACTCCGGCAGGCCGCTGACATCGGAGTGGTCAGCGCACACCTCTCCGGCGGCGAACCGCTGCTGCGCTCCGACCTCGATGCGATCGTCGCGGCGGCCGACGGCGCCGGGATCCACACCCAGCTCATCACCAGTGGCGTCGGCCTCACCCGGGCCCGGCTCGGCCGGCTCGTCGAGGCCGGGCTGCGCAGTGTGCAGCTCTCCGTCCAGCATGCCGAACCGAGCGCCTCCGACCTGATCGCCGGACGCCGTTCCTTCGCCGCGAAGGAGCGGGCCGCCGCCCTGGTCCGGGACGCCGGACTGCCCCTCGGCCTCAATGTCGTACTGCACCGCCACAACCTCGATGCGCTGGACGCGCTGATCGATCTCGGCCCCGCATGGGGCGCGGACCGCATCGAACTCGCCAACACCCAGTTCTACGGCTGGGCGTTGCTCAACCGCGCCGAACTGCTGCCCTCCCGCGAGCAGCTCGATCGCGCACAGCGGACCGTACGGCTCCGACGGACGGAGCTCGCCGGCACGCTCGAACTGATCTGGGTCGTCCCCGACTACTTCGACGGCAAGGCCAAGCCCTGTATGGGCGGTTGGGGCGCTCTCTCGCTCACCGTCACGCCCGACGGCACGGTGCTGCCCTGCCCGGCTGCCGCCTCGATCCCCGGCCTCGGTGCCCCCAATGTCCGCGATCACCGCCTGGAGTGGATCTGGGACCGGTCACCGGCCTTCCGGCGCTACCGGGGCACGGAGTGGATGCGCGAGCCCTGCCGCAGCTGTGACCTGCGCGAGAAGGACTTCGGCGGCTGCCGCTGCCAGGCCTTCGCGCTCACCGGCGACGCCGCGGCCACCGATCCCGCCTGCCGGCTGTCCCCGCACCACGCCCTTGTCCGTGACCTGGTGGACGCCCGGCCCGAGCGGACCGCCACCGGAACGGGCCGGCCGCGCAGACCCGCCCACCGCGGCACGACCACCCAGAGGGGGACGGCGGGGGCCGAGCGCTCAGGCCCATGAAGGGTGAGGCAACGGCGCAACGGATACCGTCTCGCACGGCGGAACACCTTCTCGCCGCCTGTCGGCATCGCCGGCGCTCTCAGCGTCCGCTACCGCCGCATCGCCTCGCGAGGACCGGCTTCACCGGCGGCAGAACACGGCTACGTCGTAGCGTTCGATGACGGGTACCTGCTGCTCGACGGGCTCGGCCCGGGCCGCGGCGGCGAGGCGCTGCAACCCTTCGTGGAACTGCTCGGGCGTGAGCGAGGCGAACTTCGACTGCGGGCGGTGGATCAAGCGGGAGTGGTAGTCGCGCAGACTCGCGGTCACCGGCTGAGCAAAGGAGGCGACCTCCCGTACGGCGAAGCCGGCGGTCGCGAAGTCGGCCAGCAGTTCCGCCTCTCCCGGAAACCGCCGTTCGTCAGCGGACCGCAGTTGTGGCCAGTAGTCGTAGACCACCGCGTCCAGCCGTTCCCGGAACGTGGTCCGGATGATCACCACACCTCCGGGACGGAGGATGCGGGCCAGTTCACGAGCGGCCCTGGGGCGGTCGGGGAGGTGATGAATCACGCGGGAAAGGAAGGCCACATCGAATGCGTCCGAGGGGGCGGGCACGTTCTCGGCAGCCCCGGACATGTAGCGCACCGCGGGATGCGGGTGATGGCGGCGGGCTTCGGCCAGCATCGGTTCGGAGGCGTCCACGGCCAGCACGCTGGAGCCGCCGATCCAGCGTGCCATCGCAGCGGAGAACATGCCGGTACCGGCACCGATCTCGACGATGGCCGGTGACGGGCGGGGCACGTAGGAAGCGATCAGTTCAACCCAGGCCCGCAGCGAGGCTTCGGGCATCTCATTGCCGCGCTCATAGGCGCCGGCCAGGCGCTCGTCATCGTAGACGCGATTCATGCGCATCGATCCTGTCGCAGTGAGGTCACCTCGGCAAGATCGTGGCAGCGCCTGGCAGGGCGAGTGGTTTGGCGCCAAGTTCGCGGCGAGGTGAGGATGTTGGTCATGAGTCTGTCGATTAGTCCTGTCATCCCGGCCGGGAGTCTTTCCGCTTCCCTCCAGCCCTCGCTCCTGTCGTCCGACGGCGGGCTGCTGTTGCGGCCTTGGGCAGTAGACGACGCCTTGGTCCTGCAGGGCGCTTTCGAAGACGCCATGATCCGGCGCTGGTCCATGCACCGCCTGACTTCGAGGGCGGAAGCTCAGGAGTGGATCGCAGCCGCCTACAGTCGATGGCGGGAGGAACGGGCTGCCCAGTGGGCGGTCGTCCCTGCGGACGGCGGTGAAATCCTGGGCCGGGTGGCCCTGCGATGGATGGATCTCTTCCATGGACTCGCTGAGTGTGCGTACTGGGTTCTGCCCCACGCCCGCGGCCGGGGCGTGGCCCCGCGCGCTCTTACGACGTTGTCGAACTGGGCATTGAAGGAGGCAGGCTTCCACCGCCTGGAGCTTGCGCACTCCGACCGCAACGAGGCGTCGTGCAAGGTGGCGGCCAAGGCCGGCTTTGCGCTCGAAGGGACTCGGCGCAGTGCGCTCCGGCATGCGGACGGCTGGCATGACATGCATCTGCATGCCCGGATTCAGGGCGATGCCTGATCTCGACATGACCTCGACAGCGCGCACGGGGGCGACTTGACCCGTTGACCCACCGGACATGCAAGCGCGAAGGAAAGGGTCGAACTTGCCGTCGCGCACTGACGGCGGGGTGGGGGCGGAGGCCGGGGCGCGGCCGTCGACGTCCGCTAAGCCGCCTCCACGACCTCCGCGACCTCGTGGCGTACGGCCAGCGTCCAGATCTCCAGCAGCACCGCATACTCCGCCATGTCCTGTGCCGTCCACGCCAGACCGTGTCGGGCGCGTACGAAACGCCGAATCGATTCGTTCGCTTCGGCAGCAGGAACAGGCATGCCCGTATGGGCGGGAGGAGTTGGGGACATATGAGCAATGTTAGGGGCAGACACTGACAACGCCTCCCGGCGTGCACGGCACCAAGCCCACGGTCTTCGCCCTGGGCGATGCCCCAACGCCACGCCAACTCCCTGACCAGCAAGGACCATCGTCCCGATTCATCTCCTCACTGTCTGCATGTGTCCATTCCCACACGCTCCGCGTTCGGTGCCTCGGGGATTGGTCTCAGTGGAGGAACAGGCAGAAGGGGTGTCCCGCCGGATCGAGGAGCACACGGACATCGTCCTGCGGCTGGAACTCGGCTCGGGTCGCGCCCATGGCCACCGCGTACGCCTCGGCCTCGGCGAGGTCGTCGACCCGTATGTCGAGATGCAGCATCTTCTGTTGCTCGGCGACCCGTTCGGGCCACACCGGTGCCTGATATCCCGGCTCGGACTGGAAGGAGAGCCCCGGTCCGCCGTCCGGACAGCCGAGCAACACCCAGTCCGGTTCGCTGTACTTCACCCTCCAGCCCAGCAGCCGCCGGTAGAAGTCGGCGAGCGCGTGAGCATCCGGGCAGTCAAGGACCACTGTCGCCAGTGAAAAACGAGGCTTCATGGCCACTTGTTTCCTCCGGTGCGATCGCGGGGAGTGCGGAGTACTCCGATCGGGTGAGGTCTGTGCTCCTGACCTCCCTCCATTCTGGCCTTCCTGCGCGGCCCAAGAGCGGATGGCCGTCGGCATGGAGCCGCCGTTGTCAGTGGTGGCCCGTACGGTGGTTCCGTAACTATCCGAGCTGCTGGCGCTACTCGGACCCGCCCCGCTCCCGTGACAGCGCACGGGAGCGGGGCACTCCACGGCTTGGGCGTCTCGTTCAGTGCGTCCAGCGCTGGGAGGGATGGCCGGAGGTGGCTCCAGGCTGCCGGTGGGTCTTGCTTCCGCACGCTCCCTGGGCGAGATGCGTGTTCATGGCGTCGTCTATCGGGCCGTTCTGGGGAACGTTGTTTCCGTCCAGTTTCTGATAGCGCGACAAATTGAAGCCGAGGGACACCTGACGGCGACCGTCCGCGCTGGACAGAGACCAGGTCATGGCCCCGAGCACCAGGCCGTTGTGCCCCCAGAACTCGCCGCACGGCGTCTGTGTCCAGAGCAGGCCCAGACCGTAGCGCGCCCGACTGCCCTCGACCGGCACTGTGGTCTTCATCTGGCGCAGCTGGGCCGGGGCGAGCAGTTCGCCACCCAGCAGTGCGCGATAGAAGCGGTTCAGATCAGGCATCGTCGATATGAGCGCACCGGCCGTGCTGACCCAGGACGGGTGGTAGACGCTGAAGTCGCGCGGCGGGTTGTATCCGCCGTACGCGGCCTCGTACATCTTGGCGTGGGGTCCGGTGATGTACGGAGTCCGCGGGAAGTAAGTGTGCCGCAGCCCGGCCTTCCGTAGGACGTGCTGGGTGATGTACGACTCCGGTGCCTTGCCGGTGACCTTCTGCAGCAGGAGGCCCGCGATCACGTAATTGGTGTTGGAGTAGTGGTGGGCCTCGCCCGGCTTGCCCAACGGCTTTGCCTTGAGGCCGAGTCGGGCCAGCTCATCGGGGGCGAAGTTGCGGAAGCGGTTCTCTTCCATGCTGTTGGGCGTCGCGAAGATCGCTCCGCTGTACTCGCCGATGCCGCTGGTGTGGTTGAGGAGCATCCGGACGGTGATGGCTCGGCCGCGGTCCCCGGGGATGAGGTCGGGCAGATAGCGCCCTATGGGAGCGTCCAGCGCGATGTGCCCCTTGCCCACTTCTTGGAGGACGGCCACGGCCGTGAAGGTCTTGGTGACGCTGCCGATGCGGTGCTCCATCTGAGGCGTGGTGGGCCGCCCGGTGGCGACGTCGGCGACCCCCGACGCGCCCTGCCACTCCTCGGAGCCGTCCCGCGCCGCCGAGTAGGCGCCGTACATCCCCGCGTCGTGGAACGCCTTGAGCGTCGAGCCCAGGGCGGCGCGGTCGAGGCCGGCCCGCTCGGCGCGTACCGCGGTACCGGAATGTGCGTCGGCTGCGGTCGGTGCGGAGGGAGAGGGAGTGGCGGCGGTGGCCGGGGCGATGGTCGGAATCGTCAGCGTGAGGAGGGCGGCGGTAGCGGTTCCGGCCAGCCGTACACGGCTGCGAGGGGGGTGGGCAACAGGCATGGTTTCTCCGTCAGTTCACGGCTTGTGGCCGCTGTTCGATCTTCGCTTCCTCGATTCTTGCGGCGGGACGGCGGCCGGCCGTCAACCTTTGGAACGACCTTGATCCCAAGTCCAGATGACAAATGTCAGGTTTCTCGCCGTGAGGCTCTTGGGGCGCCTCTCGGGGCGGCCCGCTGAGATGTAGGGCTGGGGAAAGGGGCCGGGGCCTTTCAGGCACTCGGGACACATTGGACCGGCCGGGAAAGAGTCGTTCTGCGGCTTTCCTGAGGCGATGCGGGCGGGCGTGCGCGACGATGGAAGAGCGAGGTGCAGCGGCGCGTGCAGCGCCGACGGAGGGCGACGCCCGAGCACCTGCCGAGCAGTATCGGGAGGCCCCGATGGATTACCCGGAACGCTATGAGCTGGTATTTCAAGCTTCCGCCGTGGAGGACGACGTGGTGATCGTCCGGCGTACCGAGCGGGCCGGAGCGGGCGGGTACCCGGTCTACGAGGACGAGTCGGGGATCGTGCGCGCGGAGATCAGTGACCGCGGCGAGGTCCGCATGTTGGCCAGCGGGGGGCACCAGGTACTGAGCACACCGCTGCTGGCGCGGCCCCTCGTCACGTGAGCGTGAGCCTGGCCTGGCGCTAGCCGCCCTGGCCGGGGCCAGGCCATCGTTCGTTCTGCGGGGAGAGCTGGATCGCCATGGTGACGCAGCGTTGTCGGCTGATTGCGGCCAGCTGCCCCTGACGGGTTTACGTGGTGTCTGTCTGTCTGATTGCCCGCTCGCCCGGCCGCCTGCCTGCCGATGCTCGACTCCGCGGTGGGGGCTCGGCGGCGGATCGTGATCAGAGGCCGCGGAGGTGGTCGCGTCGCTGACGCTTCCGTTGAACGTCGGGGGTGGCGGTATCGCCGTCGGTCTCGGTGCCTGCGCTGATCGCACCGGTCGCACCGGTCGCACCGGTCGCACCGGTCGCACCGGTCGTGCCGCTCGTGTCGGTCGCCCCCGCCGGGTCGGTCGTGCCGTCCGTGTCAGGCTCGCCCCGCCGGCTGCGGTCTGCATCGTGTTCGGAGTCGTGTCCGGGAGCGGGGGAGGGCTCGGGAGCCGGCTCCGGAGGGGTGAGCTCCCCTCCGAGCACGGCCATGGCGCGTTCCAGGGTCTCTCCGGTGATCTCTATCCGGATCCTGGCCAGACGTTCTAACTCGCTGCGCGACACCACGTCAGCGTACCTGTCGTGAGTTCAAACCTCGGCCCCACCCAAAAATCTGTGGATTTCTGGGAGTTGGCGGTCGTCATGCGGGCTCCCGGAAGTCGGCGAGGGCGCGGGTGACAGCCGCTTCGGCGTGGAGTCGGGTGGTCGGGAAGACCGGGACCGGGGAGTGTTCGGGGCCGATGAGCAGCTCGATCTCGGTGCAACCCAGGATGATGCCCTCGGCTCCGGCGGCTACGAGGTCGTTGATGACGGCCATGAAGGACGCACGGGATTCCTCGCGGACGATGCCGAGGCACAGCTCCTGGTAGATCACCTGATGGACGGTGTCTCGTCCGGCCGCATCCGGGACCAGCACCTCCAGCCCGTGGCTTTCCAGGCGGCCGCGGTAGAAATCCTGCTCCATGGTGAAGGCTGTGCCCAGCAGCCCGATGCGGCGCAGGCCGTTTTCGCGTACCGCATCCGCCGTGGTGTCGGCGAGGTGCAGTAGGGGGATGGTGATGGCGGCGGCCACCTGGTCGGCGACCTTGTGCATGGTGTTGGTGCAGATCAGCAGCAGGTCCGCGCCGGCCGCCTCCAGTGCCTTGGCCGCCTCGGCGAGGATCTTCGCGGCCTGTTCCCAGTGACCTGCCGCCTGCAGCTTCTCGATCTCGGCGAAGTCCACGGAGTGCAGCACGCAGCGAGATGAGTGCAGACCGCCCAGGCGCTCGCGCGTCAGCTCGTTGAGCAGCCGGTAGTACTCCGCCGTGGACTCCCAGCTCATGCCTCCGAGCAGCCCGATTGTTCGCATCATCGCGTCACTCTCGCACACGTGCGCTGATTCCCCCTGGTTTTTTGCGGCACCGGCGCAGCGCTCTCTCGGCGGTCGGGTGCGGTCGGGTGCGGCCGGGCGAAGTCGGGCGCGCTCGGACGGCGTCGGCGGTGCCCTGCTCGGCGGCGCCTGGCCTCGAGCGGCGCCTGGTCTCCAGCGGATCAGTGCATTGGTCTGGACATGCTCAAGTGGCCACCCATAGCCTGGGGTTGGTCTAGACCGCAACTCGCGAGGGCCGCAGAGCGCGGTCGCCCATGCCCGGCGGCACGTCAATCAGCGTGCCGCGTAAGGCGATTCCTCTTCTCCCCCCCCACAGCGGCCGTTGCGCCCGGCCCGTCCGGAGGCCGGCCGCGCTCGAAGGAGTCCTGCTATGAGATCTCGTACCGCTGCGCTGCTGAGCGCCGCCGCCTTGGCCGCGGGTGTCGCCCTCGTTGCGCCGACGTCGACCGCGGCAGCCACGGTGCACTGCTCTTCCTCGTGCGCCGCAGCGCCGGCCGGCGCCGAGGTGCGAGCCGAGGAATTCGTCGTCAGCGAGGCGCAGTTCAACCAGATGTTCCCGAACCGGAATCCGTTCTACACGTACAGCGGCCTGACCGCCGCGCTCAGCGCGTACCCGGAGTTCGCGAACACCGGAAGCGATACCGTGAAGCGCCAGGAAGCCGCGGCCTTCCTCGCGAACGTGGGCCATGAAACGGGCGGCCTCGTGTACGTGGTGGAGCAGAACACCGGCAACTACCCCCACTACTGCGATGCCACCCAGCCTTACGGATGCCCGGCCGGTCAGGCCGCCTACTACGGGCGCGGCCCGATCCAGCTCAGCTGGAACTTCAACTACAAGGCGGCGGGCGACGCGCTGGGCATCGATCTGCTCAACAATCCCTACCTGGTGGAGCAGGATCCCGCCGTCGCCTGGAAGACCGCGCTCTGGTACTGGAACACCCAGACCGGACCGGGCACCATGACTCCGCACCAGGCGATGGTCACGGGTGCCGGATTCGGCGAGACCATTCGCAGCATCAACGGGTCCCTGGAATGCAACGGCGGAAATCCCGGCCAGGTGCAGAGTCGAATCGACAACTACAAGAGCTTTGTGCAGATCCTGGGGACCACGCCCGGCGACAACCTCAGCTGCTGAAACGCAGCCGTCCGGTGCTGAAACGCAGCCGTCCGGGTCGGCCGCCGCGACAGTGGCGGCACGCCCCGGACGGCCGCGTCACCCATGCGTTCGGGCGACAGGCCTGGGGCCTAGGCGCGCAGCTCCTCAAGGCGCATGAGGTCGTCGTGGACCGAGTGCCGTTCCTCGGTGGTGAGGTGGATGGCGGTGGCCTTGCGCAGTGCGGACGCCGCGGTGTGTTCGTCCCCGAGGCGCCGGGCGGTGTCCGCGCGCAGGACCAGGAGGCGCAGTAGTTGCACTGGTGTGGGGTGCTCGTCCTCCAGGGCCAGTGCCCGGTCGATGATCTTTGCGGCTCCCGTCAGGTCCTCTTTCGAGTCCGCGAGGAGAGACGCATGGTGAAGGGCCCGGGTGAAGGTTTCCTTGGGGGAGGGGCGGTGGTGCAGGTCGCTGCTCGTCTGCTGGCCGATACGGAGGCAGTTGCCGCCCGGATCGGACATGAGGAACTGCCGGGTGCCGTACGAGGTGTCCTTCAGCGGCCCGATGCGCGGTAGCCCCCGGGTCGGGAGTCGCCCGTACGCCGCCTTGAGGGCGGTCTTGAACGTCTCGTACAGGCCGTCGACGTCATGGGTCCGGACGTAGCAGGTGCTGAAGGAACCGGCCGGATCGTAGTGCTTCATCCCGAAGAACTGGAGCTGGATGCCGCCGCGTTCGACGACGGCGTAGGGGTTGGGGCTGTTCTGCTGGAACGTCACCTCGAAGCCGAGGGCGCCGTAGAAGTCGAGCACGGGTTGGATGGTGCGGCACGGCAGGATCGGGATGGTCTTCTCGCTGATGTCGCTCACATCTGTCACGTTCAGGAGTCTAGTCAAAGTTGACTAGAAGGGGGAAGGGAAGTGGAGGGGGGAGCGAGAGGAGGGAGGGAGGAGGGGCGTGGTCGCCCGCCAGTGGGGGCGACGACCACGCCGCGTGTCTACGCCTTCCAGCGCACCGGCAGCTGCTCCGTTCCCCGGATGAGCATGCCGGCGCGCCAGGTCAGGGCGTCGAGGTCGGTGTCCAGCGCGAGGTCGGGGCAGCGCTCCAAGAGGGACCGGATGGCGATGCGTGCCTCCAGACGGGCCAGCGGGGCACCGAGGCAGAAGTGGATGCCGTGACCGAAGGCGGCGTGGCCGCGGGCGTCGCGGGTGATGTCGAAGTCGTCGGCGGCCGCGAAGCGTTCGGGGTCACGGGAGGCGGAGGCCAGGGCGACCAGCACGTTCTCGCCGGCGGGGATCCGGGTGCCGGCGATGTCGACCGGTTCCGCGGTGAAGCGCCAAGTGGCCGTGGCCACCGGGCCGTCGTAGCGGAGCATCTCCTCCACGGCGTTGTCGAGGAGCGAGTAGTCGGCCCGGAGGGCGGCCAGTTGGGCGGGGTGCTGCAGCAGGGCGCGCACGCCGTTGGACAGCAGGCTCACGGTCGTCTCATGGCCGGCGACCAGCAGCAGGAACGCCGTGCCGACCACCTCCTCGCGGGAGAGCTGGTCGCCGTCCTCGTCGCTGGTGCGGATCAGCGCACTGAGCAGGCCGTCGCCGGGGCTGTTGCGGGTGGCTTCGATGAGATCGACGAGGTACTCGGACATCGCGAGACTCGCCGCCTGCACCGCCTGCTCGCTCGTCGGCGCGACCAGCTCGTTCGACCAGTGGCGAAACGCCTCCCGGTCGATGGTGGGCACGCCGATGAGCTCGCAGATGACGGTCATCGGCAACGGGAAGGCGAGCGCCGCCACGAGATCGGCACGGCCGTCCGGCGCGGCGAGCATCGCGTCGAGCAGCTCATCGGTGATCTGCTGCACCCGCGGTCGGAGCGCCTCCACACGGCGGGGCGTGAACTCCTTGGCCACCAGCTTCCGCAGCCGGGTGTGATGCGGCGGGTCCGCGTCCAGCATGTTCGTGAACAGTGCCGATTCCTCGCCGGCCTCGCCCAGCATGCCGGACCGGCGCCAGTTCTTGCTGATGCGGTCGTCGGTCAGCGCGGCCCTGACCGCCTCGTGTCCGACGACCAGCCACGCCTCCGGCCCATCAGGGATCCGCACACGGTGCACCGGCCCCTGGGCGCGCAGCTTGGCGTAGTACTTGTATGGGTCCGCGGTGAAGTCCGCACCGAAGGCGCCCAGATCGACGATGTCCCGCATGCCTTGCCTGCCGCTCTCTCGAATTCCGGCGAAGTCCGTCGCCCGGCTCTCTTCAGCACCGTACGTACACCCGGTGGCATCAGCATCCGCCCGGCGGAGGAGCCGCATCGCGCCATGTCCTCCGCACGCAGTGCGCGGCCGTCGTCCTGTCGTCGCGTCGGATGCGGGCTCCGTACCGGACGCGGTCGTCGTACCGGATGCGGTCGTGGTGCCGTCCGGAGGTACGGCGATAGGACGACGGTCGGCCCGAGCCCCCGAGCCCCCGAGCCCCGAGCCCGTCGTGTCAGGAGCGGCGGGGCGCGCCGCTCGTTCAGCAGCGGGCGTGGGCGGTGATGTCCGCGCTGAACTCGTCGATCATCGCGGGGGTGACGGTCGGCCGGCACTGGGCGATGGCGGCGAGATAGTCCTCGGTGCTCGCGCCGAGCCGCCCGTGTACGGCCGAGCCGACGCCGACCGCCTCCAGGTCCCGCTCGAACGAGGCCTGGGCCGCCACCCGGGCGGCGTGTTCGATGTCGGCCGGGGTGAACAGCTCGCTGGCCGCCACCAGCGCCGCCACATCCACATCGGCCCGGCCGTCCGTGTACCGGGACCAGATGGCGGAGCGGGCCGCCGCGTCCGGCGTACCGATCGGGATCAGGTAGTCGAACCGGCCGGGGCGCAGGAACGCCGGGTCCAGCGAGCGGATCGAGTTGGTCGCGCAGACCAGCAGTCGCTCGTCCCGCTCCCGGAAGCCGGGTATCAGCTTGAGCAGCTCGTTGGTCACCCCGTGCAGTCCGCCCGGCTGCGCGGGCTCGTGGCGGACCGGCGCGATCTCCTCGACCTCGTCGATGAAGACGAGCACCCGTTCCAGCTCCGCGATCCGGGCGAACGCGCTGCGCAGCGCCGCCGCGAGATTGCCCTCATCGGCCAGCCGGGACGGGAGCAGCTCGACGAACGGCCAGCCGAGCTTGGCCGCGATGCCCCGCGCGAAGGTGGTCTTCCCGGTCCCCGGGGGGCCGAACAAGGCGATCGCCCGCGGCGGCCGGACCCCGTGCCGGGCGGCCCGCTCCGGTTCCGCCAGCGGCAGCACGACCCGCCGTTCGATCAGGTCCTTCTCCGCTTCCATGCCGGCCACCTTGGCCCACAGATCGACGGGCAGGAACCGTCCGCCGAGGTCCTCCAGGAGGCTCGCCGCGGGCCCGTGGTGCGGTTCGACCTTCTCGAAGTAGGCCACCGCCGGCTGGCGCGTATAGCCCGCGTTGAGCAGGCCCTCGCCGAGGAGGTCCTCCTCCGGCAGTACGTAGGCGATGCGGCTGACCCGGGCGGCGATCAGCCGCCGCTCCAGCTCGACCAGCAGCGCGCTCGCCAGCCCCCGGCCGCGCCATGCCGACGAGATCGCGATCCGCATCACCCAGCCCCGCTCACCCGCCACACACGCGAGCGCGGCCCCGATGGGGGCACCCTGGTGGACGGCCACCACGGCGGGTTGCCGCGAGGTCAGCGCGCTGATGCACTCGGCGAGCGAGAAGACGGACTCCTGGCCGAGCTCGGCGGTGGAGTCGATCAGGTGGACCACTTCGGCGAGATCCTTCTCGCGGTAGTCGTGGATGAGCCAGTTCACCGGTACCGCCCCTCGTGGTGATGGTGATGGTGGTGATGCGGTGGCAGCGAGGCTAGGGGCGATGGGGGAGCGGGGCCTGCTCCACCGTGCACAATCCGGAGCGCGGACCGCTACGGTCCGTATGTAGCCAGATCCGATACGACGGATCTTCGACCGGCAGCGGTCCCCAGGCAGCGGGCGGCGGGACGCCCGAGGGCCTGCCCCGCCGCCTGTGACGGGCGGGAATCCGCTGGCCGGCCCGGGCCGGGCGATGACATGCTGGCCGGCGTGAACGGACCCGTAATCCACTTCAGCTTCGCCCCTGAGCTGCACCTTTTCGTCGCGGCGGAGCACAGCGCCGCCCGTACGCCCGTGGTGACCGACGGATCATCGACACTCGGCCATGTCGTGGAGTCGCTGGGCGTCCCCCTCACCGAGGTCGGGCGGTTCATCGTGGACGGCGTCGAGGTTTCCGCCTCCCACATCCCCGGCGCGGGGGAGAGCATCGAGGTGCACGGCGTCGACCGTCCGCAGCGGGTCCCCGGCGCGCCGCTTCGGTTCCTGCTCGACGTCCACCTCGGCACGCTCGCGCGCAGGCTGCGGCTGCTCGGCGTGGACGCGACGTACACGAACGAGGACCCCGGCGATGCGGCGCTGGCCGCGCTCTCGGCGAAGGAACAGCGGGTGCTGCTCTCCCGGGACCGGGGGCTGCTGCGCCGGCGGGAGATCTGGGCGGGCGCGTTCGTCTACAGCGACCGGCCCGATGACCAACTCCGGGACGTACTGGAGCGCTTCGCCCCCACGCTCGCGCCATGGACGCGCTGCACCGCTTGCAACGGCCGGCTGGCCGACGCCGACAAGGACTCGGTCCGCGAGCACCTCGAACACGGCACCCAGCGTACGTACGACGTCTTCGCGCAGTGCACCTCGTGCGGCCGTGTCTACTGGCGCGGTGCTCACCACTCCCGGCTGGAGGCGATCGTCGAGAAGGCGCTCAGGGACAGCGCCACCTGAGCGGTGGGGCGAAACGGCGGCCCTCGGTGTTTCTTGTGCAGCATCGAGGGCCGCCGCATGCGGATGCGTCCGGTCAGTCGTAGGAATTCCGCAATTCGGGTGACGGATGTCCTTCCTTTGAGGAGGTGTGGGGGACGGGGCAGGGGCAGGGGGGTAGGGGGCGGGGGAGAGGGGAAGCAGCCGCCGCCGTGTTCTGCGCAATTGCACTTCGGTAAAAGGATTTTGGGGGCTCTCAGGCTGATGTTTCCCTTCATTGAAGGTAGCTGATTGCGTATCAGTTGAGTGGTGTGTGCCTCGCTGTCGATCGGTCCAAAGGGCATTGTTCTGGAGCGAGTTCGGGAACCGGGCGCGCGGCGCTCGACGGGCAGGCGGCGGTGCCCGCGGGTCGCCTGGGGCATGCCGCCCCCACCCGTACGGGAGCGCCTCCCGACTGCGCGTGCCGTCGGCGTCCGCGGGGCCGCGCCGAACGTGGTGGGGAACGGCGGCAAGGGCCTCGGCGTGTCGCGGAGGGGGCCGTGCGCAGCGGTCGTTCAGCGCGCATCGCGGCGCCCCGGACGGGCGCTGGAGCCCCTTTAGCCCACTCGTAGCGCGACACGCCGACGACGCGCGCCATCCAACGGGTGAATCCGCTGCCTTCCGCCACCCGAAGAGCCCAGGGGCTCCCCCGAATGCGACGTTCTCCGGTGGTGCGAGGCCCCGATTCGGCTGACGGTGATCACGTCGCTACTGCGATTCCGATGTGCCGACAAAGAGTCAGCCTTCGCAGTCGTGCCGAAAGGAACATGTCCTCATGCGCACTGCTCGCACACTGTTCGCTTCGGCCGCCATCACGGCGGTCCTTGCAATCTCTGCTCCAGCCGCAAATGCCATGATCATGGAGGACAACGCCGCGGGTGGTTCCTCCTCCAGCGACCACGACCGCGACCACGACCGCGACCGCGACCGCGACCGTGACCGTGACCGCGGCCACGACCGCGACAGGCACTGCCGCGACTACGGCCGTGACCACGGCCGCGATGGCGGTCGTGACAATGGCCGGGATAACGGTCGGGATAACGGTCGTGACAAGGGCCGTGACAATGGCCGGGATAACGGTCGTGACAAGGGTCGTGACGGCGGCCACGACAATGGTCGTGACAAGGGTCGTGACGGCGGCCACGACAACGGTCGTGACAAGGGCCGCGACGGTGGCCGCGACGGCGATCGTGAGTACGGCCGCGGCTACGGGCACGACCGTGACTACGGCCGCTACTGCCACCGGCACCGTCCGAGCGGTGGGGTGCACACCGGTGGCGGCTTCCTGGCCAAGACCGTGGCCAACGACTGGGATGACGACGACCACGGCCGTGGCGGCGGCCGGGACCACGGGCGCGACGGCGGCCGTGACCACGGCGGCTACGGCGACCACGACCGGGGCGGCTACGGGCGCGACCACGACCGGGGTGGCTACGGCGACCACGGCCGGGGTGGCTACGGCGACCACGGTCGAGGCGGCTACGGCGACCACCGCAAGCCGCGCGGTGGCATTCACACCGGTGGCGGTGGCCTGGCGACCAACAGTGGCCTGGCAGCCGGCTCGGTGCTGATGCTCGGTGGTCTTGGTGCCGGTGCCTACATGCTGCGCCGTCGTAACGCCTCGGGCTCCGCGGCGGCCTGACAAGGCTGCCCCGTACGGAGGCCGCTGCGCCGTCGCGGCCACCGTTCCTCGTGGACGGTGGCCGCGGCGATTGCGTTCCGCTTCCCCTTCACGCCTCGCCGCCGCCCCGTTCACGAAAGGCACCCTCACATGACCGCCCAGCAGTCGCCGCCCCAGCCGAGCACGAACCCACCCCGCACCGCCGTCTCCGCGACCCGTCCCGTCGGCCGGGGCCTGCTGTGGTCCGCGGCGGCGTTCCTGCTGGGCTCCCTCCTCGTCTACAACTCCGTGGACACCTCGGCAGATCCCAAGCCGCAGTCCTCCACCGCCGTCGCCGCCTCCGCCTCGCCCAGGGCGGCCCACCCCGCCGACCAGTCCGCCGGCCTGGCTCTGCCCCGCTCCCTGCCGAAGCGGGTGACGATCCCGGCGATCGCCGTCGACGCGCCCTTCACGCAGCTGACGATCGGTCCGACCGGCCAGCTCGACGCACCGCCCGCGGGAAACCGGAACCTCGTGGGCTGGTTCAAGGACGGTGCGACGCCGGGTGAGCGCGGCTCGTCGATCATCGCCGGACACGTGGACACCAAGACCGGACCGGCGGTGTTCATGCAACTCGAATCGCTCAAGCCCGGCAGCGCGATCAACATCACCCGCGAGGACGGCATGATCGCGACGTTCAAGGTCGACTCCGTCGAGACCTTCAACAAGGCGCGGTTCCCCAACGACCGGGTCTACGCCGACTCTCCGAGCGCCCAGCTCAGGGTGATCACCTGCGGCGGCGCATACGACAGGAAGGTCAAGGACTACGTCGACAACGTGGTGGTCTTCGCCCACCTCTCCTCGTACAGACACGCCTGACACCCGTCCGATGCGCACCCGGAGGCCATTCCTCCGTTCCGCGCAGGTGCAACCGGACACGCCCAGGCCGGCGCCCGCCGCCGGTCTGGGCATCGCCATACCGCTGGAAGGGAGACGACCTGAAGGGATTCGAAGGGATTCGGCTCGAAAGGGAGACGAACTGAAGACGACGACACGCGGCAGTCCGCTCCTTCTTCCGATACGGAATACGCGGGGAATAATGAGCCACCGCTGACACCGACTTTCATGAGGTACCGCATACCGCATCCGCTCTGCTGACGGGATGAAATGAGCGCCGGAGGCCGGAGACCGTCGAATCCGAGAAAGGGCCGGAATCCGGCCCGTGGGGGTACCGCCGCCACCGATCGCATGCTCCGCACCCTGCTGCGCCGCCGCAAGCAGCCGCTGAGCGCCGAGGACGTGACGGTCACCGACCGACCCGCGGTGCGCAGGGCGGTGTCGGCGGCCGCGCTGGGCAACACCATGGAGTGGTTCGACTTCGGGGTCTACGCCTATTTGGCGGGAACCTTGGGCAAAGTGTTCTTTCCGTCGAGCTCTCCGGGTGCCCAGGTGGTCTCGACGTTCGCCACATTCGCGGCGGCCTTTCTCGTCCGGCCGCTCGGCGGCCTGGTATTCGGGCCGCTCGGTGACCGTATCGGACGCCAGCGCGTACTCGCCGCCACCATGATCATGATGGCGGTCAGCACCTTCGCCGTCGGATTCCTGCCCTCTTACAACACCATCGGTTTCGCCGCACCGATTCTGCTGTTGATCTGCCGTCTGGTGCAGGGCTTCTCCACCGGTGGCGAATACGCCGGAGCGACTACGTACATCGCCGAATACGCCCCGGACACCCGGCGCGGATTCCTCGGCAGCTGGCTCGACTTCGGCACCTTCGTCGGCTACTCGCTCGGCTCCGGACTGGTGACCGTCCTCACGGCCGTGCTCGGCGACGACGGCCTGGTGGACTGGGGCTGGCGGCTGCCGTTCCTGGTCGCCGGACCGCTGGGGCTGATCGGCCTGTACATGCGACTGCGACTGGAGGAGACCCCGGCCTTCCAGCGTGAGGCGGAACAGGCCCACCACGACGCGGAGGAGGTCCGCGCCACGGGCGGCGAGGATCCGGTGGAGGAGGCCCGGCAGTCCGGCAGGGGCCGGCTGAAGGAGATCTTCACCCGGCACTGGCAGGCGGTGCTGATCTGTATGGGCCTGGTGCTGCTCTACAACGTCACCAACTACATGGTGACGTCGTACCTGCCGACGTTCATGACCGAGACCCTCGGCGAGGACGCCCTCACCGCCCAACTGCTCGTACTCGGCACCATGATCGTCGTGGCGCTCACCATCACCACCGTGGGCCGCACCTCCGACCGATGGGGCCGACGGCCCGTCTTCATGGCGGGCAGCGCCGCGCTGATCGCCCTCGCGGTGCCCGCGGTGCTCCTCATCCGCGTCGGCGGCATTCTGGCGCCGGCCTTCGGCTGCCTGATCCTGGGGCTCCTGCTGGTGTGCTTCGCCGGCACGTCCGCCTCCACGCTGCCGGCGCTGTTCCCCACCCGGCTGCGCTACGGAGCGCTGTCCATCTCCTTCAACATCTCGGTTTCGCTCTTCGGCGGTACGACGCCGTTGTTCGTGTCCGCGCTGGTGCAGGCCACCGGCAGCGACATGATCCCGGCCTACTACCTGATGGCCGCCGGGGTCATCGGGCTGATCGCGACCTTCTTCCTCCACGAGACGGCGGGCAGACCGCTGCGTGGTTCCGGCCCGATGGTGGAGACGGAGGAGCAGGCTCACCAGCTGGTCGCCAGGAGCCGTGCCGAAGCGGGGCGGCGGGCCAGGGACGTCTGGATCCGGCTGCGGCACCCGTGGGCGAGGCACTGAGGACGACCGGCCGCCGCACTCGGCGGCCCCGGCCTGACGCCCGCTCACCCAGTCGGCGCAAGGGCCCGGAACCAGATCCGGTCCGGTGGATCAGGGGCGTACGGGCCCGATCGGCGTCCCTGCGCATCCCGTCGCCAACTGCTCGGCCGCGGGGGGCCCGCTGGTGACCGTGGCGTGGACCTGACGGTCTATCGTGGGCGCATGTCCGCCCCTGAACTGATTCGCATCGTCTCCCGCGACTCGCCGATGGCCCTGGCCCAGGTCGAGCGCGTCCGCGCCGAACTCGGCGCGCTCCACCCCGGCATCGCCACCGAGGTCATCCCGGTCAAGACGACCGGTGACCGCTGGATGGGCGCGCTCTCCCAGGTCGAGGGCAAGGGGGCGTTCACCAAAGAGGTCGACGCCGCCCTTCTGGCCGGTGAGGCGGACCTCGCGGTGCACTGCGTCAAGGACATCCCCGGCGACCGCCCGCTGCCGGCCGGTACGACCTTCGCGGCCTTCCTGAAGCGCGACGACGTCCGTGACGCGCTGATCCACCCGGGCGGGCGCACCCTTGACGAGCTCCCCGCGGGCACCCGCATCGGCACCTCGTCGGTCCGCCGGATCGCCCAGCTCGCCGGTTCCCACCCGCATCTGCAGTGTGTGCCGATGCGCGGCAACGCCAACCGCCGCATGGAGAAGCTCGCGGCCGGCGAAGCCGACGCGCTGCTGCTGGCGGTCTCCGGGCTGGAGCGCATCTGCCGTACGGATGTGATCACCCAGATCCTGTCCGTGGACGAGATGTGCCCGCCCGTCGGCGCGGGAGTACTGGCGCTCCAGTGCCGCGAGGGCGACACCGAAACCATCGACGCCGTGAGCGGTCTGGGCCACCCCCGGACACACCAGGAGACCACCGCCGAGCGCATGCTGCTGCACGTCCTGCAGGGCCACTGCAACAGCCCGATCGCCGGCTACGCCACCACCGACCGGCGCGGTGAACTCTCGCTGCGGGCCTGCGTGTTCACCCCGGACGGCAAGACGGTCCTCAACGCGCACGAATGGGCCGGACCGCTCACCCCGGAGACGCTCGGCACGTCCGTGGCGGTCACCCTGCTGCGCCAGGGCGCGCGCGAACTGATCGACGGCATCGCGCACTGAAGCCACCCGCACACCGGGCCCGGGAAACCGGGCCCGAGGGGCCCCGCCACCCCCGGCTCCCGTACGACCGCACCCCGCTCACGCCCGGCCACCGACACCTGGCAGCGGTGCCTTCACCGTTTCCTTGACCGCGAAGGGTCACGTCGTAGGCTGAAAACCGATGGGCCACCGCACCGACCAGCGGTGACCTGTGACCGGGGGAACGGGGGAGCACGGATGACCGTGCGCATTCACTTCAGCCTGGAAGATCTCGCCAGGACGCATATCGCCGAACGGCCCGACCCGCTGTGGGAGGTCCTGCTCAGCCTGCACCTCCTGCAGACCCGTTGTGGCGCGCCGGCCTTCGCCCGCTGGCGGCAGCGGACCCTGCCGCGGCTCGACGACCGGGCCCGCGGTCTGCTCGCCCTCGCGCCACCACGCGGCTACAGCCCCGACTTCCTCACGCCCGAATCCTCGGCTCGCGGTCTGGAGGAGGGCCTCCAGGACCTGGCGGCCACCCCGCGCAGCCGGCTCCGCACCGACCTCGCACGGCTTGCCGGCTCCCGGCAAGTACCGTTGTGGGTACGGGAGTTGGACTCCAGGAGGTTGCCGCACATCGCGGACGCCGTGCGCGACTACTACACCGCCGCCATCCATCCGTACGAGACCCGGTTGCGCGGCGACATCGAGGCGGACCGGTCGAAGCGCAGCCGGGACCTGCAGTGCGGCGGAGTACAGCGGCTGCTGAGCACCCTGCACCCGCAGCTGCGCTGGCAACCGCCCGTACTGGAACTGCGGACCGCGAGCGTGGACCGTGAGGTCCGGCTGCAGGGGCGGGGGCTGCGGCTGATCCCGTCCTTCTTCTGCTGGCGCAGCCCCATCATGCTCAGAGATCCGCAGCTGCCGCCGGTCCTGGTGTATCCCGTCGAGCGCAGCCCCGACTGGGCGCACGCCACCGGCGACGACCGCGCACGGACCGGCGCGAAGAGCCCGTGCGCCGCCCTACTGGGGCACACCCGGGCGGCGGCGCTGGAGGTCGTCGCCGCCGGCTGCACCACCTCCGAACTGGCCCGCCGGCTGAACGTCTCACCGGCCACGGCGACCCACCACACCGCGATACTCCGAGAGGCCGGCCTGATCGCCTCGAACCGCACGGGCGGGACCGTGCACCACACCCTCAGATCGCTGGGCGAGGCGCTGCTGCGGGGTGACCGGGGAGCGGGGTGACGGGCACCACCACGACCTGCTCGTCGTCCTCGTAGATGATCCGCCCCGGGTCGGTGGACTCGACCCGCTCGCACGGCACTTCATGCTGGGCGAGCAGGTCGAGGTAGCCCTCCGCCCGTTCGAGGAGGTGCACGGCGGTGGCCTTGAACCAGGCCACCGCCCCTGGGTGGAGATCGCGGTCGTAGACGGTGGGATCGACGTCGGAGGGGTTGGTGAAGTGGGTGTCGTACCAGTCGTTGCCCGCGCGCCAGAACCGGTACTGCGCGTCGGTGAGCCTGCCTTCGCGGGCGAGGCCGTTGGCGAGGGCGAAGATGCCGGGGAAGTGCCCGTGCGGACTGCGCGTGGTCCCCTGAAAACGTACGTACAGCGCCTCTCCCACGAAGGCTCCTCCTCTTGGACCGGCGGACCGGCGGATCAGTGAATCGGCGAACCGGTGATCTGGTGAACTGGCGAACGGGTCGACTTCTCGACTCCGGAAGGGGAGTCTGCCAGGCGCGGACCGCGGCGCGTCGTCGTGGTCCGCGCCGCCGGGCGGCATGGCCTCAAGGGCCGGGGCACGGCAGCGGCTGAGGGCGCGGTCCGCCCGGCTGCCCCATGCCGTACCGTTCCGGTCGACTCCTGACGGCGCGTCATGTCACCCCGTTTGGGGTGTGGCCGGAACATGGTGCAGATGCGGAGGAAATGCGGCGGAGGCGACAGCGGTCGGCGGCCGGAGCGCTCGTTCGGCGACTGGGGCGTGCGGTATCCGCGGCGGGTGCTGATCACGGCCGGAATGCTGTGCGTGCTGTTCGGCGGGGTGGCGTGGGGACTGGGCGAGCGGCTCTCCGCCGGGGGGTTCACCGCGTCGGGGACGCCCTCCGCGCGGGCCGAGACCTGGGCCGCTCGCTACGGGGCCGACCGACCGGAACTGCTCCTGGTACTCCGCCTGAAATCCGCCCGGCTCTCGCTCGACAGCCCGGCGGCACAGGAGGCGGGACGCGGAATCACGGAGCGGCTGGCCGCCGAGCGGGGAGTGTCCCGGGTGCGCTCGTACTGGACCGCCGCGGCCCAGGCGCCGCCGTCGGCCGATGGCCGTTCCGCCCTTGTACGGATCGATCTGGACGGCAGCGAGACCGCCACGGCCCGCACGGCGCAGCGGTTGGTGCCGCACTACGCCCGACAGGGCGGCCCCTTCGAGATCCGGGCCGGCGGGCCCGCCTGGAGCCTGGCGCAGTCCACCGAACAGGCGCGTACGGACCTGGTGCGGGCGGAGCTGATCGCGGCCCCGCTGACCTTCGCGATCCTGGCCGTGGCATTCCGGTCACTGGTGGCCGCGCTGCTGCCGGTCGTGGTGGGCGGGCTGTCGGCGGTCGGCGCGCTGGCGGTGCTGCGGGTGCTCACCGCCGTCACGGACGTCTCGGTGTTCGCCGTCAACCTCATCGGGGCGCTGGGCTTCGGGCTCGCGGTGGACTACGCGCTGTTCATCGTCGCGCGGTTCCGCGAGGAGCGGGCGCGGGGCCTGGTACCACCGGAGGCCGCGCGGGCCACCGTGGCGACGGCCGGCCGTACGGTCGCGGTGTCGGCCGGTACGGTGACCGCTGCCCTGGCCGCGCTGCTGGTGTTCCCCTTCGCCTTCCTGCGCTCGATGGCGTACGCGGGGATGGCGGTGGCCTTGCTGGCGGCGCTGACCGCGGTGGTCGTGCTGCCGGCCGTACTGGCGTGCTGGGGGCCGCGCGTCGCGTCGCTGGATCCGTTCGGGCGTCTGCGGTGGGTACCGGCGCCGACGATCGGCGCGGCCAGCCCGCTGTGGCGTGCGGTGGCCACGGCGGTCACCCGGCGCCCGCTGTGGTGGGGAGCGGGCTGCCTGGTGCTGCTGGCGGTGCTGGTGCTGCCGCTCGGGAACGGCCGGCTGGGGCTGGCCGACGAGCGGATCCTGCCCGGCGGCGCCGAGGCCCGCACGACGGGGGAGCTCATCCGCCGGGAGTGGCGGACCTCCGGCGAGCGTTCGCTGGCCGTGGTGCTTCCGCGGGCCGATCCGGTCGCCGGACGGGCGGAGCTGGACGCCTACGGCAGGAGGTTGTCCGCGCTGCCCGGTGTGCGCAGCGCGGCGATGGTGACGGGCCGCTACGCGGACGGCGAGAGGGCTGCCCGGGCACGTCCGTCCGGGGCCGCGGGGGCCGCCGCTCCGCGAGTCCGATCCCGGCCGACCGAGGCCTCGCCCGGCAGCGGGGTGCCCGGGACCGTGGTGACGCTGACGATGACGGCGGATCCCCAGTCGGAGCGCGCGGCCGACGTGGTGCGCGCGGTCCGCGCGCTGCCGTCGCCCGGACCCGCGCACCTGGCCGGCTGGGCCGCGCAGGTCGTCGATGCCCGTGGCGCGCTGCTGAGCAGGCTGCCGCTCGCCGGGGCGCTGATCGCCGCGGGAACCATGGCGGTGGTGTTCCTCTTCACCCGCAGCGTCGTCCTCCCGCTGAAGGTCGTCGCGGTGGCCGCCCTGAGTCTCACCGCGGCCCTCGGCGGCATCGTCCTCGTCTTCCAGGACGGTCATCTTCGGTGGCTGCTGGGCGACTTCGCCACCACGGGCACGCTGGACATGACCATTCCGCTGCTGCTGTTCAGCGTGGCGTTCGCCCTCTCCGTGGACTACGAGCTGTTTCTGCTCTCCCGTATCCAGGAGCACTGGCGGGTCACCGGAGACACCACCGCCTCGGTCGTGCACGGCATCGCCCGGACCGGCCGGCTGTTCACCGCGGCCGCGCTCGCCGTGGCGGTGGCCATGGGCGCGCTCGCCTCCTCAGGGGTGCTGCTGCTGAAGGAGCTGGGGTTCGGCCTCGCGCTGGCCGTGGTCGTCGATGCCACGGTGGTACGCGGTGTGCTCGTACCGTCCGTGATGCGCCTCGCCGGGCGCGCCAACTGGTGGGCACCCGGCCGAACCCGCTCACGCCCAGGACGGACCGTCGCCCCGGAGGGCACCGCCGACGAGCAGCCGTCAACTACAGAGCCCACGGGCACGGACCGGAACGCCGCCCGTCACCTCGGGTGACGTGGGCCGTGGCAGGCCTGCGGCCGGAGCGACTCGACGAAGGCGCTCGCCTCCCGGAGGGTCATGGCCGGACGCAGATCGGCGTCCGCGCCGCTCACGCCGAGTCGCTCGCCCATCACCAGGGCGAACTCCAGGAGTGCGAGCGAGTCGAGGTCGAGCTCCTCGAACGTCGCGCTCGGCCGAAGCGCATCCGGCTCGACGCCGAAGGTCTCCGTCAGGACCGTACAGATCTCGGTATAGGCACCGGAACCGAGGGCGGAGTCGGGGTCGGACACGGGGGCAGACACGACATCGGATACGGGGTCAGACACGAGTTCGGACATGAGCCGTCACGGCTCCCTTCCTTGTCGCGCCGGCGGGTACAGCGCCGGCAGATGAACAGGACAGTGGCGAGGGCGCCGCCATACCCGACCGCAGGTACTGCGCCGACAGTTCCGCCGGCGGCTCCAGACCGGTCGTGGCCGCGTCCAGACGAGCGCGGTCGTAGCGGCGCCGGGCCCACCAGTACGGCGTCAGCCCGGCGGCGAGCCGCATGAGGAACCGCTCCAGCGGCCGGACCTCCTCCGGTGCGAGATCCGGATCCAGCGCGAAGTCGAGCCAGTCGCACGGCTCCAGGGCGATCCGCAGCAGCTCCTGGACCGGATAGTCGTGAGGGTGCGTCAGGTGGTACGTCGCCACCAGGCCCCCTTGGCCGTATGGTTCGCTCGCCGGCCGTGACCGCCCCGGGAGGCACGCATCGGCACACCGCAGCATCGCGGCCGCCGCCCAGTCCACCTGCAGCAGGTTGACCACGGCATCGGGCCGGCCCGGCAGCCGCGCCGTATAGGGGAGGCTGATGTCCTCGGGAGAAAGGCCGGCCGCCCGCAGCACGTGCGAGGGGTCCTGCCGCCCGAGGACACCGGCCCGCGCGGCCTGGACCGCCAACCAGTGGCGGGGTTCACCCGGCTCGGCGGGCCGGTCCGTCACCAGCACCCCCGGCCGCATCACCACCACCGGCCGGCCCCGGTCCCGCGCCCAGCCTCGCACCAGCGCCTCGGCGCGGAACTTGGACTCCTCGTACGAGGTGGCGAACCCGTACCGCCCCTCTTCCAGGGTGCCCTCGAACACGGTCCCCTCGCGCCGCTCGCCGGCGACGAACGCGGTACTGATGTGGAACAGCCGAGCGCTGCGCTCACCGGCGTCCAGCAAGCGCAGTACGTGCTCCGTGCCCGCCACGTTGGTCCGGTGCAGTGCCGCGACCGGGCCCATCGGGCTGGTGTCCGCGGCGCAGTGCCACAGCTCCCGCGTCCGCCGGGCCAGCGCGCGGTGGTCCTCGGCGGACAGGCCGAGCCGGGGCGCGGCCAGCTCGATCCGTACGGGGGTGACCCGCCGGTGGAAGTCGGCGGCCTCCCACCGGGCACCCGTACTGCGCACCGCCCGCAGCAAGCGCTCCCGGGCCGCGCCCGGATCGTCCCGTACGAGGGCGCTGACGGGGCGGTCGTCCCTGCGGAGCAGCCCGGCGAGCAGATGTGCTCCGAGGAAACCGGTGGCACCGGTGACCGTGATCAACGAATCACTCCTTCGACCGTGTGCCGGCCGCGGCCCGGCAGCTCCGCCGAGCCACACACCACCACACTCGCGCAACGGATGATTTTCCTATTTATGCGCCGTACATTGCAGTATGTCGGAGCGTCGGAAGGCGGGCGCACCGGCGCACGGGCGAAAAGGCGCGCATTCGCGTGAACTCACCGTGCCGGGGCGCTGCCGGCGCTTCCGGCCGCCGTCCCGCCCACGTCAGGGTGCCGAGCGCAGCACCAGTACCGCGTTCTGGCCCCCGAAGCCGAACGCGTTGCTCACCGCGGCCGTCATCCGTACCGGCCGCGGCGCCTTGCTGACCACATCCAGCTCGATCTCCGGATCCAGGCGGTGCAGATTCGCCGTCGGAGGGACCACCTGATCCTCCAGGGACAGCACCGTGCAGGCCGCCTCGATCGCTCCCGCGCCGCCGGCCGCATGCCCCAGCGTCCCCTTCACCGCGGTCACCGGTGGCGGGCGGCGGAAGACCTGGCGCAGCGCCGATGCCTCGGCACGGTCGTTCAACACCGTGGCCGTGCCATGGGCGTTGACGTGCGCGATGTCCCCCGGATCCATCCCGGCATCGTCCAGAGCGACCACCAGCGCCTCCGCCGCCCCCCGCCCTTCCGGATGCGGCGAGGTGAAGTGATACGCGTCGCAGGACGCCCCGTAACCCGCCAGGTAGGACCGGATGCGGGCTCCGCGGGCCCGCGCGTGCTCCAGCCGCTCCAGGACCAGCACCCCGGCCCCCTCGCCCAGGACGAACCCGTCCCGGTCGGCGTCGAAGGGGCGGGAGGCGGCCGCGGGATCGTCGCCGTGGCGCGAGAGCGCACCCATCTGATGGAAGCACGCCGCCGGAATGCGGCTGCACAGTGATTCGCTGCCGCCCGCCACCACGACATCGCAGGCATCGGCGAGCAGTAGTTGCCGGGCGGTACCCAGAGCCGTCGCCCCCGAGGCGCACGCCGTACTGACCGTCAGATTCGGTCCGCGCACCCGCAGATCCATCCCCACCTCACCGGCGACCATGTTCGGCACACTGCGCGGAATGGCCAACGGTGAGATCTCGGTGGCCCGCCCGCCGGAGATCTTGGCGAACTCCTCCTCGTAGCGCTCCATGCTCGCCGTGCCCACGCCCAGTACGACCCCCACCCGCACCGGATCCCAGCTCCCCGCGCCGAGACCGGCATCCGCCACCGCCTCGCGGGCCGCCACCAGCGCCATCGCGGCACATCGGTCCAGCCGCCAGGACAGCCGCCGTCCCAGGCGCTGGTCCGCGTCGAAGCCGGGCACCCGGCAGCAGAAGTCCACCGGCAGGCCGTCGAGCGCCGGATCGCGCACCGCGGTCGGCGACCCGTCGAGCACCCCCTGCCATGTCGCCGCCACCCCCACGCCCGCGGGCGTGACCAGCCCCAACCCTGTGACGGCCACCTCCCGCGCGCTCATCCGGCCCCCACCACCAGCACTCCTGCCCCAGCGATTCCCGGCATCCCGCCAGTATCGACAGTCGGCGCCCACCCCCGGTGGCGCCGAGCCGCGCGGTCCCCCGAGCGGCGCAGCAGGTCCCGGCGTACCGGCGCGGAGGACCTCGTCGATGTCCGCACGCCCGCCGCCGGAGCTCCGGCCCGCCCGTCGGCAGGTCTCCGCTCCGCAGGCCGATCCGACTCCCTGTCACCCCGTCAGATTCCGCAAACTTCCCTATTGTTTCCTTCCTGAGGGGAAGTTAGGGTATTTTCATGAGTGATCATCTGTACTCCGTGGAGCAAGTCGCCGAACGGCTGGGCCTGCACGTACGCACCGTCCGCAACTATGTGCGCGACGGGCGCCTCGCCGCGGTCCGCATCGGCAAGCAGTACCGGATCGCGCACGAGGACCTGGAGGCGTTCACCGGCCGCCCGGTGCCCGAGCCCCTGAACGACGCGGCTGGGCGGCCGCGGCATACCGAGGTGTCGAGCATCGTGGAGATCGAAGCGATCGACGCCGCGACAGCGGACCGGCTGACCACCCTGCTGACGGCCTCGGCCGCCACCCGCCGCCCGGGTGACGCGCCCGTGCGTATCGAGACGGTCTACGACAAGCAGCGGGCGCGGATGAAGGTCATCGTCCTGGGCGGCCTGGCCGACACCGCCTGGCTGTTCACCTACATGGAAGGGGTACTGGCGTCATGACCACGATCTACAAGTCCGAGGCCGGCGAGCGGGAGATCCAGCGGCACTATCAGGAGGGGCTGGGCACCTGGCCGGTCCCCGCCGAGCAGGTGCGGGTGCCGACCCGCGAGGGCGAGACCTTCGTCGTCGTCTCCGGCCCGGAGGACGCGCCGCCCGTGCTGCTGCTCCACGGCTCGGGGGCGAACGCGATGATGTGGCGGGACGACATCGCGTCCTGGGCACGCCATTTCCGCACCTACGCCATCGACCTCATAGGCGAGCCGGGCCTCAGCGCGCCGTCCCGTCCGCCGCTCGCCTCCGAGGCCTGCGCGCTGTGGCTGGACGATGTGCTGGCGGGGCTGGGCATCACGAGCGCCTCGGTCGTCGCGACGTCCCTCGGCGGCTGGATGGCGCTGGACTACGCCACCCGCCGGCCGCAGCGGGTGACGCGGCTGGCCCTGCTGTGCCCCGGTGGCCTGGGGCGGCAGAAGGTCGGCTGGCTGGTCAAGGCCCTGCTGCCCCCATGGGGACGCTCGGGGGTGCGCCGGTCGGTCGCGTCCGTGGCCGGCCTGCAGTCGCCGGCGCTCCGGGACGTCCTCGACTCCGTGGTGCTGACCTTCACGCACTTCAAGCCGCGTACGGAGCGGCTGCCCCGGTTCTCCGACGATGCGTTGCGGCGCCTGACCATGCCCGTACTGGTGACGGTCGGCGGCCGCGATGCCATGTTCGACTCCGGGGGCACCGCCCGGCGGATGCGACGGTGCGTCCCGCACGCGACCGTGAACGTCCTGCCGGAGGTCGGGCACGCGATCCTCGGCCAGACCGATTCCGTCCTGGAGTTCCTCCGTGGCCGGCCGGCCGACGAGGAACGCGGCGGAAACGGGCAGTCGCCCCGCTGAAGTCGCCGAACGGGGCGGGCCGTTCGACGACACCTCCGGCGCTGTCGCCAGACCCGCGAGGGCGCGGCGGCCGCTGTTGACGCCGGCCGCGGAGCCCTCCACACTCCGTTCGGCTACTCAGTACGTCTAGGCAGCCGAGCGGATTCGGGCGGCCGCTTCGCGCCCGTAGTGTCCCGTGCATGATCGAGAGCAAGACGAGGTCGGGGGCGGCACTCAAAGCAGGGGGGATCGGCTGCGCGGTGGTCGTACTGCTGCCGGTCCTGGTGGTCGGCGGGGTGTTCCTCACCTTCTCCATCGAGCGCGCCACCCCCGCCGACTTCCCCGACGTCAAGCCGGAAACCATGGCACACCGCGTCACGGACTACTCCAAGGGCGCCTTCGCGGCCCTCGGCCTCGACCGCACTCTCGAACCGAACGTCTACGACATGCGCAAGGGCGACGAGAACACCCTCGACTCGGACTACTGCTATCCGGACGGCCTGGAGAGCATCGCCGACCAGCCCGAAGCGGGCGCATACCAGCTCTCCCACCGTTGGTCGGTGGGAGGAGTGGCCCCACGCGAGGGGGCCGGCGCCCTGCGCAGACTCCGTGACCACCTCACCGGCACCGGCTGGCACATCACGCGGTCCGGGGACGGAGAGCAACACCACGAGCGGACTCTGAAAGCGGAACGTGAGGGCGGCTACACCATCGCCCTCACCTGGGAAGCGGACCGGCGGCGCCTCAACGGCGGCAGCTCGGCCCCCTGCGCGACGGACCCCGACTGGAAGGAGTCGGACGGCCTCTACGCCGAGCCGAGCGTGGGGCGACCGCCGGCCCTCACCGGTCGCGCGTCGAAGTAAGGGGCGAATGGTATGTCGCGCGGCATGCCGCCGCATTGGCGGGCCAAGGGGGGGAATGCCACATCGGGCGGTATCCAAATCGTGCGTTCAGTCGACAACGGTCATCAATTCTCATCAACGCCTATCAACATCCATCAACACCCATCAACGGTCTCAGGCATTGGGATGATCTTTTGCGTGCTCGCCACGCCCATGACAGGATGTCCCGCGCCGCACGGGGGAGCGGCGCATGAGTAGGGACAACCTCCCTTTGCGCACCAAGAGTTCAGCTGACACTGAGGTGCTCCCTTCATCCCGGGGCGGCGAAACCTGCTGAGCCGCATCCATCAACACAACGGGAACGGGAACATCGACATGAACAGCGCGACGCACGCGTCCAACGCCACGCCCATCTACGAGGAGCTCGTCCAGGAGCACGGCGATGTCCTCGCCGAGACCCGTGAGGCGGCGGAGCGTTCCCAGCTGAAGGCTTCCCAGGCCCTGGACTGGAGCGATCTGCGCCGCCACCACGGGTGAGCGCGGGTCAGTCCGACGGGGGAGACGCGGGGAAAGCCTCCAACAGCCGGGTCGGAGCGGCCTGCCGCCAGGAATCCACGAGGATGTCCCGCAGTTCGTCCATGTCCTCCAGCTCCGCCAGCCGAACCCGCACCCATGAGGAGCCGGCCTCGTGCGGCGGTACCCAGAATTTCTTCGGTTCCGCCGCGATCAGTTCCTTGCGTTCATGGATCGGGCAGCGCACGGCGAATGACGTCTCATCGTCCGGGACGGTGATGAACATCTTCCCGGCGACCCGGAATGTGGGCATCTCCCAGGCTTCCTTCTCCACCGTTTCCGGCAGGGAGAGGGCGATGCGGCGGACGTCGTCAGAATCGGGCATGGCTCCACTTTAGGCGTACAAAGAACCGCACGAACACATAGGTGCGGGAGCAGCCGTTCAGGAGGGGGAGCGCGGACCGCCGCCCCTGATCAGATTCTCGACGTGGTCGAAACGCGCGTGCAGTGCGCGCAGCTCCGAACGGAACGCCTCCGCTTCCTCGCGGGCGTGATTCCCGACCGCCTTACCGAAGCGGACCACGTCCTGCTCCGCGCGGCCGACGAACCAGGTGGCGAGCGCGGCCGTGATCACGCCGAATGCCGTGATGGCGCACAGCATCAACAGGGTCGCCAGGACGCGGCCCCACAGCGTCACCGGGTAGAAATCCCCGTAGCCCACGGTGGTCGCCGTCTCCACCGACCACCACAACGCCCGCGGATATGACGTGATATTGGCGTGCGGGGCACCGGATTCGGCGACGACGACCAGAGCGGCACCACCGAGCAGCACCGCGGTCATGAGCAGGGTGACCCAGAACGCCGCCTGGGCGTGCAGCCGGCGCCATGCCTCATTTCTGAAGAGGCGGTTCAGCACGGCGGCGAGAAACGACGGCACCAACGGACGTCCCCTTCCCTTGCGGACCTGGTGGACAACCGACCTTCCCTCGGCGCCGACATTAACAGGGGAATTCGTCGTGCCCGGAAATGCCGGCGGATGATGACGTGTCAAACACCGTGCGGTCGTATTCCTTGGGCCCTGCACTTGGCCTTGGCTCTGGCCCTGAAGTTCACCGGTTCGGCTTCGCGGGTGCGTCGCCCCGCACCGCGTGCAGGTAGAGCGCCAGGGTGTCGAGGGTGAAATACGAGCTGTAGGAGACGTCGGGGAAGTCGCCGCCGGTGTGGTAGCCGCCGATGACACCGATCAGGGCGTAACCGGTGAAGTCCCTCACCAGGAACGGGCCGCCCGACGTGCCGCCGATATAGCCGGCGCAGGCGATCTCCAGGAAGTCGCCGGGGGCGGCCGGGTCGGCACTGGTGAACCGGTGCGTGGACGACGCGCAGTCCAGCGGCTTGGGGTGGGTGGTGTCGCTGTTGCCGGGGTAGCCGATGAGCCGTACGCGCCGATGGTCGTATCCCGGGTACGGCAGGAGGTCGAAGCCGCCGGTGACGTCCTCCACCTCGGCGCCGTCCTCGCGTGGCAGGAGTCGGACGACGGCGTAGTCCCAGCGGGCACCCGCGTCGGTGCCGAGGTCGTAGTACCGCTGGTCCAGGTAGACGCGGTCGACGGGGTAGACACCGTGCGGCTTCAGCCCGTCGTGGTACTGCGGCACGAAGGACAGCCGGCGCTTGGGGTCGGGGGAGCGCAGGCAGTGTCCGGCGGTGACCACGAGGTCGCGGTGCGGGCTGCGGACCACCGTTCCGCCGCAGAACCGGCCGGTGTTGTGCGCGTCCGTCCAGAAGAACGTCCCCACCTGGGGGAGGCCGTCGAACGGGTGGCTCGGTGGTGCGGCGCCCCCGGCCCGATGCGGCGCCCGCGCGCTCCGCGCGTCGACGGCTGGTTCGGCGGCCGCCATCCGCTGCGGAGTCCAGTAGGCGTCGGCGGATGACGCCGCCGAACGGCCCGGCGGGTCCACGGCGTGCGCCACCGGCCCGGACGGGACGGCGAGGGAGAGGCCGAGAAGCGCGACAACGAGCAGGACGGCGCGGCGGCTGCGTACGACGATGGGCCGACTCATGACTGCCTCATGCCCCCGTGACACCGTCGATGCTCTCCCGGAGCAGATCCGCATGGCCGTTATGGCGCGCATACTCCTCGATCATGTGGACCAGGATCCAGCGCAGTGAGACCTCGTGGCTGCCGACATGGCCCGCCTCGAACTCGGAGAGCCGGCCGGAGTCGTCCAGTGAAGAGTCGGCGGTCAGCCGGCGGCTGTGCGCGACCTCCTCCTGCCAGGTGGCCAGCACCTCGTCCAGGCCCCGGTCGGGGACGAGCGCGAAGTCGTCTTCCTTGCCTTCCTCGAACACCACGGGTACGTCCTGCCCGGCGAACACCCGCTGGAACCAGTTGCGTTCCACCTCCGCCATGTGCTGGACCAGCCCCAGCAGCGTCATCGAGGACGGCGCCACTGGGGAGAGGCGCACCTGCCGATCGTCGAGTCCCGCGCACTTGAGGGCGAGAGTGGCACGGTGGAAGTCCAACCAGGCTTCCAGCATGGTGCGTTCATCCGCTTGCGGTGGCGGTACGCGGCGTCCGTCCGGTGTCGTAACCATGTGCCGAACCCTCGCACACACCACTGACAGGCGACAGCCCAGCAGGCGTGACGGTGCCCTGCGAGGCCTCTCCCGGCGCGGTGCCGCGTCTCGGACGAGCGGGGACGCACCAGGGGCCGTCGGCTACTTCCTTGACCTCGAGAGGAGTTGAGGTTTTAGCGTGCCATCGACGTGATCAACGGCTGACGACAGGAGAGACGATGATCCTCGTGACCGGCGCGACCGGAAACATCGGCACTGCTCTGCTGAGGGACCTGCACCTTCGGGGTGCCGCACCTGTGCGAGGTCTGACGCGTGATGCGGGACGGGCCGCGTTCCCGGAGGGAATCGAAGCCGTCGAGGGCGATCTCGCGCAGCCGGGCTCACTGAAGGCCGCGCTGAAAGGGGTGCGCTCGCTGTTCCTGCTGCCGGGCATGGGTGCGGAGCAGGACGTCCTCGCGGCGGCCCGGCAGGCAGGCGTGGAGCATGTGGTGCTGGTGTCGTCGATCACGGTGCAGACCCATCCGTCCCTGCCCGCGGCCGGCGCGAACCTGGCGGTGGAGCGGTTGCTCAAGGACAGCGGCATGGCCTGGACGATCCTGCGGCCGACGCAGTTCGCCTCGAACACCCTGTGGTGGGCGCAGTCGATTCGCGAGCAGGGCGTGGTGCGGGCGCCGTATGCGGACATCGGGCTTCCGGCCATCCACCCTGCGGACATAGCGGCGGTGGCCTGCGCGGCGCTGACCGAGCCCGGCCACCGGGGGCGGACGTATGCGCTGACGGGGCCGGAGCGCATCACGGTCCGACGGCAGGTCGCCGCCATCGCCGCGGCTCTGGGGCGGGAGGTGGCCCTCGTCGAGATCTCCCGGGACGAGGCCCACCGGCAGATGGCGCCCTTCATGGGGGACGAGACGGCGGACGCGGTCCTCGACCTGATGGGTGGGGACGTCAACGACGAGCTGCTGACGGTGCGCGACACCGTCCCCCAGGTCACCGGCTCCCCGGCCAGATCGTTCCAGCAGTGGGCGTCGGAGAACCGTGCCGCCTTCCGTTGAGGACGCCTGGCCGAACCGTCCGGCGACAGCCTCGACAAGACCGGTGGAGTGGGGGGGGAGCCGTGGGCGGCCTGCCGAACACGGCTGTGGAGGGCGCGGCTCAGCGGCACAGAGCCGTTTCCAGGACACCGTCCATATGCTCCTTGGTCGTCCGGCTCGGCTGCGTGGTCACGGCGACGTTGGCGGCGCGGCCGTCCTCGGTGGCGCCGCCCCGGGTTTCGTATCCCGTCATGCTGCCGCCGTGGCCCCAGTACACACCGCCGCACGACAGCGGCGTGCTCACGATTCCCAGTCCGTAACGGGCACCGGTGGGAAAGGGGTAGCCGGCGGGGACGGTGGTGCGCATCTGGTCGAGCTCGGCCTTCGGGAGGAGGCGGCCGGCCAACAGCGCGGTGAAGAACCGGTTCAGGTCGGAGGTGGTGGACACCATCTGGCCCGCGGCCCAGGCCCAGGAAGGGTCCCATTCCGTGGCGTCTACCAGAGGCGCGCCTGCCGAGTCCTGGTGGTAGCCCTTGGGGTGGCGCTCCCGTATCGCCACCTCGCCGGGGGTGGGGAAGTACGTCTGGCGCAGGCCGATGCGCTTGATGACGCGCCGGTCGATCTCCGCGGCGAGGGGGTGGCCGGTGACCTTCTGCACGATCAGGCCGGTCACCACGTAGTTCGTGTTGCTGTAGGCCCATTTCGTGCCAGGGGCGAAGTCGGACTCGTGCTGGAGAGCGAGGTCGAGGAGTTCGCGGGGGTCGTAGTAGCGGATGCCGTCGCCGAGGTACTCGCTGTAGTTGGGAAGTCCGCTGGTGTGCTGGAGTAGTTGGCGGACGGTGATGCGGCGTCCGTCGATCCCGTCGCCGCGGACGAGGCCGGGCAGATAGGTGTCGACCGCGGCGTCCAGGCCGATCCTCCCTTCGCTGACCAGTTGCAGCACGACCACTGCGGTGAACGACTTGGTGTTGCTGCCGATGCGCACCTGACCGTCCCTGGGCACCTTCGCACCGGTGGCCAGGTCGCCGACCCCCGCGGTGTAGGTACGGGTGCGGCCCGCACGGTCTTCGACGCTCGCCAGCGCGGCGGGCATACCGTCGGTGTGCACCAGCGCGTTGAGGCCCTGTCGGACGGAGCTCGGCCTGGCGACGGCAGACGCCGTGGGCGGAGCCAGAATGCCCATCGTCATGATGCCGACGGCCACTACGGCCGCGGCCGGCACCGTTCTGCGCGGACCACTCCGCCGCCCGGACGAACGTGACTTCTGCCATGCCTGCTCACGCACGAGTCAACTCCCATGGATTCATTGGCAACCACCGGCTTGCGGGCCCAGCATCTCTGGAAGCGCCCGGGCGGGACGATCGTGCTACCCACCCAGCTCGAGGTAGGGCTGGCCCCCCGACCGGGCGGCGGAATTCCTCAGGGAGAGCAGCTCTGACGGCGTATCGGATCTGACGCCGCAGTGGATGACGCGGACAACACCGGCCGTGGCAGGCGCCACTCGCGCTGGACCTGAGGTCAACGGGCCGGTGATGAGGCCTGAATTCGTCCGGCTCGGGCAGGGCGGGTGGCGGGAATTCAGAGAGCGACCGACGGCCACTTTGCGTATACAAAGCGACCTGAATTTACGTGAATTTTCAGCAGTTTTCCGTTTGATTTCGGTTTGCATCCCGGCGTAACGTGGGAGGTGGTCCAACTGGAGAGGGCTGGACCATCGTCAGAGAGACAAGGGAGGCACACATGAGCTTCCGTAACGTACTCCCTCTCAGGCACAGGGACGACTGCGACGGTTGGGATGACGGCTACGGACGTCGCTACGGTCGCGGACGTCGCTTTGGCCGCGGACGCCGTGGACGCGGTCGTGGCCGCGGCTACGGTCGAGGAGGACGCGGATTCGGCCACGGAGGCCGTTTCTAGCGAGCTCACGGGATAACTTCGAGGCTGGTCCCCGCTTATAAGGGCTGGCCTCGTAAGTTGCCGCGAGACGCGGGCTTCGGTGACACCGAGTCCACTCCTCACATCCCGTATCGGTGTGCGATCTGATGCGGCGGCATACGACTTACGACCTTCGATGGCGAAGCAAGCATCATAGAAGCAAGAGAAGCAAGCACCTTAAGAGTCATCAGTGTCATCGCAGTCGGTGAGCCGTAACGCCGCAACAGGTGGCTATCGGTAGTGACGCTATGAGAACCCTCGTTCACTCCGTGAACCGGGGTTCTCTCCAGTGGCCATCGAATGGTCCCCTCGAATGTCATCGAGTGTCACGGTGGCCCAGGTCCTACCGAGTTGTCCACGCAATGTGTAGTCGCAGGCGCAATACAAACGCTGCGTGCGGCATCCTTGTCCACACGCAGCGCGTTTCCGGGGCCTTCCCAGCCAGGAATATTCAGTATTCTCCTCGACTTCGTGCATTGCAATACCCGCTGTGGAATGCGGTATGCCCGGTTCCACGTCGGCCCAGTAGGACGGGCCGGAGCAGCGGCGGGCCTCGGGGCTCACCTACCGTGCGGCAAGCGGTTACCCAGGGTTGCGCGCGTTGTCGGGGCGACCTGCCGCGCCCGTCGCCCGCCGCTCCGCCACTGCTCAGGCCCTCTGACTCAGGCTCCCCTCAGTACCTCGATCACGCTCGCATAGCTCGCCTGGCCGTGGCCGGCGGCCTTGGCGCGCTCCATGGTCGCCTTCAGCAGATCCGGCAGGGCGTTGTCGATGCCACGTGCCGCGGCCGCGTGGATGAGGTGGTCGATGGCCGCGATCTGTACGTCGACGGTGGCGTCGTCGCCCGGGTAGCGGCCGGCGTCCACCTGGGGCGCGTACGTCGTCAGGAAACCGGCCACGGCCGTCAGCCAGCGGACTGCCAGGGGTGTGAAGGCCGTGGCCGGGGTCTGCTCCGCGCCCACCAGGGCGGTGCCGTGCAGCCAGCCGGTCATGGTGGCCCACATCAGGCCGAGCAGGGCGGAGTCGTACAGGGAGGCCAGACCGGGGTCGGCGCCCAGGTACAGGGGGTCCCCCAGGGCCGCGAGGGTCGGCCGATGGGCTTCGAAGACGGTGTCGGAACCGCTGTAGAGGAACATCATCTCCGGGCTTCCGACGCCCGGCGGGGTCGTCATGATCGCGCCGTCGAGGTAGTCGGCGCCGTGCGACCGGGCCCATGCCGTCGCCTCGTGGGCCTGCTCCGGGGAGCCGGAGGTGAGGTTCACCAGGACCTTGCCGGCGAGGGAGTCGGCGAGGGGATCGAGGACGGTGTGCAGCGCCTCGTAGTCCAGCACACAGGTGATGATGAGCGAGCCCGCCGCCAGGGCCTCCTCGGGCGTCGCGGCCAACCGGGCGCCCCGGGTGACCAGCGGTTCGGCCTTGTGCGCCGAGCGGTTCCACACCGTGGTCGGGTGGCCGCGCTCCAGCAGCGCGCCGGCCAGCGCCGAGCCCATCTGGCCCAAACCGATGACGGTGACGGCCGGGTGAGGCGTGTTCAGGGCGTTCATGGCACAACTCCTTGTTCGCCGCCTGCGGCTGACTCCCGCGGCGGTGGTCGATCACGTACGGACCACGTTCGCAGCCGGCGGCGGTCGGAAGAAGTGACAGTGGTGACGGCCGGCACCAAATTCCTGCCATACCCTTCAGGTATGAGCGTTGGTTCCGTGGCCGTAGTGGTGCCCACCGATATCGGGGTTCCCTCCTGGGACCTCTACGAGTTGAGCATCCCGTGCACCGTCTTCGGCAAGCCGCAGCCCGACCTGGCCGACCCCTGGTACGACCTGCGGCTGTGCGGAGCGGGAGACCGGCCGCCCGCCGCGGGCGGCGGCACCGGCCTGGAGCTGCGGACCCGCTACGGGCTGGACGACCTCGTCGGCGCCGACACCGTCATCGTGCCGTCGGTGCCCGACCCCTGCGTCGAGGACGGCACACCGCTGCCGCCGGACCTGATCGACGCGCTGCGCCGCGCCTACGACGCGGGCGCCCGCATGGTCTCCCTGTGCACCGGAGCCTTCGCGCTCGCCGAAGCCGGGCTGCTCGACGGGCGCCGTGCCACCGCGCACTGGATGCACACCGCCCAACTGGCCGAGCGATACCCGAAGGTGCAGGTCGACGACTCGGTGCTGTACGTGGACGACGGCGACGTACTCACCAGCGCCGGGCTGACCGCCGGACTCGACCTCTGCCTCCATCTCGTACGCCGCGATCTGGGCGCACACGTCGCCAACCAGCTGGCGCGGCGGATGGTCGTCCCCGCACACCGGCCCGGCGGCCAGGCCCAGTTCATCGACCTGTCCGTACCCGTCACCGACGACCAGGGCCTGGGGCCCGTACTGGAATGGGCTCGCGCGCACCTGGACGAGCCGCTGACGGTCGAGGACCTGGCACGGCGGGCGGCGATGAGCCCGCGCACGTTCTACCGCCGGCTCCAGGCGGCCACCGGGACCACGCCCCTGCAGTGGCTCCTCAACCAGCGGCTGGGGCGTGCGCAGAGCCTTCTGGAAGCCACCGACCTGCCGATCGACAAGATCGGTGAGCTGAGCGGACTGGGCACGGCGAACAACCTCCGGCATCACTTCGTCAAGCAGGTGGGGGTGTCGCCGGGGGAGTACCGGCGGGCGTTCCCGAGGGCGGTGTCCGGACGGGGCCCGCGCTGAGGGACGCGACCCGTGGGGCGGCAGACGGTGCCCCGGCGCGCCCGCCGACGGCCGGCGCGCCGGTTCCGGTGCAGGTCAGCCGCCCCCAATGCGGTTGGTCGCCGTCCGCAACCACCCGGAGGTAACCTGAATCCATTGCTCCTGCTCCCCCGTGCAGGGGAGGTCCCATGACCGTTTGCGAGAGTCTGCGCCCCAGCAAGGCGGACGCGCCCCGCTACACACCCATCGCCGAGCACGGCCTGATCGGCGATATGCGCACCGCCGCGCTGGTCGGCACGAACGGCACCATCGACTGGTACTGCTGTACCCGCTTCGACGCACCCAGTGTCTTCGCGGCGATCCTGGACGCCGACCGTGGCGGGGCCTTCGAGCTCGCCCCGGACGTGCCCGCCCGGACGAAGCAGTTCTACTTCCCCGACACCAACATCCTGATCACCCGGTTCTTCGCGGACAACGGCGTCGGCGAGGTCCAGGACTTCATGCCGATCGTCGACGACTCACGTGAGGCGGACCGCCACCGGCTGATCCGCCGGGTGCTGTGCGTCCGCGGGGCGCTCCCGTTCACCGTACGGGTGGCCCCCCGCTTCGACTACGGCCGGCAGACGCACACCGTGAGCACACGGCAGGGCCAGACCGTCTTCGCCTCCCCGGACCTGTCCCTGGCGCTGACGTCCACCGTCCCCGTGCGGATCGACGGTCCGGACGCCTGGTCCTCCTTCACGCTCCAGGAAGGCGAGGCCGCGGTCTTCGCCCTCGACCGGATCGGCGGCGGGCTGGAGCCGCGGTCCTGTGCGGTGCTGGAGGCCGAGGAGCTGTTCGGCGCCACGGTGCGGTACTGGCGCGGCTGGCTGTCCCAGTCCCGCTACCGGGGACGCTGGCGGGAGATGGTGCACCGCTCCGCGCTCACCCTCAAGCTCCTGACGTACGCGCCGACCGGTGCGATCGTGGCCGCCCCCACGGCCAGCCTGCCCGAGCAGATCGGCGGAGAGCGCAACTGGGACTACCGCTACGCCTGGGTGCGCGACGCCGCATTCTGCATCTACGCACTGCTCAGACTGGGATTCACGGACGAGGCCAAGGCCTTTGTGCACTTCCTGTCCCAGAACATCTGCCTCGACACCGGCTGCTCCGACGGTCCGCTGCAGATCATGTACGGCATCGACGGCCGCAGCGAACTCCCCGAGGAAGAACTTCCCCACCTGGAAGGCCACTTGGGCTCGGCCCCGGTCCGAATCGGAAACGACGCCGTCAACCAACTCCAACTGGACATCTACGGGGCCCTGATCGACTCCCTGTATCTCTACGACAAATGGGGAGAGCCGCTGTCCAGCGACCACTGGGACACCGTCGGAAAACTGGTCGACTGGGTCTGCGACAACTGGGACCAGCCGGACGAGGGCATCTGGGAGACCCGCGGCAAGATCCAGAACTTCCTCTACTCGCAGCTGATGTGCTGGGTCGCGATCGAACGGGCGATCCGCATCGCCACCCACCGTGGCCTGCCGGCGGACATGCTCCGCTGGTCCGGGGCCCGCGACGCGATCTACCGCCGGATCATGGACCGCGGCTGGTCCACGGAGCGCAAGGCGTTCGTCCAGCACGAAGGGGACGATGTTCTCGACGCCGCCGTGCTGATGATGCCGCTGGCCAAATTCATCTCGCCCACCGACCCGAAATGGTTGTCGACCCTGGATGTATTGGGCGAGGACCTGGTCTCCGACTCCCTGGTTTACCGCTACGACCCCCGCAGCAGCCCGGACGGACTGCGCGGCGAAGAGGGCACCTTCTCGATCTGTTCCTTCTGGTACGTCGAGGCGCTCTCCCGCGCCGGCCGCGTGGACGAGGCCCGTCTCGCCTTCGAGAAGATGCTGACGTACGCCAACCACGTCGGGCTCTACGCCGAGGAGATCGGCCGCACCGGCGAACAGATCGGCAATTTCCCGCAGGCCTTCACCCACTTGGGACTCATCAGCGCGGCGTTCAACCTGGACCGGGCGCTGGGGTGAGACCGGAGGGCGAGCGCCCCCGCTGCCCTGGCACCACTGATCCGTGCCCCGCGGCCTCGGACCCTCCGCGTACGGCTGCTGGGCCGACGGATGTAGTGCCGGCCCCGGCAGTTCGTACCGCAGGAGGGTTTGCCGGGCCGTTCGTGTCCTTGCGCACCGCAGTACGGCATCAGGCCCGATGCCACGGGCACACGTAGGGCTCGGAGACCTGGCGGAGAGGATGTGCGGAGGTCGGAGCCCATGACGGCAACGGTGAGGGTGAGGTATCAGCACGCGGGGGAGCGGGGGTCGGCCTGGCGGCCTTGGCGGAGGGCGCTGCTCGGGGGAGCGGTGATGGCGGGTGCGCTGGGGACCGGGAACGCGGTGGGGGAGGCGGGTGTCCGGGCGCTCGACCTCGGGGGGTATGCGGCCCGGTTGCTGCCCGCCGTCGTCGTGAGCGCGCTGGCCGTGCCCGCCATCCTGGCGTTACGGGCCGGGCGGCCGACGCGGTCTCGGCCGCTGGGGCTGGGTGCGCCGTCCACGGTGGCGGCGGGCCTCGCCCGCGGCATCCTCGTCACGGGATGGTGTGCGGCCCTGGTGCTCGCGGGCGGCACCGCGGCCGGATGGGTCACGTGGTCCGGGCTGGAGCCTGCCGCCCTCGCCTCGTTCCTGATGGGCAATGCCCTGGTGGCCGTGCTGCTGGAGGCGTTGCCGGAGGAGCTGACGCTGCGCGGTCAAGCCTGGGCCTCGTTGCGCGAACGCTTCGGCGGGGCGGTCTCGGCCCTGGGGACGACGACGGTTTTCCTGCTGGTACCGGCCGCGTCCACCATGGTGCAGGCCGGGGTGGCACACACGCTGGGGGTGAGCGCTCCGCCCGTCGGACTCGCGCCCGGCGGGCAGGACCCTCTCGCGTACCTGGTGCTGCTCACGGTCTTCGGCCTCACGCTGGTGGCCGCGCGGACGGCACCGGGGCGGGCGCCGCTGGGGGCGGCGATCGGCGCCCACCTCGCCCTGCTCAGCGTCAACCGGGTGGTGTTCGAGGGGGACCAGCGCTCTGCGGGCTGGTCGGCGAGCGTCGCTCCGGACCACGCCGCGGCCTTGGAACTGGCCTGTCTGCTGGCCACGGCGGCGGCTTTCCTCGGGACGCGGCTGCTGACCTTCCGCCGGGGCGTACGGGCACGGCGTCCGGTCGACGCGCGCGGGTGGGGTACGCGGCAGGACCGGCGTCCGGCCCGCTCGCCGAGGGCGGAAGCGGCCCGGGTGAGCACCGCGAACCAGATCGCCAGGCCAGGCGGGGGGCGGTGAGCAGTGCGGTGGGCCCGACGGGGGTCTGGCGGCTCGTCCCCGCGCTGCCGCGGACCTGCGCGGGGACGAGCCGGCTTACCGGGTGCGGCTATCTGCGACTACTGGTGAAGCTCCCGAAGCCGCGGGGCTTTACAGCGGCCGTGCCCACAGGTCCCACTGGAGGCCCGAGCCGTCGCAGAAGGGGTCGGCCCACTTGCCGCTGCTGACCAGGTCGGTGCCGGCCGCCTGGCATCCGCTGAGGGTCCAGAACTTCTTGCCGGTCCACACCGTTCCGGGAGGACCGTCCATCGGCTTGGCCTGGTGCTGTGCGGAGGCGGTGCTCGGCGCGGCGGCCTCGGTGCCGGTGGTGGCGTGGGCCTGGGCGGCGCCGCCCAGGCTGACGACCGTGAGTGCGGCGGCAGCGAGTGCGGTGGTCAGAGTTCGCTTGTTACGCACGTGATGTCCTTTCCCCGTAGTGACGTTGCTTGTCTTGCGGGCCCGTCGCTCCGTACACGGATACGGGGGCCGCGACGTATGACAGCACGTCATGTGATCTGGATCACACGTGTGATCCTGAGGGGCGTTCGGCCAGGACCTCATCGATGACGTGGTGCGCGATCGCCGCCATCGCCGGGTTCGTCTCCTGGTAGTAGCCACACTCCATGAGGGCGATGGACAGTGCCCAGCCGCGCCCCCGCGCCCAGGTCGCCTCGTCGACGTCCAGCCCGGCCCGGAAGGCGCCGCGCGCGCCGGCGGGCAGCACGTACCACGCCGCGATGAGGTCGACCGCGGGGTCTCCCACGCCCAGACACCCGAAGTCGATGACGGCGCTGAGCCGTTCACGCGCCACCAGCAGATTCCCGGGCTGCAGATCGGCATGGATCCAGACGGGCGGGCCGGGCCACGCGGGCGCCTCCAGGGCCGTGTCCCAGACCGAGCCCGCGGCATCGGCATCGATGGTTCCGCTCAGTTCCTCGATCGCGGCGCGGGTCGCGGCGTCCCGCACCGCCAAGGGTTCACTGCGGTACGAAGGGGGCCCGTCCGCCGGGGCGATGCGGTGCAGCGCGGCGACGAACTCCGCCAGATCCCCTGCCAGCCGGCCGGGATCGGCGATCCGGCCGACGACCGGGGTCTCGCCGTCGAGCCAGCGGTAGACGGACCAGGGGAAGGGGTAGCCCTCAGCGGGCGTTCCCCTGCCCAGCGGCTCGGGGACGGCGACCGGAAGCGGCGGGGCGAGCCGGGGCAGCCACCGGTGCTCCTTCGCCACGTCGTCGGCGGCTCCGGCGATGCGGGGGAGCCGTACGACCAGGTCCTCGCCGAGCCGGTACATCGCGTTGGACGTACCGGCGGAGTCGACCAGCGTGACGGGGAGGTCCGCCCACTGCGGAAACTGCGCGGCGAGCAGCCGCCGTACGAGGGAGTGGTCGATGTCCACCTCGTCGGCGTGCATTCTGCGTGTGCTCATCACTGCCTTCCGTGCGCTCGCGCCTCTGGCGCCCACCCTGGTCGGTCCTCCCGGCCCCTGCACGGCACTAGCCGGCGGAGTCGACCAAGGTCTCGAAGCCTGAGCTGTCGCAGTAGGAGACCGCACGTTCCTCGGCCCCGGTGTCACCGCCGACCGCGTTGGCGGTGTCGTCGTGGATATGACCGCCGTCGAGTTCAAGGCCTTCCTGGTCGAGCCTGTTCGACGCCTCGATCACCGCACGCCCGGCTGATGCGGTGTTGTCGAACTCGGGCGACCGGCCGTTCCCTTCGTCGCCGGCATCGGCGTCTGCCGCGTTCGTCGCCTTGGCCCGCCTGGCGTCCTGCCACGACCCCAGCTTGGTGCAGTAATCCCGTTGCCACTCCTTGGCCTGCGCCGGGTCGCCGGACGAACAACTGCTCATCAGGACAGCCGCAACGACAGCAGTCGCTGCTCGTCTGACGGCTCGTGTCATCCCACCGCTGTGTTGCATGGACATGCCCTCCCCGAAATCTGTCGACACAGAGTACGGATCACGAGGGCCTCCTGGGTATCGGTACAGACTTCGCAGTCCACACCGGAACCAGAAGGCCCTCGTCTCATTCAAGGAGCGCTCCCGGCAGGTCGCCTGTCGCCAACGTGCCGGGACAATCCACCTAGGGGGCTACCCGCCAGCTCAGCGAACCGGCCAGCAGTTTGCGCAGTGCCGGGTCACGGACCGCCTTCGTGCGGTCGGTCGCGCGGGCGGTGACGGTGTGGCGCCGGCCGTCCGCGGGGACGCCGAGCGTCCGCGGCACGACCGAGGTCTTGCCGCGCGCGTCCTTGCGCTCGCGGCCGTCGACGTACCACTTGACCTGTGCCGAGGAGGGCACGGAGACCCGGATGCGGTCCCCGCGGTGCAGCGCGCGGTCGGTGGCCACCGGGCTGCTGAGCGCGCTCGCGTAGCGGTAGAAGCCCGCGATCATCGCCTCGCGGCCGGGGAGGTTGAACTCGCGGCCGAGCGTCCGCATGATCGAGTTCTCCGTGGGCCGGTTGAGGCCGTACTGGTAGTAGCCGCCGCCCTCGTACGCACCGACCTGACCGCCGTCCGGCGACTCCTGGCCGAGCCAGCGGTACCACTTCTGCTGCTGGGAGCCCATCTCGTCGGCGGACAGCTTGGTGAGGTTGACCTCGGTGGGCTCGGGGCCCGTATAGGTGCCGGACTGGCCGTAGTCGTACTCGTCGGCGAGCTTGCCGAGCGAGTGGCCGGTCTCGTGCACGGCGATCTGGTCGGACTGGTCGTTGTCGGAGGAGGCGGTGGCGATGCCGTCGTAGCCGACCTGTGAGGAGACGTCGTTGTAGCCCGCGCCGCCGTACTTGGTGGAGTTCGAGAGGACGACGACGAGGTCGGCGGCCGGAGCCTTGGAGGCGTACGACTCGACCTTGCCGGTGTCGACGCAGAGCAGACGCTCGATGTCGTCGCAGTAGAAGGCGGAGTCGAGCGCGGTGTCGCGGACCACGTCCTTCGTGGGGTCGCCGGAGACGCCGGACTCGTTGGAGACCGCGTCGACCGCCCAGACGTTGAACAGGCCGGTGTACGAGGCGTAGGGCTCCACGGCGGTCATCTTGGCCCACTTGGCGCGGACGTCGGCGTGGAAGTCCTCCTGCTGGTCGGCGGTGTAGCCGTCACCGACGAAGGCCACGTCGAGCTTCTTGTCGACCGGGCCGTTCTGCACGATCGTCGTGACATCGCTGTCGCCCGCGGCGATGGCGGCCTTGTCGGAAGCGGAGAGCGGCTTGGAGACCGGGACGGTGGCCTCACGGGGGTGGGAGCCCGAACCGGTGAAGTACTCGACCTTCTGGGTGCGTTGGGCGTGCGGGGCCGAGGTGGCCCCCTGCGCGGTGGCCGCGACGGCCGTCGTGGCGGCCAGCGCCGCGACGGCCAGTCCGGCGGAGACCGCGGTGCGCACGGAGATGCCGACGGATATGCGTCTGATCATGGGGGGTTTCCTTCCGAAGCCCGCCGTAGGGAAGGCGGGTTGAGACGGATTGAGCGCGCTCAACGTAAGGGCTGCGGAAGGTAACGGGCAACGGAAGGGGATCAAGTGTCCAGATGGAGGGATGAGTTCGGGACGGCGGCGGGCGGTCTTCCGCACCCGCCACCGTCCCGATGCGGCTCAGACCTCGATGACGAGCTTGCCGCGCACATGGCCCGCCTCGCTCAGCTCCTGGGCCTTCGCGGCGTCGGCGAGCGGGAAGGTCTCGGCGACCGGCACGGTCAGCCGCCCCGCGACCGCGAGGCGGGCCTGCGCGGCCAGGCCCGCCACGACCTGCTCCGACGGTGTGCCGCCCGCGGAGAACGGCACGCCGTGATCGGCGGCGTGCGGATCGGCGATGGTGACGATGCGGTCCGTGGTCCCACCGCGCAGTGTGATGGAGACCGGCAGCGCGTCATGGCCGGCCGCGTCGAAGACCGCGTCCACGCCCTGCGGAGCGGCCGCCCGGACCCGGTCGGCCAGGCCCTCTCCGTACGCCACCGGCACGGCGCCCAGCGCGCGCAGGAAGTCGTGGTTGACCGGCGACGCGGTACCGATCACCGTGGCGCCCAGGGCCACCGCGAGTTGGACGGCGACCTGGCCGACCGCCCCCGCCGCGCCGTGCAGCAGCAGCGTCTCGCCCGCCGCCAGTCCCAGCAGGTCCAGTACGCGCTGCGCGGTCTCACCGGCGACGGGCAGCGTCGCCGCGGCCGCGAAGGAGAGCTCGGCCGGCTTGGGCGCGATGTCTCCCGCGATGGCGTACTCCGCGTACGCACCGGTCCTGGTCCAGCCGAAGACCTCGTCGCCGACGGCCAGTCCGTCCGCCGGCCTGAGATCGGTGGTGCCCCCGTCCTCGGCGCCGATCGCGTCGACGACCCCGGCGAACTCCAGGCCGGGCACGGCGGGGAACGTCGTCGGGTAGTACTGCTCCATCCACCCGTAACGCCGCTTGTAGTCGAGCGGGTTGACGCCGATCGCCACCACCTTGACCCGTACTTCACCCGGGCCGGGCTCCGGCTTGTCGGTCTGCCCGAACGTGAGCACGTCCGAGCCGCCGAACTCGTTGTAGATGATCGCCTTCATGTGGAAACTCCCCGCTGGATGCACTGGATACGGCCTATGCGTCGCATATGTGGCGTGTGCTGCAGATGCCGCATATCCCGCATGTGCCGGATCGGTTGACGGCTTCAGCCTCGTCGGCGGGGAGGGGCCGGCCGCCGGTCATCAGGACAGTCCGGCCTGGTCGAAAGGCCAGCGGTCGTCCCGGCGCCGCTGGTTACGCTGGAGTACATGGAGATGACCGGATCCGGATCCGTACCCGCCCTGACCGCCGCCTACGAGGTGATCCGCCAACCGCTGGGCGAGATCCTGCCGCGACTGTCCACTCTCCTGGCCGAACTGGTCCCGCACCGGGCGGCGGCCGAACTCTCCACGCACTGTGCGCACTCACCGTTCAAGACCTACGGCGATGCGGAGATCATCGGCCGGCTCTCCACCGCCGACCTGGCTCCGCTGCTCGCCACGGGCACCCCGGGCCGCCCGTGGCAGGGCACCCTCCCCCTCGCCGGCGCCGAGCGCCCCGTGCTCGCGGTGACGAGCCATGCGACGCCTCGGGGCGCCGTCCTGCTGCTCGTACGGGATGCGGACGGCGGAGGAGAAGGTGACGGCGGGGACGAGCGCGCGCTGCCGGCGGTCGACGAGCGTGCCGCCGCGCTCATACAGGCACTGTGGGACGTGGTGACCAGCCACTTCGACCGGCTGGCGGCCGAGGCCGTGCCCGGGGCGCTGGCCCGCTCACGGACCGCCGCCGGGACACGGGCCCAGGTGATCGCGGAGCTGGGCGAGGCGTACTCGGCCGCGCTCACCGGGCTGCTGGGCGTGCTGCGCAGCCGCACCCTCGACGATGCGGCGGCCCGTGCCACCGCCACGGATCTGGCGGTCTCGGCCCTGGTGGAGCTGCGGGCGGAGGCGGAACGCGACCAGGAGATCGCCGAGGAGCCGGCCGGGCAGGCCTTCGCCCGGCTCGCCGAGTCGCTCCGGCCGCTCGTGCGCTACAGCCCCGTCCGGCTGGAGCTGGGCGCGCCCGACTCCCGGCGGACGGTGGCCGCCGACGTGGCGCACACGGCGCGGGTGATCGTGCGGGCCGTGCTGCTGACGGTCCTGGAGCAGGAGACCGTGACCCGTGTCCATGTCGGCTGGCAGCTCACCGATGCCGAACTGCGCGCGACCGTACGCGACGACGGGCCCGGCACCCTGACCTCCGACGGGCTGGCGACGGGCCGGGTCACCGACCGCCTCGACGTGCTGAACGGGCGGCTGGACGTCGATGCCGTACCCGGCTGGGGGACCACGGTGTCGGCGACGATCCCGCTACGGGTGTCCCAGGATCCGGCCCCCGACCCGCTGATCGCGCTGGGCGAACGGGAACTGGAGGTGCTGGCCCGGCTCGCGCTCGGCCACCGCAACCGGGCGATCGCCCAGGAGCTGCACATCAGCGAGTCGACGGTGAAGTTCCATGTCGCGAAGATCCTGACCAAGCTGGGTGTCGGGTCCCGCGGCGAGGCGGCGGCGCTCTTCCACGCGGTGGCGTAGCACCGTTCGCCCCCGCGCGTGGTGGAGCAGGACCGTCGTTCCTCCTCGCCGTGGTATGAACCGTCGGACGACCGGGGGCAGCGGATCAGGTCAGGCGAGGTGCTTGCCGTTGTCCACGTGCCGGGCCCGGGGCACGCCGCTGAACCGTGCGGACTGCCCGCCCGGCGCCGTACGCATCGTCCGCTCCGCGCCAGCCCGTTGCTCGTCGGCCTCGGTCACCGGTGTCACATCGGTCCAGTAGATGTCGAGCATCGTCCGCAGCGACGTCGGCTCGCTCGCCGGCCCTATCGGCACCGTGATCTGGTCCAGGGCGCGCCACAGTTCGTAGTCGGCCTGCTCGGCGATGCCGCCGGCCCTGGCGTGCGCGGCCTGGTGCTTGTGCACGGCGAGGGCGAGGTCGCGCAGGCGGTCCCGGTGGTTCTGGGCGACCTGGTGGTTCAGGGAACGGTTGAGGTCCTTCTTCGCCTTGTTGATCTCCGACAGGGCGTTCTGCACCGTCCGGCTGAAGTTCGCCGCGCGGTGCCGCCAGGCGTCGTACTCCCGCTTCGAGGCGAACCACTCCTCCTTGCCGGCCTGCCCGCGGGCGAAGCACGCCAGCCGGAACTGCTCGCGCTCCTCCCGCCGTTTGCGCAGCACCGACGAGTTGCGTTGGAAGAGCGTGTTGAGGGCGCCGCGGGTGCGGTCGATGAGGGCGGGGTCGATCAGCACCGCCCAGACGTCCGGGTCACGCGCCGGGGGATGGGCGTGGTCGAGGACCAGTTGTTCGTAGTCGGAGTCGTCGAGTCGGGCCAGGCGCTGTGCGTCCATCAGTCGGCCTCCAAGCCGGTGGTGGGCTGCTCCTTCCATGGTGAGGGCTGGGTGTGACAGTCGGGCAGGGCGCACGGGGCTCGGGGCGAATGCGCCCCTGGCATGGGCCGGGTACACATCGAGGTGAACGGAGGCGGTCGGACGTGCGTATCCCTTGATAGCCGTGCCCCTGCAGGGCACCGGTCCACGATGCGAGGAGGGCTCATGACCGACCCTGGTTTCCCATCGATCCAGGCACTGCCGGACGGCGACGCCGAGGTGTCCTTGGTGGTGCGTCTGACGTGGGAGGACGTCGCCGCGCTGGGCCAGGACGCGGCCCGCCTCGCGGCCCGGGTGAAGCGCCCGGTGACCCTGGACGAGGCCGCCAGCCATCGGCTGCGGATCCGGCCGCCGGCGCCCCAGCCCAAGACGGTGCCGCAGGAGCAGCGGGCGCAGCCGGCCGTCGCCGGGACGACCGTGTCGACGCTGCCGGCCCGCTCCCCGCAGGAACAGGCCCGGCAGGCGATCGAGAAGATCAACGGCACCGCCGTCGGGCATGAGACCGCGTAGTCCGGCCGTGCGCCGGCTCAGCAGTGCTCGTCGGTGTAGCCGTCGGCGCCGGCCGGCTGGACATCGCGATCGCGCAGGGTGATGGACAGGCTCTCGCCCCAGGAGCGGCAGGCGGCGTCGAAGTCTTTCTTCCGGTACTCGACGACGAAGATCCTGTTGTCGTAGGCGTCCGCGAAATCGCTGCATTCCTTGTAGCGGGTGCATTCCTCGACGACGGCGAAGTCGAAGCCGATGCGCTCGCGCCGGGGCAGCAGATCGGTGGTGTTCTTCTGGGCGATGGCCAGCTGCCGCTGATGCGCGCGGCGCGCGAGGAGTTCGGCGAAGGCGGCCGCATGGCGGGCGGTGAGCTTGTTCCCGGAGCGCTCGTAGGAATCGAGGTTGTCGGGTTCCACGGCGTCATATCCGGCCTTCGCGCAGCCGTCGATCCAAGGGCCGACGATGTCCATCAGCGCCTCGCGTTTGGCGGCGGTGGAGATGTCGAGCAGCGGCTCGTCCCAGTCCTGGTCGATGACGGGCTCTCCGTCCTCGTCGCGCAGCAGGAGTTCGGGGTGGCGGGCCTGCCAGGTGTCGACCGCGTCGGGCTGGGCCTGGAAGGCATTGACGTAGCAGATGTTGTAGAGACCGGGAACGGGCTCGGCGGTGCGGTCGCGGGCGACGGCCCGTACCGGGCGGGGCGGTGCATAGGCGCCGCCGAGCTGATAGTCGAACACGGCGTTCGCGGTCGGCGGCCGTACGGAGCCGGTGTCCTGCTGGGGGCGGGCGGCGGAGCACGCCGTGCCGAGAGCCAGGGCCAGGACAGCGGCGCCCATGGCGAAGGGGCGGAGCGGGGGCATGGCCGGAGCCTACGCGTGGGCGGCGGGGACCTCGCCGTCCGGGTGACCCCCGCGCCGCGAGGATTCCTCCGCTCGACTACTCGGCCCTTTTCCGCTCACGCGATCGCATGGCGTCGGACCCGCAGCGGCGAGGCTCATCGGGTCTTTTACATACGACGTTCATACTGCCACCGGACACCGACACTTCTGATCCAGCGGAAATGACGGCTTTCATTTCCTTGAACCGGGCGGGTGGCGAGAGGACGGGAATGCCCGAGGAGTTTTCGGAACGGCGCCGGGCGACGGCTTGGCTGCACGGCCCTGACGGACGATTCGAGGAACACAGCGAAGCGGACGACCTCGGGCCCGGACATCCCGCGCTGCGCGACAGCCGGCTCTACCGCAGGGTGAGCGGAGTGGACCGGCACGCCAGGGAAGTGAGCAAGGAGGAACTCGCCGCCCTGGGGGACCCCATGGCCACTGTGTTCTTCCAGCGGAACACCTTCCCCATGGCCGTGGAGGAACTCCTGGAAGGACTTCCCCGCGTCGCGGATCAGCCCAAGGTCTACCTGGTCAGCGAGTCGGGAACGATCCCACCCGCCGACGCACCGCACCTGCGGAGGGACATCCGCTTCGCCCTCACCTACGCCGTACGGGGCAACGAGGCCGACCTGCTGATCAGCACCGGCGCCAACAGCGATCCCAGGACCACATTCCTCCAGGTCGCCGCCTGGGACGAGTCGAACCAGGTCTTCAACTACTACATGCGGGTCACCCCCGCCTGGGTGTGGACCGGCAACTCCTGGGACGCGCTGGCCGCCGCCTCCCGCGGCAGCGGCTGCTTCGACAGCCACGTCAACGGCAGCGTCGTGATGAAGGAACTGAAGCAACCCTGGATCAACTGGCAGTCCCAGTCCGCCGCCATCCAACTCGACGCGGACGACCCCCTGCGGGCCAACCCCCTGTACCAGCGGGTGATCGGCGCGGAGAACCTGGAATCGACGGTCCGCTCCCAGATCGACCGCTGGACGCGGGCCAGGCTGCGCGCGGTCACCGCCGGCGGCACCGTGGAGAACCCCGACCACCTCCTGCGCCAGCTGTTCACCACGACGGCGGTCAACCTCACCAGCACCGCCACCCAGAGCGCCGCCGTCGGCGACGGCGGTGACGATCCGCTGCCGCTGCCGATGGGCTTCTGGCTGAACAACGACGCGCTGCTCGACGACCTCGGGATCGAGGTGGACGCCACCGTCCCGGCCACCACCGCCACCCGCTACGCCGACAGCCTCGACACCTTCGGCTTCCGGCTGGAGGAGAAGGCCAGCGGCTTCAGCCGGCCCGGAGACACCTTCTTCGCCTTCGTGGTGCCCGAAGCCGCCCTGGAGGACAACAGCGTCGTACGGGCGATGTGCGAACAGGGACTGATCTCACCGAAGTTCGCCGCCTGCGCGCTGATGGTCGACTTCCCCAACCCCGTCTTCAGCGCCCACCGCGCCCGGCTGATGCGGTACGTGCCCACCGAGGCCACCGCCGTCGAGGGACTCGGCGACCGGATCGCCCAGCGGATCGTGGCGGCCGCCGGCCAGCTGACCGCCTACAGCCCCGAAGCCCAGTTCGCGGCGAACTGGAGCCGCCCGGACGCCACTTGGCGCGAGGACTTCTCCCGGCGGCTCACCGACTACCTGGCGAAGGTCCAGCAACGGATCACCACACAAGAAGGCTTCGACGACTACGTCCTGCTGGCCGAGTCGCGCCGCAGGCAGTTCAAGGCCCTCAAGCTCCACGAGTTCGAGCTGACCCTGCCCACCACCGACATCCCCGCCACCGCCCCGACGCTGCGGATGCGCGAGGACGCCACCGTGACCGACCAGCCCTGAAGGCGCCGCCACCGCGACCGTACAGATGCGAGGAGCACCACCATGACCACCATCAGCAGCTATGGACCACCCGGGGGACTGACCGACCTCGGCGAATTCGGCCGCAAGGCGTGGGACGTCTTCGTCTCGGACAACATCGACGCCGCCATCCAGGGCCCCGACCCCGGCGAGGTGCTCCACGACAGCCCCCGGTCGCAGTTCTACAACCTCACCAAGACCGACACCGCCGCCGACGCCCGGACCGCCACCGTCAGCTGGACGGCCTTCCCCCGCATCCTCAAGATCAGCTCGACCTCCGACACACAGCGCTGGAAGAAGGCCGAGGCCAGCCGCAAGGCCCAGGACGAGTACTGCGAGTGGAGCGTCACCCGCCGCGACGGCAAGATCACCAAGGCCGCCTTCACCTGCGAGAGCCCCGAGTACTGGGACGTCCTCGCGAAGACCAGCCCGGAGACCGTACTGCGCCTCTACCGCCGGCACATCAGCCCCGACGTGCAGGAGAGCGACCTCTTCGTCAACGGCGAGTACGACCGGGCCAACAAGTGGAACAGCACCACGACGAACGGTGCGATGCACCTCATCCAGAAGAACAACACCCTCGCCGCGGAGATCGAACTGGCCGCCGCGGGCACCATCCGCCGGGTCATCGACGGAACGGAGCTGACCGCCGAACAGGAGCTCATCAAGTGCAGCGCCTACGGCCAGGCCGAGCGCAACAGCGACCCCCACATCGGCGCGTCGGTCAACGCGCTCGCCCGCCAGAAGGCCTCCATCAGCCTCGCCGACCCCGTAGGCCTCTACTTCGACGGCCTGTCCACCGAGGGCTGGGCCACCCCCGACGGCTCCGACCCGCAGAGCTACTGGACCTATGAGCGCGGCGAGGCGGACCACCGCGTACGCGCCGTCTACGAGGTCCCCGCCGGCAAGGACTTCACCGTCGGCGACATCACCATCAACGGCCGGCCCATCCAGTACGGCGCCCAGATCGCCGACTTCATCACCATCAAGCTCATGGCCGTCGCCTGCCGCTTCGGCCAGAGCACCACCGAGCCGCAGACCGCCTGCAAACAGGAGGCCGCCACCGAACTCGCCCGCCCGGAGGAGGCCTTCGTCGCCAGCGCGTTCTCGGCGTACGGATACCTCGGCACCGCACCCGGGCGGGCCCTGCGGCCCACCCGGAACGCCTGACGGCGCCGCGGTCACCGCTCGATGCGGGGCCTCAGCTCCGGCGCCAGGGCCATGGTCAGGGCCCGGAAGATCTTCACCTCCGGATCGGCGTCGTCCGCCCGCACGGCGAGATAGCTGCTCTCCCAGGGGGCGTCCAGCACCGGCACGAACGCCGCCCCCGGCCACGCGTAGTAGCGGGCGAAGGACTTCAGCCCCGAGCCGGCCGCGCGGCCGGTGATCACGCCGGTCAGCACCTCGTGGGGCGTCAGCGCACAGTCCGGGCTGCGGCGCTGCGCCTCATGAGCGAAGTACAGGTAGTCGGTGAACGGGGCCGGTGTGTGACCCGGCACCCGGACGAACGGCAGGTCGACGATGTCCGCCACGCGCACCCCCTCCTCACGGGCGTCCGCGATCGCCGACGCCTCCGGCACCGCGACGATGCGCTGCTCCGTGGTGAGCATGTCCGCGACGACCCGCTCGTCGTCCGGTGCCGGCCGCACGAACGCGACATCCACCCGGTCCTCGGTGAGCGCGGTGACGTGTTCGGTGAAGTTCAGCTGCCGCAGCTCGACGGGGACGCCGGGGCGGGCCCGCCGGTAGGCGTTGATCGCGGCCGGAGTCAGCTCCGCCGAACCATGGCCCATGATGCCGATCCGCAGCGGGCGGGTGACCTCGTCCTGGGGGGCGCGTATGACCTCGGCGATGTCGTCCAGTGCGGCGTTCGCGGCGGCCAGCAGGGTACGCGCGTGCCCGGCCAGCCGCGCTCCGGCCCGGGTGGGGGAGACCGGGTTGCGGTGCAGCAGCCGCGTGCCGAGCTCGCTCTCGAGCTGCCGCACATGCTGGGTGACCGCGGGAGGGGAGAGGAACAGCCGCGCGGCCGCCCGTTTGAAATGTCCTTCCTCGACCACCGCCAGGAAGGACGACAGCAAGCGAAGGTCCATGTCAGCCACCCTAAAGGGACAGGTGGGCGGCGCCCGCACGGGCGTTCACGATTCGTGAACGCGGGCCGCGCCGACGGACCGGCGCTGGTGAGACTGAGCGCCATGAGCAGCACAGTCGATCCTCCGGCGCGCCCCGAGCCGTTCGCCGCCGACCGCACCGCCGACCCCGCCCCCGTGCCACCACCGCGCCGCTACGGGCGACGCGTCGCCTGCACGATGCTGGCCTCCGGTTGGAGCGCCAACCAGTTCTCCGCCCTGCTGGGCGCCTACCGCACCGAGGCGGGCCTGTCGCAGTCCGCGGTGACCGGCCTGTTCGCGGTGTACGTCATCGGTCTGATCCCCGGGCTGCTGACCGGTGGCCCGCTGGCCGACCGGTGCGGCCGCCGCCCCGTCGCGCTCCTCGCCCTGGGCGTCAACCTGATGTCGACCTTCCTGCTCATGGCGGGCTCGGCCGCCACCTGGTGCCTGCTGCCGGGCCGCTTCCTCACCGGCCTCGGCGCGGGCGCGCTGCTGGCCGCCGGCAGCGCATGGGTCAAGGAGCTGTCCTCACCGCCGTACGACCCGACCGCCGCGCCGGGCACGGCCGCCAAGCGGTCCGGGATGTTCGTCTCCGCGGGCTTCGCCTCGGGAGGGCTGATCGCCTCACTGATCGCCCAGTGGGCGCCGTACCCGATGCTCACCGCGTATCTGCCGCACCTCGTCCTGGCCGTCGGGGCGGGCGCGGCCGCATGGGGCGCGCCGGAGTCCCGGCCGGTGCGGCCCCGGCCGGCCGAGGGCACCGGCCCCGCCCCCGCCGCACCGGAGGCCTTCCCCCGGGCGCGGTTCTGGCGGGCCGTGCTGCCGGTCGCCCCCTGGGTGTTCGCGGCCCCGACGATCGGCTTCGTGACCCTGCCAAGCCTGGTCGACGGCGGTGTGACGGGGTGGCAGACCGTCTACGCCGGCGTCGCCACCGCCGTCGTCCCCGGTGCCGGGCTGGCCGTCCAGCCACTGGCCCGGCGCCTCGCCACCCGACACCGGCTGGCCAACGGGATCGCCGGCCTCCTGGTCATCGCGGCCGGGCTCGCCTGCGCCGCACCCGCCGCGGCCACCGAGCAGCCATGGCTCGCACTGGCCGCCGCCGCGATCCTCGGCGCCGGCTACGGGCTGACCCTGAGCTTCGGCCTCACCGAGGTCGCCGCCCTCGCCCCGCGGGCACATCTGGCCCGCCTGACCTCCCTGTTCTGGACGCTGGCCTACACCGGCATGTTCACTCCGTACGCCCTCGCCGCACTGTCCTCCGCCGCGCTCGGGGTGCCGGCGCTCCTCGGGGCGGGCGCGCTGCTGGCGGTGCTGGTCTGCGCGGTGTTCGGGATGCTGAACCGCGACGGCCGCTGAGGCCCGCAGACGGCGCCCGCGCGGGAGACGAGGAGCGTCAGCGGTCCCTCGCGGGCGCCACATGCTTGACGTACGCGGCGTCGAGGTCGCGTACGTCCACGGAGGCGTGCACCGTCACGGCATCCGCCGATGCGGTGTGGCGCCGCACCAGGTCCAGGACCGCCTGGCCCAGCGCGGACTTGTCCTGGGTGCTGCGGCCCGGCAGGATCGCGAACTCCACGTGGATCAGGGCGTGTCCGGGCTCGTCGTGGGCGATGACGGCCTCCTCGACGCGGCGGAAACGCGTCTTGCAGCTCTCGACGGTGATGCCGTCGACCGTCTTTGCGGCCAGCGTGTGCAGTTCGCGGGCGAAGCCACGGCGATCGAAGGACTCCTGCAGTGCTTCGTCGTAGTCGACGAGTATGTGCGGCATGCTCTCGTTCTCCTTCCAACTGGTGGACACCGACAGGTGTATGTGGGGGGACACTAACGGACCGCCCAGCCCCGGCTTCTGAGTACTTCGGTGAGCGGGTGGGCGACGGCGCGCGGGGCCCGTCACCGTCGTCGGAGCCGCCGACGAGACCCGGCACCCCGACAAGCCCCGACCGCGCCCGTACGTGAGCCGCCCGGCTGCCCTCGTCTGAGCCGTCCGACCGCGCTCACCTGAGCCGTTCGGTGACCAACAGCACACATACTGATCAGTAGCGTCACCGTCCCGCGGGCCTAAAGTGAGGCCGGATGGCGCCGCCGGACACCCGGCGGTGGCCCCGCACCCCTCGATCCGACCAGGGAGACTGCATGCGCTCTCCGAAGGACTTCTTCCGCCCGCTGGCCGTCGGCGCGCCGACACCCGTGCGTGAAGTACCTTTCCGGCCGTCCCGGATGATCCACTTCTTCGACCCGGGCAACGAGAAGATGGCGGCCAAGGTGCCGGCCATCGCCCCCACCGTGGACGTACTGCTCGGCAATCTGGAGGACGCCGTCGCAGCCGACCGCAAGGAGGCGGCCCGGTCGGGCCTGGTGGAGATCGCCAAGAAAACGGAGTTCGGCGAGACGCAGCTGTGGACCCGGATCAACAGCCTGGACTCGCCGTGGGCACTGGACGACCTGCTGACGCTGGTCACCGAGATCGGTGACAAGCTGGATGTGATCATGGTGCCGAAGGTGGAGGGCGCCGAGGACATCCACTACGTCGACCGGCTGCTCGCGCAGCTGGAGGCGAAGGCGCGGATCCAGCGGCCGATCCTGGTACACGCCATCCTGGAGACCGCCACCGGCGTCGCCAACGTGGAGGAGATCGCCGGAGCCAGCCCCCGGATGCAGGGCATCTCGCTCGGCCCCGCCGACCTGGCCGCCAGCCGCCGGATGAAGACCACCCGCGTCGGCGGCGGACACCCCGGTTACCTGGTCCGGGAGGACCCGCACGGCCAGGACGACACCGCGCCGCGGGCCACCTTCCAGCAGGACCTGTGGCACTACACCCTCGCGCGCATGGTCGACGCCTGCGCGGCGCACGGCATCCTCCCGTACTACGGGCCGTTCGGCGACATCAAGGACACCACCGCCTGCGAGGACCAGTTCCGCAACGCCTTCCTGCTCGGCTGCGTCGGAGCCTGGAGCCTGCACCCGGTGCAGATCGCGATCGCCAAGAAGGTCTTCTCGCCCGCGCCCGCCGATGTCGCCTGGGCCCGCAGGGTCATCGAGGCGATGGGCGACGGCACCGGCGCGGTGATGATCGACGGCAAGATGCAGGACGACGCCACGTACAAGCAGTGCCAGGTGGTCGCCCAGCTGGCGGACACCCTCGCCGCCCGCGACCCCGAGCTGCGCGACGCCTACGCGGCGGCCGACACCCGGCAGAACAAGGAGTAAGTCCCATGTCCGACGCGACCCTGCGGCCGCGCCGCTCCGTGCTCTACATGCCGGGCGCCAACGAACGCGCCCTGGAGAAGGCCAAGTCCATCCCCGCCGACGCCCTCATCCTCGACCTGGAGGACGCCGTCGCCCCCGACGCCAAGGCCGACGCCCGCAAGCGGGTCGCCGCCGCGGCGGCCTCGGGCGAGTACGGCTACCGCGAGGTGACGATCCGGGTCAACGCGCCGGGCACCGCCTGGCACGCCGACGACCTGCGGGCCGCCGCCGAGGCCGGCCCGGACGCGGTCGTGGTGCCCAAGGTGGACTCCGCCGACACCGTGCGGGAGGTCGAGCGCGCGCTCGAAGCGGCCGGCGCCCCGGACCGCACCGCCATCTGGGCGATGGTCGAAACGCCCCGTGCGATGCTCGACGCCCGCGCGGTGGCCGCCGCCAGCGAGCGGCTCACCGTACTGGTGATGGGCACCAACGACCTGGCCAAGGAGCTCCACGCCGAACACGTCCCCGGCCGCGCCCCGCTGCTGACCGGACTGTCGCTGGCGCTGCTGGGTGCCCGCGACGCCGGCAAGGTGATCCTCGACGGCGTCTACAACGACGTGAAGGACGCCGCGGGGTTCGAGGCCGAATGCGTACAGGGGCGACAGTTCGGCTTCGACGGCAAGACGCTCATCCACCCCTCGCAGGTCGAGCCGTGCAACCGGGTGTTCGCCCCGTCCGCCGACCAGATCGACCGCGCACGGAAGATCATCGACGCGTTCGACGAAGCCACCCGTGAGGGACGCGGAGTCGCCACCGTCGACGGGCGGCTGATCGAGAATCTGCACGTCGAGGACGCCCGCCGGATCCTCGCGCTCGCCGCGGCGGTCGCCGGGCGATGAGTTCCCGGGCCTGACGAGCCTTCCGGGCTCGAGGTGTGCGGC
>NZ_JBHYJC010000010.1:0-230913 GCF_042749045.1 Streptomyces sp. NPDC059008 | reverse complement strand
GTTCTGGACGACGGCCTGCCCGCCACCCCGCGCACATGCTCGCTCGCCTTCTGTGTGCGTTTCACTGCGCGGTGTGACCTCGGAGTGGCAGTCTGCTGACCAGAAACGACAGCAGTACGGAGCCGGAGGTGCACTTCCCGTGGCGTCCAATGTCAATCCCACCGTCAGGCGACGCCGGTTGGGCCAGGAGCTGCGCAGGCTCCGTGAGCTCAAGGGCATGACGGCGGAAGAGGTGGCCGAGCGGCTGCTGGTCTCCCAATCGAAGATCAGCAGACTGGAGAACGGCCGCCGCAGCATCAGCCAGCGCGATGTCCGCGATCTTTGCGGGGTCTACGAGGTCGAGGACCACCGGATAGTCGATTCCCTGATGCAGATGGCGAAGGACTCCCGTCAGCAGGGCTGGTGGCACGCCTTCGGCGACATCCCGTACAGCGTCTACATCGGTCTGGAGACCGAGGCGGCCTCGCTGCGGATCTACGAGTCGCTGCTGGTGCCCGGCCTGCTGCAGACCCCCGGCTACGCCGAGGCGGTCATTCCCGGCACGGTCCCCGAGCTGGCGCCGGACCACCTGGAGAAGCGGATCCAGGTGCGGATGCGACGCCAGGAGCGGGTCAACGACCCCGAGCGCTCGCTACGTCTGTGGGTGGTGCTGGACGAGAGCGCGCTGCGGCGCGTGGTCGGCAGTCATCTGATCATGCGCGAGCAACTCGACCATCTCGTCGAGATGAGCAATTTGCCGCATGTGACGGTTCAGATTCTTCCCTACGACACGGGCGCGCATGCCGGAATGTCGGGAACGTTCTCCATCCTGGAATTCGACGACGCCTCCGATTCCAGCGTGGTGTACATCGAGGGGGTCACCAGCGACCTCTATCTGGAGAAAACCAATGATGTGCACAAATACACGATCATGTACGAGCATTTGCGCGCACAGGCACTGAGCGCGGAACAGAGCCGGGAGTTCATCGCCGCCGCGGCGAAATCCCATGCGGACGCGATGGGGTGAGCCGCGGCCGCGGAAGGAGACGAGCTCCGATCGGGAAGCAGGTGGGCTCCGACCAGGGAAGGAGAGGGGCGCCGACCAGGGGTGAAATAGGGCGGAATGTGAGATTCCGGAAACCGGGTTCGCACGGTACACCCGTGGCCTGTTCCATGAAAAGAGATCAAGGAATATGCCATTCGGACGGGTGAACGGCCTCTGCGGCTGGTGATGTTGGCGCGTAGCGTCGTCACTACCGAATCCGCGGTAACTCAGAGTGAGCTGGAGTGAACATGGCCGTGCAGCCGAATTCCGCATTCTCCTGGACCAAGTCCTCGTACTCCGGTGGCAATGGCGCCTGCGTGGAGATCGCCGTGCCCACCACCGCAGCCATCGCGGTACGCGACTCCAAGGACCCCGAGGGTCCCCGCCTCACGTTCGACAACTCGTCCTGGAGCCGCTTCGTGTCGGACGTCGCCGACGGCGCGTTCGACGTGGCGTGACCTGACCTCTCACGGTTCGCGCACCCCGCAGATACGAGCCCTCTCGACTGGATCGCCGTCCCGGCCGAGGGGGCTCGGCCATGCCCACGTGCCCACGCCCCGTGAGCAAACCTCAGCGCAATTCGGCCACGTACCGGTCCGTGCCGGGCACGGTCGGCAGGAACGGCGCCACCAGCTCCACCCGCCCCAGCCCCGACTCCGTGACCTCCTCCCCCAGTCCGGCGAAGTGCGCGGCCCAGACCTCGCGCGGGTCCTGCTGGAGGAACCACAGCAGCGTCAGCCGGGTGTCGACGCCCTCGACCTGCTTCACGTACGCCATCCGGTCCCCCGGCAGCGGAGTGGGCCGGAAGACCGTGGCCATCGCCGCCGGCGAACCCGCCAGCCGCCGCGGCAGATGCCGGGCGCGCAGCCACTCCAGCAGTGCGGCCCGCTCCTCCGGGCCGTCCGCGTCGATCACCTCCAGCACCAGCCCCGCGTACGGGTGGTCCAGCGCATGGAAGTCCCGGGGACCCGCCGCACCGTCGCGGTAGACCGTCGCCACATGGTCCTGGAAGGCCGTGAAGACATGGGTGCGGCCCTGATAGACCCGGCCGTCCCGGTTGAGGCGCTTGTTGATGCCGACGGTCCACTTCATGTGCTCGTCGTAGCGGCCTTCGGTCAGCCAGTACGTGGAGAGGTAGCAGCCGGCCGTGACCGGCCGGGCGACGGCCGACTCCTCCGGGTAGCGCAGCAACTGCAGCTCGCGGGTGGCGACCCAGCGGCGGCCCGCGAACATCCAGGGCATCGCCATCGCGCCGGCGATGTAGTGATCGTCCTCGTACCAGCGGTTGTAGGCGTACTCGTGGCCCGGATGCGGTTCGACCATGGTGATCAGCGCATGGCCGGGGCGCACCCCGTAGGGGCCGACGGCGGCCAGCTCGGCGTAGGCGGCGGCTCGGGTGTCGACGGCGGCCGAAGCCGCGGCCTCCCCAGTCCCCTCGCCGCCTGTGGGCGTATCCGCGGTCGCGCGTGCGGCCGTATCCGCGGTCGCGTGTGCGGTCGCCTCGCCCGTCGTGTCTCCGGTCGCGTCTGTGGTCGCGTCTGTGGTCGCGTCTGTGGTCATGACAGACAGGTGTAGCTGACGCACCATCAGAAGGGGAGGGGTGCGCGGCGCGCGTTCACCATGCGGGCACCGCTGCACACCGCCTCCCGCCGCGCCTAAGATGCCTGCCGTCTGCAGCTAACGACGGTTAATCGCAGACCTGAGCGATGGGAGCCGCCATGCCGGACGCGATCCTTGCCGATGCCCGCACCCCCGTCCCCGAGTTGGCCGCGCGCGCGGCGCGGACCGGCAGCTCGCCGGTACGCGACATCCTGGCGCTCACCGCCCGGCCCGAGGTCATCTCGTTCGCCGGCGGGCTGCCCGCGCCCGAGCTGTTCGACGCGGCGGGGATAGCCGACGCCTTCCGGCACGTGCTGACCGAACAGCCGCAGCGGGCGCTGCAGTACTCCACCAGCGAGGGGGATCCGGCGCTGCGCGCGGCCGTCGCGGCCCGCTACACCGCACGCGGGCTGCCCACCGACGCCGCCGACCTGCTGGTGACCACCGGCTCCCAGCAGGGGCTGTCGCTGCTGGCCACCACCTTGCTGGAGCCCGGAGACGTGGTGCTGGTCGAGGACCCCTGCTACCTCGCGGCGCTGCAGATCTTCTCGCTCGCCGGCGCCCGGGTGGTGCCGGTGCCGACCGACGACGAGGGGCTGGACCCGGCCGCGCTCGACGAGATCGCCGCGCGCGAGCGGCCCAAGCTGCTCTACGTCATCCCCACCTTCCAGAACCCGACCGGTCGCACCCTGCCGGCCGAACGACGGGCCGCGGTCGCCGAGGTCGCCGCCCGCCGCGGCCTGTGGATCGCCGAGGACGACCCGTACGGGGAGCTGCGCTTCGAGGGCGAGGCGATGCCGTGGGTGGCCTCCTTCCCCGGGGCCGAGGACCGTACGGCACTTCTGGGCTCGTTCTCCAAGGTGATGGCGCCCGGGCTGCGGCTGGGCACGCTGCGGGTACCGGCCGCGCTGCGGCGCGCCTGCGTCATCGCCAAACAGGCCGCCGACCTGCACACCTCGACCGTCGACCAGGCGGCCGCGGCGCGGTACTTGGCGACCGCGGACCTGGACGCCCATCTGGCGCGGGTGCGCGGCGCCTACCGCGAGCGGCGGGACGCGCTGGTCGACGGGCTGGCCGCGGCGCTCCCCGAGGGCTCGCGATGGAATCGCCCCGCGGGCGGCATGTTCGTCTGGGCGACGCTGTGCGAGGGCCACGACGCCACGGCCCTGCTGCCCGAGGTCGTACGGCACGACGTCGCCTATGTCCCCGGGGCGCCGTTCTTCGCGGGCACCCCGGACGCCACGGCCGTCCGGCTGTCGTTCGTGACGCACTCCCCGGAGGAGATCCGTGCGGGCCTGGGCCGGCTGCGGACGGCGCTGGAGGGCGCACACCGGAAGGGGTGAGCCCGATGGCGGCCAGAGCCCGGTGAGCGCGCGCTATGGCCTTTCCGGGCCCCCAGCCCTACTCTGACGCACCGTCAGACGCGTGCTGGGCGGCCCTGCCGGGAGGCGGACATGCTGCTGCGGAACAAGACCGTCGTCGTCTCGGGTGTCGGGGCCGGACTCGGCCACCAGGTCGCGGCGGCCTGCGTGCGGGACGGCGCCTCGGTCGTACTGGGGGCCCGCACGGAGGCCAATCTCGCCAAGTCGGCGGCGCGGATCGACCCTTCGGGCGGGTGTACGGCCTGGCGGGCAACCGATATCGGCGACGAGGCGCAGTGCGAGGCGCTGGCCGCGCTCGCCGTGGAGCGGTTCGGCGGCATCGACGCGGTGATCCATGTCGCCGCGCTGGACTCGCTCTTCGGCGGCCTGCGCGAGGCCGACTTCGACTCCTGGCGCGGCGTCGTGGACGTCAACCTCTTCGGCACGCTGCGGATGACCCGGGCCTGCCTGCCGTCGCTCACGGCGCGCGGCGGCGGGTCGGTGGTGATGATCGGCACCCAGTCGTCGGTCGCCGCCCCGTCACAGGTGCAGCAGGCGGCGTATGCGGCGTCCAAGGGCGGGCTGGTCTCGGCGATGTACTCGCTGGCGCGCGAGCTGGGGCCGGACCGGATTCGGGTCAACACCGTGCAGCCGGGCTGGATGTGGGGCCCGCCCGTCGAGGCGTACGTACGGTTCCAGGCGCACAGCGAAGGCGTCCCGGAGTCCGAGGTGCTCGCCCGACTCACCGAGCGCATGGCGCTGCCCGAGCTGGCGACGGACGCGGACGTGGCGGAGACCGCGGTCTTCCTGGCCTCCGACCGGGCGCGCGCCATCACGGGCCAGTCGCTGCTGGTCAACGCGGGCGAGTTGATGCGGTAGCCGCCTGCACGGGATCCCGCTCCCGTGCGGCTGCCGCGTCATGGCCGACGGAGCCCGGCGAAGTGTTCGTTCATCGTGGGTCGGCGGCATGGCCCAGACAACGGCTCGATTGGTCAAAGGGCCGCAAAATCGTTCCCTTTACTGATCGCGGTTCATACTCATGACCGGAGAAGCCTTGACCGGCTTGCTCGACTGACGGTTCAATCCCCGAAGTCCCCCTTCCCGCATGGGGATACACGCCCCACAGGACGTCACGGCGAAGTGGTTCCTGATGCGGAACGTCATCCGCACGTTCACAAGGCGGACCCCTGGAGGGGGCATGAACAGTCTCGACTGGACCGTGCTCATCGGCTACTTCGGCGTCATGGTGGCGATCGGGGTGTGGTCGCACAAGCGGGTGGACGATGTCAGCGACTTCTTCACCGCGGGCGGCAGGATGCCGTGGTGGCTGTCCGGCATCTCCCACCACATGTCCGGCTACAGCGCCGTGATGTTCACCGGGTACGCCGGCATCGCCTACCAATACGGCGTCACCTCCTACGTCACCTGGTCCTTCCCCATCGCGATCGGCATCGCCATCGGGGCGCAGCTGTTCGCCGGGCGGCTCAACCGGCTGCGGTCGCGGCTCGGTGTCGCCTCCCCCCTGGAGTACCTCAAGAGCCGCTACAACCTGCCGACGCAGCAGGCGCTGGCCTGGTCCGGGGTGCTGCTGAAGATCGTGGACGTCGGCGCCAAATGGGCCGCGATCGCCACCCTGCTGTCCGTCTTCACCGGCATCTCGCTCAACCAGGGCATTCTCCTCACCGGCCTGATCACCGGTGTCTACTGCACGGTCGGCGGCCTGTGGGCGGACGCGCTGACCGAACTGGGCCAGTTCGTCATCCAGTTGCTGGCCGGTGTGGCGATGCTGGTCACCGTCATGGGCGAACTGGGCGGCGTCAGCGCGCTGTGGACCGTGTGGGACAGGCTGCCCGACAGCCACACCGAGCCGACCGTCGGCCCGTACACCCTGACCTTCCTGCTTGCCTACCTCTTCATCAAGACCTTCGAGTACAGCGGCGGCATGTGGAACCAGGCCCAGCGCTTCATGGCCACCAGCAGCGCCCGGCAGGCCAGGCGTTCGGCCCGGCTGTCGGCCGCGCTGTGGTTCGTCTGGCCCGCGGTGCTGTTCTTCCCCATGTGGGTCGCGCCGCTGCTGGTCAGGGCCGAGAAGCCGGACGCCTCCGACGCGTACGCCCTGCTGACCGAACGGCTGCTGCCGCACGGTCTGCTGGGCCTGGTCGTCGTCGGCTTCTTCTCCCACACGATGGCCATGTGCTCCTCGGACGCCAACGCCGTCTCCGCGGTGTTCACCCGCGACATCGCACCGGCGCTCTCGGCGAAGGCGCGCGGCTGGTCGCACCGGGCCGGGCTGCTGGCCGCGCGGCTGTCGACGGTCTCCTTCCTGGGCCTGTCGATGGCGATAGCGACCCAGGTCGACTCGCCCACGTTCAAGGACATCATCACCGTCGTCATCAAGTGGGTGGCGGGCCTGGTCGGCCCGATCTCCATCCCGTTCCTGCTCGGCATGCTGCGGACGTTCCGCAGGTCCGGGCCCACGGCGGCGCTGGGGTCCTGGGCAGGCGGCCTGTTCGCCTTCTGGCTCACCAACTACGGGTTGAGCGGGGTCCAGTTGCAGATCCAGATCGCCTCACCGGTCGCCACCTCGCTCGTGCTCTTCGTCGTGATCGGCCTCGTACGGCCGCAGGACACGGCGGAGCGGGACACGGTGCTGGCGCGGATCAACTCCGGGGACGATGACGACGGTGACGGGGCGGCCGCCGCGGGGGCGAGGGCGGTCCCCGCGCCGGGAGACGGTGGGCCCGGTGGGCTTCCGGCGGCGCGGGGAGACGGCACGGGCGACGTACCGGAGGCGCGGGCGGACGGCACGGGCGACGTACCGGAGGCGGGACTCAGGTCACCGTGACGGTGGCCAGTATCGCGCCCCCGGCGAACACCTCCACCCAGAAGTAGAACCACGACGGGTACCAGGATTCCGGCGCTTCGACGAAGCGGGCCACGAGCCGCCCGCCAGCCATCCCCAGCATCGCGACGGCGACCGCGAGCACCGCGCCGCGCCGCAGCGGATCCGCCGGTTCGACGGCCGCCCAGCCGAGCAGCCCGGCCATCGCCAGCCCGAACCCGCCGTAGACGGAACGCACTTCGGTACGGGCCGTGGCCCCTTCCAGGGGGATTCCGAACGGGCGCAGCACCCGGGCGGGGGCGGCCAGCCCGCCCAGCCCCATCACGAGGAAGAAGAGCGCGAAGACGATCTGTACGGCGGTCGACGTAGGGGACATGCCCGGACCGAGTGCCAATGGGGGCGTGACGAGTGCCGACGGGGGCGTGACGAGTGCCAACGGGGGCGTGAGAGGAATGGTCATGTCGGCCAGGATGCCGTTCATGCCCGACGATGCGCTTTCACCAATGTGCTGCCCGGAGCCGCAGGCCCGGCTGACCCTGTGGCCCGGCCGCGCCCGGTACAGCGGCCCCTCCCTGGAACGGGACATGCACTCCGGCTCGGTGTCCTGTCTCGCCGTCGGCGACGAGGTCGCGTTCACGATCGAGACGGCGGCAGACGGGGTACGGCGCACCGCCCGCAGTGCGTTGATACGTCCCCGGGTGGCGCACCGGATCGACGCGCACGGCGGCCGGATGACCTTCGGCTACTTCGAGCCGGGCTCGGCGACGGAACGCGCCTGCCGGGAGGCGCTGGACGCGGGCGAGGAGCCGGTGACGGTCTCCGTCGCGACGGAGCAGGACCTGGTACGCCGGCTCTGCGCGACACCGGAGCGGGCGGAGCGCCCGGACATCGATCCGCGCATCCGTGCCGCCGTACGCCGACTCCTCCGGGAGCCACAACTCCCGGACGGCGCCTTGGAGTATGCCGCCGCGGCCGGTCTGTCCCGGTCCCGGTTCCTGCACCTCTTCCGCGCGGAGACCGGGACGAGCTTCCGCCGCTACCGGATGTGGGCGCGGATGCTGCGGGCCGGCCGGGCGCTGCCGGACTTCGGCACCCTGACCGCGGCGGCCGCGGAGGCGGGCTTCGCCAGTCCGTCCCACCTGAGCAGCACGTTTCACGCCACGTTCGGGGTCCGGCCGAGCCGGTTGCTGGGCGCGGGGTGCGTCATCGTCGATGAGGCGCGGGTGGGTGAGGGGTAGGGGCGTGAGGGGCCGCGGGTCCCGGCTGGCTCGGCCCGCGGGTATCGGCCGCCTCAGGCCCGTGGGTAACGGGCGAGCCACCCCGGCGACGAACCGCCCGGACCGTGCAGCGCGGCGCCCTGCGTCATCTCCATGGAGAAGTCGTCGGCCAGCTGCAGGATCGTGTCCCGGCCCTCCAGCTCGACCAGCCACACCGGCGGCAGCGCCGTCTCGCCGTGCAGCGTGCCCAGCAGATTGCCGCAGATGGCGCCAGTGGAGTCGCTGTCGCCGCTGTGGTTGACGGCGAGCAGCAGGCCGTGCCGGATGTCCTCGGCGACCAGCGCGCAGTACACGGCGATCGACAGCGCCTCCTCAGCCGTCCAGCCCTCGCCCAGCGACTCCACCCGGGCGGGAGTCGGCATGCCCTGCCGTACGGCCCCCAGCGCGCGCTTGAGGGCGTCGGTGGTCTCCTCGTGGCCGGGGCGGGTGGCGAGGTGCGCCAGGGCCTTCTGCACGGCGCTGTCGAGGTCCTCGCCGCGGGCCAGCGAGTGGCTGATGACCGCGAGCGCGCCGGCCGCCAGATAGCCGGTGGGGTGGCCGTGCGTCTGCGCCGCGCACTCGACGGCGAGCTGGAAGACCAACTGCGGCTCCCAGCCGACCAGCAGCCCGAACGGCGCGGAGCGCATCACCGCGCCGCAACCCTTCGAGTCGGGGTTCTTGGGCTTTTCGAGCGTGCCCATCACCTCGTCGCCGAGCCCGGACAGGCAGGCCCTCCCGGGGGCGCGGCGGGAGTAGAGCCACTCCTCGCGGGCGAGCCAGCCGTCGTCCTTCCTGCGCTCGTCCGGACCCCAGTCGTGCTGCGTGGCGGCCCAGCGCAGGTAGGCGCGGTGTACGTCGGTGGGCGGGTGCCAGGCGCCGGTGTCACGGCGCACCTGCGCCCGGATCAGGCCGTCGACGGTGAACAGGGTCATCTGGGTGTCGTCGGTGACCGCGCCGCGCCGCCCGAAGGCGGGCACGAGATCCGTCACGCCCTCTTGGCCGTGTGCCTCGCGTATCGCGTCGAGCGACTGGAATTCGATCCCGGCTCCGAGGGCATCGCCTATGGCGCCGCCGAGCAGACAGCCGCGTACCCGGCTGCGGAAGTCCTGCTGTTCCGCGCGGCCCCAGATGGCGCCGCCGCCTCCCGCTGCGCTCATGGCGACACCTCGCTCCGCTCGGCCTCGCATTCGCACGGCGCGCACCCCTGAACCGCGCGCTCGCTGCGCTCGCTCACTGCGCCCTCCCGAAGCTCACTACGTGCCGAGACCTTGTGGGACCCCCTGGCGCAGCACTGTAATCGACCAGGATTGATCAATTTCAGGCCAGGTGAGTATGCGAACAGTCACTGACTAGGAGGCTTTTGGGCGGTACGGTCCGGATGGGGAGGGCTCGACGACATGCACCATCCGGCACCGCTCTGCTACTGCCCGTGCCGTCGGTTCGTGCCGTCGGCTCGTGCCCTCGGCTCGTGCACGTGGGCGGTCTCCTGCCCGTGATCGTGCCTGTGGGCGGTCTCCTGCCCGTGATCGTGCCGATCGTGCCGTGCGTCCGCCCCTGCCCCCTGTCTTCTGTGCCCTGTCGCCTGCCTTCTGTCCCCTGTCCCCTGTCCCCCGTCCCCTGCTCTCCGGAGAATCGCATGACACAGCAGTGCGCCGTACTCGACGACTACCAGGGCGTCGCCCTCGCCATGGCCGACTGGTCCCCCCTGGCCGGCGCCGTGGACGTCCGTACGCTGCGGGAGCCGTTCCGCTCCGAGGACGACGTGGTCGCGGCGATCGGTGACTGCGAGATCGTCGTCGCGATGCGCGAGCGCACCCCGTTCCCCGCCTCGCTCCTCGCGCGACTGCCCCGCCTCCGGCTGCTGATCACCTCCGGGATGCGCAACGCCGCCATCGATCTGGAAGCCGCCGCCCGGCACGGCGTCACCGTCTGCGGCACGGCCAGCAACACCGAACCGCCCGTCGAACTGACCTGGGCGCTGATCCTCGGCCTCGCCCGCAACCTCGTCACCGAGAACACCGCGATGCGCGCCGGCGGCCCCTGGCAGAGCACGCTCGGCGCCGACCTGCACGGCCGTACGCTCGGACTGCTCGGCCTGGGCAAGATCGGCACCCGGGTCGCCCGGATCGGACAGGCCTTCGGCATGGACGTCGCGGCCTGGAGCCAGAACCTGACCGCCGAGCGCGCCGGGGAAGCGGGCGTACGCTTCGCCGCCACCAAGGAAGTGCTGCTGGAAACCAGCGACTACGTCTCCATCCACCTCGTCCTCAGCGACCGCACCCGCGGCCTGCTCGGCGCGGACGAACTCCGCCGGATACGCCCCACCGGCTACCTCATCAACACCTCCCGTGCCGCCATCGTCGACCAGCCCGCACTCCTCCAGGCGCTGCGCGAGAACTGGTTCGCCGGCGCCGGCCTGGACGTCTTCGACCACGAGCCACTGCCCGCCGACCACCCCCTGCGCACCCTCCCGAACGTCCTCTCCCTCCCCCACCTCGGCTATGTCACCCGCCGCAACTACGAGGGCTACTTCCAGCAGGCCGTCGAGGACATCACCGCCTTCCTGCACGGCAGCCCGATCCGGCAACTGGCCTGACGGAACCGCCGACGAAGTACCCACGTGCGGCTCGGGCACCACCCCGCCCCGGGCCTCCCCTCCCCTCCCCTCCCCTCCCCTCCCCTCCCCTCTTCCCTCCCCCGCCCCGCCCGCCTCCCTCCGCCGTCCCCTCCCGATACGTCCCTTCGCCCCCTCGCCCCTCGCCCCCTCGCCGTCCTGAAGCCTCCCTCGGCGTCCCATGCCTCGCCGCCGGGCCGCTCATCCATTCGATGATGGCGAGGGCGCCCGCTGGGCATGCTCTCCCCATGTCCGAGTACGAGTGGGATCGCACCACCATGGCTGTCGTCGCCTCCGCGCTCTCCGGAGACAGCGACGGCGCGGTGGAACTCCTTCGGCCGCTCCCTCAGCGCGATGTCTGCCACATCGCGGTACGGCTCGCCGCCATGGCCGCCGACGCGTTGATCGTCGCCGCCCAGGACAGCGGAGGCGACCGCGAGGAGGCCCTGTCGCAGTGGCAGCAGTGCATCCTCCAGCACGAGGCCGAGTACGACGGCGAGTGACACGGGGCCGCCCGCCCAGCAGTAGCTCGGCCACACGGCTCGGGCAGGGCGCGGGCCACCGCCCCGCTCAGGAGCGAGCGACTCGGCCCGTACCGCCCGGGCATGGCGCGGGCGGCCGCGTCGCCTCGCCGGGGCGAAGGCGGACCCCTGTCGCTTCGCTCAGCCGGGTCGTCCCACTGTGGTTGCCATCCCACGTATCAGCGCCGCGCGTATCGTCTCCAGCCGCTCAGCGTCCGCCCCCGGAAGCCGAGCCAGCTCACGTACCCCCAACTCGGTTTCGGCTATGGGCTCCCAAGCACCGCCATCCAGCAGCTCCGCCACGGTTCCTTCGGCACCCGTCCAGTCACCGAGCGCACAGCGACTGACGACCGCCAGGGCAGGAGCACCCATGAACCGGTTCAGCACATTCAGATCGCTCCCGTTCGGATCACTCCCGTTCAGATCCCTACTGTTCGGCCCGTCGCGGTTCAGATCACTGCCGTTCAGTCCGTTGCGGTTCAGATCACTGCTGTTCAGCCCGTCGCCGTTCAGGTCACTGCCGTTGGGCTCGGAGGCAGGTCGTATCCCGTCGGACCGCACGTCTTCCCAGGCGGCCGCCGATCCGGCCGCGCCCACCCCGCTCGGCATCCCGGCCAGCAGCGCCGTCTCGTAGCGAACCGTCGGGCCGGCGAGCGCACCGGCCGACTGCGTCGCCGTGTCGACCGCCTCCCGTGCCTCCTCCAGGCGTCCGAGGCGGCGTAGGCAGCCGGCCTTGAGGGCCAGGAGCGCCTCGGTCGGACCGGCCACGGCGAGTGCACGATCGACGTCGGCCAAGGCGTGGAGATCGTCGCCGAGTAGGAGATGGACCTTGCCGCGCTGTACGAAGGGGGAGGCGCCGCCGGGCGGTTGTTCCGCGCCGAGTTCGACGACCCGGTCGAAGTCCGCCAGCGCTTCGGCCAGTCGTCCCGTGAGCAGGTTGGCGCTCCCGCGGGCCGCGCACCGAGCGACCTCACGGGCCATATGGGCCCAGGCGTAGGAAGGGTCGATGTCGAGGGCCCGTTCGGCCTCCGCGAGCGCCTGCTCGTAACGCTGGGTCTCCAGGTAGGTGTTGCAGCGCTCCCCCCAGATCCAGGGGTCATCCGGCTGGAGTTCGGCCGCGCGCCCGAAGGCGGTCAGCGCTTCCTCGTAGCGGCCCATCACGCGCAGGGTGAGGCCGCGGCGAGCGTAGGCCCAGACATAGTGGGGATTGATCGCCAGGGCGCGGTCGAACTCCGCGAGGGCGAGGTCGTACTGCCCCAGGTCCCGGTAGGTCGCACCGCGCTCGGCCATCGCCCAGGCGTACTCCGCGTTGATCTCGATGGCGCGCTCCAGGCCCGCCAGTGCCTCCTCATGGCGCCCGAGGCGGCGATGGCAGACGGCTCGACTGGCGATGGTGAAGGCGTGCCGGGGCTGCCCGGCCAGGGCACGGTCGAATTCGGTGACGGCTTGCTCGAAGCGGCCCATGAGGCGGTAGACCTCGCCGAGCTGGGAGGCGGCATCCACCGAGTCCGGGGCGATGTCCAGGGCTCGGGTGTAGTCCTCGGCGGCTCGCTCGAAGGAGCGCATGTACCGGTGCGTCAGCCCTCGGCCGAGCAAGGCGGGTACGTCGTGCGGCGCCAGCTCCAGGCAGCGGTCGAAGTCGGCGAACGCCTGCGGCCAGGCTTCGGCCTTGCGGTGCTCCCGGCCCCGGATCCGGTGGATACGGGCCTGTTCGGCGACCTCCAGACCGGGCCGGGCGAGCAGCGCGGTGAGCACCTCGATGAGGCCGTCCCCGTCTTCGGTGAGTGCGGCGACCAGCCGATCACCCCATGCCCGGGTCTCGGCCGCGCCCGCGTCCTCTCCGGCCTGACGCAGGCTGTCCGCCGCCCTGCGCACGACGGGCCGCTCGTACTCGGCCGCATCCAGGATGTCGGCCAGTGCCCGGGGCAGAGCCTGCTGTGGATCCGCGCAGAGCAGGTGATAGGTCTCCCGCAGTCGGTACTCCACCCAGCGTTCGTCGGTCCAGGACCGCTCCGGGTCGGCGTCGACGGCGCGTTCCGTACGGCGGCGTCGGGCGGCCTCGGCGAGACGGCGATGCCGTGCCGTCCAGGTCTGCGGTGATCGGCGCCGCTGGAGGCGCAGCATCGCCGTACGCACCACCTCGTGGTACTGCCACCGCCCGGCCCGGTCGGCGACGAACGGCAGTCCGCACAGCCAGCCGAACTGCTCGGCGGCGTCCGTGTCCACCGCCGCCCGGAAGATGTCCTCGTCCAGATGGCGTGGCAGGGCGGCCGCCAGTGCCGCCTCGCGGCGGATCGGGTCGGTCTCCCACTTCAAGAAGCGCTCGACGGCCGTGTCGCTGGGGTCGTCGACGGCCTCGGCCGCACGCGGGCGGTTCTCGGCGAGGGTGGAGACCAGTACCGGCAGCCCGCCGGACAGCCGGAGGATCACCTCGACGATGCGTTCGTCGACGATGCCCCTGGTCGCCAGGAACTGCCGCGCCTCAGCCTCGGTGAAGGCGTCCAGCGGCAGTTCCGCCACGCAGTCGAGGGAGTCGGCCCAGCATCGGCGGTCCAAGGACGTCTGTCCGGCCAGCGTCACCACCACGTTGGGTGCCAGCGGGCCGTACCGGTCGGTGACCAGCACGTCGCGCAGCCAGACGTCCAGCAGCGGCCCGGTCCGTTCGTAGGTGTCGAAGAAGAGGGCGAGCCAGGGCACCTCGTCGGCGACGGCGCTCACTTCACGGACGAAGACCGGGGTCAGCACCTCCTGCGGCGACATCACCAGTTGGACATCGTCGTGGTTTCGCAGCCGGGCGCTGAGCAGACCGCGCAGCCGTTCCGCGCCGCGCGCCACCTGGCGGGCGTCCAGCGATCCGGTGACGGCTCCGACTCCGGGCACCAGATTGAGGGTGGCCAGACCGGCTTGGGCCGCGATCACGCTGCCGGGCGAGGGGGCGGGCCCCGCTGCATCGCCCGGCTCCGCCGCCCCGGGCGGTCCCTCCTGCGCGGCCACGGCCGCCGCCTCGACCTCGTGCCGCCGCTCCCTATAGGTCGCGAACAGCTTGTCGAACGCCTTCAAGGGGCTGCCCTGCGCGGCGAGCTGGCTGCTCACGGCGGCCATCGCCTCGGGCACGCCGTGCACGGCCTCATCGATGTACGCGGTCGGCGCGCCCCGCTCGCGCACGGTGTTCTCGAACTGCCGGATCAGGGAGGTCTTGCCGACGCCCGCCTGACCGTGCACATGGAACAGGAACTGGAACGCCGGGTCCTCCACCGCCCGCGCGAAATTGTCGCGAAAGGCCGCGATCTCGCCCTGCCGCCCGACGAATCCCTCCCGCCGTCGCCTCCGGATCAACTCCTGCCGCGACATCCTGCTGCGGTCCACGCCTCCACCCCCTCCGCGTCAGCGTCTGCCGGTCCTGACGGCCTTGCCGCCCTGCTCACGCAGATTAGCCTTCGGCGGAGTCGAGCGTCGGGGGCTGTGGATAACTCCGAGCGGGGAGGCGTTCCGTCGGTCCGCCACCGCCATATGACCTGGTCAACTCGCGCTTGAGTCGGCCAAGTTCGCTGGGCGTGCGGAGTGCGTATGGAGGGTGACGAGTAGCTCGTCGAGAGCGTCACGGGCGTCGAGGGCGTCGAGGGCGTCGAGTTGCTCGGCCTGGTCGGGCCTGGCCGGCGTCGACGCCGTCAGCCTCAGTTCACCGTCCATTCCACCCCTACTCCACTCCTACTCCACCACCGGCAGTAGCTCCGGCAGGTGGCCGTCCGACGCGAGGGCCGTGCTGTGACGTTCCTGCGGCACCGGGCCGTAGGTCGTCGTGCGCGGGCGGGCGGGACGGCCGGCCTGGTCGGCGATGGCGATCAGGTCCTGGATGGAGCGGTAGGAGCCGTAACTCGATCCCGCCATCCGGGAGATGGTCTCCTCCATCAGGGTGCCGCCCAGGTCGTTGGCGCCCGAGCGGAGCATCTCGGCAGCGCCGTCCGTGCCGAGCTTGACCCAGCTGGTCTGGATGTTGGTGATGTGCGGGTGGAGCAGGAGACGGGCCATGGCCGTCACCGCGCGGTTGTCTCGGGTGGTGGGGCCGGGACGGGCGATACCGGCGAGGTAGACGGGGGCGTTGGTGTGGATGAAGGGGAGGGTGACGAATTCGGTGAAGCCATCGACGTTGTGGGACAGCGCGGACTGCTGGATCTCGGCCAGCAGGCGGAGGTGTCCGAGCCAGTGCCGCGGCTGGTCGACATGGCCGTACATCATCGTCGATGACGAGCGGATGCCCAGCTCATGGGCGGTTTTGATGACCTCGACCCAGGTGGCGGTGGGCAGCTTGCCCTTGGTGAGGATCCAGCGGACCTCGTCGTCGAGGATCTCGGCGGCCGTCCCGGGAATGCTGTCCAGGCCGGCGGCCTTGGCTTCGGTGAGCCACTCGCGGAGGGACATACCGGTGCGCGTCGCGCCGTTGACGACCTCCATGGGCGAGAAGGCGTGCACGTGCATGCCCGGGACGCGCTCCTTGACGGCGCGGGCGATGTCGAAGTACGCCGTACCGGGCAGGTCGGGGTGGATGCCGCCCTGCATGCAGACCTCCACCGCACCCACGTCCCAGGCCTGCTGGGCACGGTCGGCGACCTGGGAGAGGGAGAGCGTGTAGGCGTCGGCGTCCGTGCGGCGCTGGGCGAAGGCGCAGAAGCGGCAGCCGGTGTAGCAGACGTTGGTGAAGTTGATGTTCCTGGTGACGATGTAGGTGACGTCGTCACCAACCGTTGCGCGGCGCAGCTCGTCGGCGATCTTGCAGAGGGCGTCCAGCGCCGGTCCGTCGGCGTGCAGCAGCGCCAGCGCCTCCGGGTCGGTCAGCTTGGTGGGATCGTCGGCGGCCTGCGACAGGGCCTGCCGTACGTCGGCATCGATCCGCTCCGGCGCCATCCCCGGGGCGGCGGCCTCACGCAGCGCCTCCCAGTCGCCGTAGACCTCGTCGAAGTCGTCGCGGCGGTCGGTGGTGCGGCCGTCGGTGTCGATGGTGCGGTGCAGGTCCGTGCGGCCCGTGGAGTGCATCGCGAAGCCCTCGTCGGGCTCCTGCCAGGGGCGGCCGACCACCGGGGCGTCCTCGACGGCCAGTCCCGTCTCCGGGTCGACGAGGGCGCGGACATGGGGCAGCAGGCGGGGGTCGAGCCAGGGTTCGCCGCGCTGGATGAACTCCGGGTAGATGGGGAGCCGTTCGCGCAGTTCGAAGCCGGCGGTGGCGCAGCGCTCGGTCAGTTCCTCGATCTGCGGCCAGGGGCGCTCGGGGTTGACGTGGTCGAGGGTCAGCGGGGAGACGCCGCCCCAGTCGTCGATCCCGGCGTCGATGAGCAGCGCGTATTCGCCGTCGACCAGATTGGGCGGGGCCTGGAGACGGGTCGAGGGGCCCATGATGTGCCGGGCCACCGCGATCGTCGCGGCCAGCTCCTCCAGTTCGGCGTCCGGCATGCCGCGCATCGCCGTGTCCGGCTTGGCGCGGAAGTTCTGCATGATCAGTTCCTGGATGCCGTGGTACGCGCGCTGGATGCGGCGCAGCGCGAAGAGGGACTCGGCTCGCTCCTCATAGGTCTCGCCGATGCCGATCAACAGCCCGCTGGTGAAGGGAACGTTGGAGCGGCCGGCGTCCTCCAGGACACGCAACCGGACGGCCGGCTCCTTGTCGGGCGATCCGTAGTGCGGACCGCCGGGCTCGCTCCACAGGCGCTCGGCGGTCGTCTCCAGCATCATCCCCAGCGACGGGGCCACCGGCTTCAGGCGCTGGAAGTCCGTCCAGGACATCACCCCGGGGTTGAGGTGCGGCAGCAGTCCGGTCTCCTCCAGGACGCGGATGGCCATGGCGCGGAGGTACGAGATCGTGTCGTCGTAGCCGTGCGCCTCCAGCCATTCACGGGCCTCCGGCCAGCGGTCCTCGGGCTTGTCCCCCAGGGTGAACAGGGCTTCCTTACAGCCCATTTCCGCGCCGCGGCGCGCGATGTCCAGCACCTCGTCGGGCGACATGAACATTCCGTGGCCGTCGCGACGCAGCTTGCCGGGGACGGTGACGAAGGTGCAGTAGTGGCACTTGTCCCGGCACAGGCGCGTCAGGGGGATGAAGACACCGCGCGAGTACGTGATGACGCCGGGGCGGCCCGCGGCCTCCAGGCCGGCGTCCCGCACCCGGGCCGCGGAGGCACACAGGTCCTTGAGGTCCTCGCCGCGAGCCTGCAGCAGCACCGCGGCCTCGCCGACGTCCAGCGCCACGCCGTCGCGGGCCCGCTTCAGCGCGCGGCGCATCGCGTTCGCCGTGGGGCGGCCCTGGGTGGGCCCGGCGCTCGTCCCTTGGTCGGTCACCTGGTCGGATGCCTGGTCAGGCCCCTGCGCGCTGGTAGTCATTCCCCGAGCATACGAGCGCGCGCCGACAGCGCCCCAGCCTGAGATGGGGCGGCCGGTGTGCCACTGATCACTGCGGACGGAGGTTATGCCCGCGCCCAAAGCGGGCAATTCCCCGGCGGCGGCTCCCGGCATGCCTACATGCTGGCCAACAGCTCGTCGGAGTACGTCCGGGTCAGGAACTCCATGTTGTGACCATCGGGGTCGTTGATGTAGACGCCGCGGCCGCCGTCCAGGGTGTTGATCCTGGGGCTTGCGGTGCAGAGGGTCGGCCCAGTAGGGCAGTTCGCGCTCCTGTATGCGGCCCAGGATCGCGTCGAATTCGTCCTCGGTGACCAGGAACGCGTAGTGCGTGGGGACGAACTCACCGCTGCCGGCGAGATGCTCGGCGTAATCGAGGGCCACCCCGTTGTCCAGCTTGAGGGCGGCGAAGGGTCCGAACGACTTCGGCTCGGGCACTCCCAGCAGACCGGCGAGGAAGCGGGCGGAGGCGAAGCGGTCGGTGCTCTGCACGATCGTGTGGTCGAGGCGGGGCATCTGGGATCTCCTTGATCTTTGTGGTCCGGTGGTCGGCGGCGCCCCCCGTGAGCCCTGGATCGCCCTGGATCGGCTCGGGCCGCCGGCCTCCGGGACCGGTGATCGATCTCCTGCGGACCGTGGACCTGCGGGTCCTTCACCTTCGACGGTACGACCGCGGGCGCCGGCGCGGATCGGTCTGCGGTACCGGCCGGGCCGGTACCGGGCCGTACGCCGATGGTCCTAGGGCAGGCCGAAGCCCCAGCCCTCCCCGGGCACGCACCCCGGCCCTACCCGCCCGTCACCCACCCCGCACGGCACGCTCCTGTACGTCACGGGTGCTGCTGCGCCGACCGCCGGGGGGCTGCCGCGTCACAGGTACCGCGCGAAGTCGTCCAGCGTCCGCAGCACCTCCGCCTCCCCGGCGGCGGGCAGTTGCAGGACCACTTCCCGCAGGCCCAGGTCGCGGTAGTGGGCCAGCTTTCCGGCCGAGGGCCGCACTCCGTACGGCACCACCAGCGGCTCGCCCGGTCGTCCCGCGTCCGACCAGGCCTGCCGCAGCACCGGGAGGGTCTCGGTCAGCCCGCGGCCACCGATCGGCAGCCAGCCGTCCGCGTACTCGGCGATCTGCCCGAAGAGTTTGGGGCCGGCCGCGCCGCCGAGCAGCGTGCGCGGCGCGCCGTGCACCGGCTTGGGGTAGGCCAGGGATGCCCGTACGGACCCGAATTCCCCCTTGTACGCGGTGGGTTCGTCCGCCCACAGGGCGCGCATCAACGCCACCCGGTCACGGGTCAGCTCGCGTCGGGTCGACCACTCCACCCCGTGGTCGGCGGCCTCCTCGACGTTCCAGCCGTAGCCGATGCCGAGCGTGAAACGGCCCCCGGAGAGGAAGTCGAGGGTCGCGATCTGCTTGGCGAGGTCGACCGGGTCGTGCTGCGTGACGAGGGTGATGCCGGTGCCCAGGGCGAGGCGCTCGGTGACCGCGGCGGCTTGGCCCAGGGCGATGAACGGGTCGAGGGTGCGGCCGTATTCGCGGGGCAGCGGCTCGCCCATGGGCGCGGGGGTGTCGCGGCTGGCGGGGATGTGCGTGTGTTCGGGGAGGTAGAGGCCGGCGAATCCGCGCTGCTCCAGCTCACGGGCGAGTCGGTCCGGCCTGATCGTCTCGTCGGTCAGGAAGATCGTGGTCGCGATCTGCATCTGGGGACACCTCCGTCAGGCGTGTGGGTGACGGCATGTTGCCTCAGCGCCCGACAGTTATCCACAGGCCTTTCCCTCCGCGTCACAGCCGCGTACAACAGTTTTCACGCGGCGCGACGAACCGACCGCGCAGCGGTACGAGACCACACAGCGACACGAGACGGCACGAGACGACGCGGGGGGCGGGTATGGAACGACGCGATGTTCTGAGACTTTCGGCGGTTGCGGGCGCGACGGGCGCGCTTACGCTCGGACGTGTGAGCTTCGCCGACGCGGAGCCGGCGGCCGGGCAGCCCGGTGGCGGGCCGGGCGAGCAGACCCGCCGGGTCACCGGCCATCTGCCGACGGGTGCGCCGGACTTCGTCTATCTGCCGGTCGAAGTGCCGCGCGGGGTGAGGGAGATCGCCGTCTCCTACCGCTACGACAAACCGCCCGTGCCGGAAGGCACGGCCGGCAACGCCTGCGACATCGGCATCTTCGACGAGCGGGGAACGGAGCTGGGCGGCCCCGGCTTCCGCGGCTGGTCGGGCGGCGCGCGTTCGGAGTTCTTCCTGCGCGCAGACGAGGCCACCCCGGGGTACCTCCCCGGCCCCGTCAACGCCGGCACCTGGCACATCGCCCTCGGCCCGTACACGGTCGCTCCGCAGGGACTGTCCTACGACGTCACGATCACCCTGCGGTACGGCCCGCGGGGGCACACCCCGGCGCCCGTCTATCCGCCCGAGCGTGCCCGGGGCCGCGGACGCGCCTGGTATCGCGGCGACAGCCATCTGCACTCGGTCCACTCCGACGGCAAGCGCACACCCGCCGAGATCGCGGCGCTGGCCCGCGCCGCCGGCCTGGACTTCATCAACACCTCCGAGCACAACACCACCTCCGCGCACCGCGCCTGGGAGGGGCTGTGGGGCGACGACCTGCTGATCATGACCGGTGAGGAGGTGACCACCCGCAATGGGCATGTGGTGGCGATGGGCACCGACCCCGGGACCTTCGTCGACTGGCGCTACCGGGCGCGCGACAACGCCTTCGGGAAGTTCGCGCGTGCCATCCGTCGGGCCGGGGGCCTGGTTATCCCGGCGCACCCGCACGCCACATGCATCGGCTGCAACTGGAAGTTCGGGCTGAACGAAGCGGATGCGGTGGAGGTCTGGAACGGCCCGTACACCCCCGATGACGAGGTCACCCTCGCCGAGTGGGACAACACGCTGGTCGCACACGCCCAGGGCCGCGCCGACTGGCTGCCGGCCGTCGGCCACAGCGACGCCCACCGCGACCCGGACGTCGTCGGTCTGCCGCAGACCGTGGTGCTCGCCGACGATCTCTCCCGCCGTGCCCTGCAGGACGGCATACGGTCGGGCCGGGTCTGGATCGCCGAATCCTCGAAGGTCGACCTGGCCTTCTCCGTCACCGGCGAGCGCGGCGAACACGCCGGAATCGGCGAGCGTCTGGAGGTCTCCCGCACGACGCGGGTCACCGCACGGCTGAAGGTGTCCGGAACCCCCGGCTGCACGGTCTCCTTCGTCACCGACCAGGGCCGGCTGTACACGACCCCGCTTCCGCCGTCCGGCGAGGGCACCGTCACCTGGCAGACCACCCCGGACTACGCCGCCTATATACGCGCGGAAGTCCGCCACCCACAGACCACAGCGGGCCTCCCGGGCCCGATGGCGGCCATGACCAACCCGGTGTTCCTGGGAGGGCGTGAAACCTGAGGAGTTTGGGATGCCTGAGGCGGCGGAGGCGCCGGGGGTGAGGCCGGTCTCGGGGACGGCTCGGGCATCGGGGGCGCGGCTGGTGTGGGGACGGCCAGGCATCGGAAGTGAGGCCGGTGTCTGATGCGGCCCAGGCATCGGGGCGTGACTGGGATCGGGACGGCTAGGCATCGGAGGTGAGGCCGCTCTCGGGGACACCCCAGGTATCGGGGACATGGCTGGTGTGGGGGCGACCAGGCATCGGCGGTGAGGCGGCCGGTGTCGGGGACGGCCGGGCATAGGGGGCGCGGCTGGTGTGGGGGCGACCAGGCATCGGGGCATCTGGTGTGGGGACGACGAGGCATCGGAAGTGAGGCCGACCTCGGGGGCGGCCCCGGCATCGGAGGCTTGGCAGGTGTCTGAGGTGACGCGAGCGCCAGAGCTGCGGGCCGGTGTCGGAGCCGCCCTTGGCGTCTGAGGCGTGAGGTGTCAGGTGTGAGGCATGAGGTGTGAGGCCAACGTGCCGGGCGCGGGCGGGGCGGGGTTGGGGGTGGGGGTGGGGTGGGGGGGTGGGGGGGTGGGGCGGGCCCCCGCCCCGTCCCCCCCGGCGCCTACTCCTCCACCACCAACGCTGGCGTAGTCCGCGTCAGTACCTCGCCCCGGAAGAAGGCGGGGCTGCTGCGTTGCATGACCAGCATGAGCACGACGCCCAGCAGGAGCAGGCCGACCCCGATGACGAAGACCGAGCCGATGCCGAGGACCGAACTGCCGGACCCGTAGGCGGGGTTCCACATGTCGATCAGGGTCTTGGCGAAGACGGCCGCGAGCAGGGCGCCGCCCAGGAACGGGAAGACCCCCTTGAAGAGCAGGTCGCGGACCGAGGTGCGTAGTTCACGGCGGAAGAACCAGGCGCAGGCGAAGGCCGTGATCGAGTAGTAGAAGCAGATCATGAGGCCGAGGGCGTAGATGGTGTCGATGAGGACGTTCTCGCTGAGGAGGCTCATCACGGTGTAGAAGACGCCGGTGGCGACACCGGCGGCGACGGTGGCCTGGCCCGGGGAGCGGAAGCGCGGGTGGATCTTGGCGAAGGACGCCGGCAGCGCCTCGTACGCGCTCATCGCCAGGACCGTACGGGCCACGGGAATGAACGTGGTCTGCAGGCTGGCCGCGGCCGAGGCGAGTACCGCGACGAAGAGCAGTACGCCGAGCACGGTGCCCATGACGGGGTTGGCGAGGGCGGCGAAGACGTTGTCGGACGTGTCCGGGTTGCCCAGGCCGAGTCCCTTGTCGCCGGCGCCGGAGAACATCTGGGAGGCCACGGCCGTGAGCAGGTACGAGCCGATCAGTACGAGCATGGCCAGCAGGGCGGCGCGGCCGGGTGTCTTCGCGCTGCCGGCGGTCTCCTCGTTGACCGTGAGGCAGGCGTCCCAGCCCCAGAACATGAAGATCGAGAGGGACAGGCCGGCCGTGAAGGCGGAGAACGACTGGACGGCGAACGGATCGAGCCAGGTCCAGGAGAAGTGGACGGAGCCGGCGAAGTCGCCGGACTGTGCCTTTGTCAGGGCCATCACGACGAAGACCGCGAGGACGGCGAGCTGGAGGCCGACCAGGGCGTACTGGACGCCCTTGGTGGCGGTCATCCCGCGGTAGCTGATCGCGGTGGCGACGGCGATGAAGGCCAGGCACGTCAGGATGTGGGCGGCCTTGTTGCCGTCGAGGTCGGCGATGGCCTGGCTGCCGGTGAGTTCACCGAGCAGCAGGTAGAAGAACGAGGTGGCCACGCCGGCGAGGTTGGAGAGCACGATGATCGTCGCGATCACCAGCCCCCAGCCGCACATCCAGCCGATCCGCGGCCCGAAGGCCTTGACGGTCCAGGTGAAGGAGGTGCCGCAGTCCGGCACTGCCTTGTTGAGCTCACGGTAGGCGAAGGCGACCAGCAGCATCGGCAGGAAGCCGGCGAGGAAGACGGCGGGCATCTGCAGCCCGACCTCGCCGACCGTCGGGCCGAGCGTCGAGGTGAGGCAGTAGACGGGGGCGACGGTGGAGATGCCGATGACCGCGCTGCCGAGCAGGCCTACGGAGTTGCCGCTGAGGCCCTTGCTGCGGGTGTCACCGCCGGTGGTGCCGACGCTCGTTACCGTGTCTCCGGTCTGGGGCCGGGGGTCAACCTGAACCATGAACAGGACGTTAAGCGCTGCTGTATTCGTATCCGGAAGATCGAACTCCGCAACGGAAGCCTTCGCTACACAGGAGAGCTGGCGCCCCACCCGCCCAATGCCAAGCCTTGTTGCAGGATCAACCTTTGATTCAACGGCCGCGCGTCACCGCTTCCACATTGCGGGAATCGCAGCACTGTCCGATTTGCCACGATTCAAAATTTTCCCGTCCGGATTTTGAACACCACATCTCGCTCACCGGATCTTCCGGCTCCCCCGCTCCACCCGGCAGCCTCCCGCTCCGCCCGGCAGCCTCCTCCCGACGCCGCGCCGCCCCGACGCCGGCCGCCCCGACACCGTGCCGCCCCGACGGCCCCACCGCCCCGCCTCACCCCGGCCACACGATCGCCTGCAGCTCGCTGTACGCATGCAGCGCGTACGAGCCCACGTCCCGCCCCACCCCACTCCTCTTGAACCCGCCGAACGGCGCCTCCATGTTCCGGCCGACCGTGTTCACCCCGACCCCGCCGGCCCGCAGCCGCCGGGCCACCCGGAAGGCGCGGGCCACATCGCCCGACCAGACGTAGTCGATCAGGCCGTAGTCGCTGTCGTTGGCCAGGGCCACCCCTTCGTCCTCCTCGTCGAAGGGAAGGACCACGACGACCGGGCCGAAGATCTCCTCCCGCACCACGCGCATCTCGCGGGTGCAGTCGGCGAGGAGCGTCGGGGCCACATAGAACCCCTTCTCCCGCGCGGGCCGCTCACCGCCCGCGACCAGGCGGGCGCCCTCCTTCCGGCCCAGTTCCACATACGACTCGACCCGGTCCCGGTGCGCGGCCGAGATCACCGGCCCGACGACCGTGCCCCGCTCCCTCGGGTCGCCGACCCCGAGCCGGCCGACGTACCGCGCGAGCCCGTCCACCAGCGCCTCGTACACGCCCCGCTGCGCGATCACCCGGGTCGGCGCCGTACAGATCTGCCCGCTGTAGAAGGAGAAGGTCGTGCCGATGCCCCGGACGGCCGACTCCAGGTCCGCGTCGTCGAAGACCACCGCCGCGCCCTTGCCGCCCAGCTCCATGAGCTGGCGCTTCATGCCCCGCCCGCAGACCTCGCCGATGCGCTGCCCGACGGCCGTGGAGCCGGTGAAGCTGACCATGTCCACGTCCGGCGCGTCGACGGCCGCCGCGCCGACCTCCGCCGACGCGCCGCTCACCACGTTCACCACACCCGGCGGCGCGCCCGCCTCCGCCAGCGCGGCCGCCATCCGGTACACCGACAGGGGATCCTGCGGGGCGGGCTTGACCACGACCGTGTTGCCCATGGCGAGGGCCGGGGCCACCTTGCCCGCCGGATTCGCCCAGGGGTTGTTGTAGGAGGTGATGCAGGTGACGACGCCGACCGGCTGGCGTACCGCGAGCGCTCCGATCACCGCCGCCCCGCCCATCGGCCCGGCCTCGTTGATCTGCGGCACGAGGGCCTGCTCCACCGGCTCCAGGGCTCCCTTGGCGTAGCGGCGGAAGCGCGCCACGGCCACCCCGACCTGCATGCCCCGCGCGGTCCCGGTCGTCGCACCGCTCTCTGCCTGCGCCAGCTCGGTGTTCGCGGCGAGGTCGCGCTGGATGACGTCAGCGGCCCGGTCGAGGATCGCGGCGCGCTCCTCCGGCCGGGTACGGGACCAGGCCGCGAAGGCCTCGCGCGCCGCCGCGGCCGCCTCGTGGACCTGCGCCCGGGACGCCTCCGGCGCGCGCCCGACGACCGACTCGTGCGCCGGATCGATCACCTCGTAGTGCCCGCCGGCCGGCTCGACCCACTCCCCGCCGATGAACAGCTTCCCGTCCACAGCCGTCACTTGGCACCCCCGGTCGTCACTTGGCGCTCCCCGGCCGTCATGTGGTGCTCTCCTGCCGCCACTTGGCGCTCCCCGCCGTCATATGGCCCGCCCCGGTCGCCACTTGGCTGTCGCCGGACGCCACCTGACGCCCCCGCACACCCACGGGGCACCCGACCGCCGTCACCGGGTGGCCACCGTCCTGGTGTCCCGCCCCGACCGCAGCACCCTGCCCGGCACGGCTCCGGTCACCGCGTCGTCACGGATCGCCTCGACGCCGTTGACCCATACCGCGTTGACGCCGATCGCCGTGGAGTCCAGGCGGGGGCTGTCGCCCGGCAGGTCGTGCACGAGCGTCGCCTTGCCCGCGTCGATGGTCTCCGGGTCGAAGAGCACCAGATCGGCGTGCCAGCCTTCCTGGACGCGTCCTCGCTCCCGCAGGCCGAAGAGCCGCGCGGGGTCGTCGGTGAGCATCTTCACGGCCTGCTCCAGGCCGACCAGCCTGCGGCCGCGCAGGCAGTCGCCGAGGAAGCGGGTCGTGTACGGGGCCCCGCACATCCGGTCCAGGTGCGCGCCCGCGTCCGAGCCGCCCAGCAGCACGTCCTCGTGCTGCCAGGTCTCGGCGCGCAGGGCCCAGGATTCCGGGTCGTTGTCGGTCGGCATGGGCCACAGCACGGTGCGGAGCCGGTCGTTGGCGCAGATCTCCACCAGGCAGGCGAACGGCTCCTGTCCGCGCTCGGCGGCGATGTCCCGCACGACCCGCCCCGTCAGGCCCTCGTTGGCCTCGCTGTACGTGTCGCCGATGACATAGCGGCCGAAGTCGGCGAGCCGCCGGAAGACGCCGGCCTCCTTGCTGTCCGCGCGCCGCAGCATCTCGGCGCGCACCTCCGCGTCGCGCAGTCTGGCGATCCGCTCGTCGACCGGCAGCCCGAGGATCTCGCCCCAGCCGGGGATCAGGTTCAGGGCGCAGAAGGTGCCCAGCGACATGTTCATCGGCGTCAGGATCGGCATCGTCAGCGCCACGATCCGGCCGCCGGCCTTCCGGGCCCGCTCGCCGGCCACGAGCTGGCGGGGCACGCGTTCGGGGACGGCGGCGTCGATGGTGAGGACGTTCCAGTTCAGGGGCCGCCCGGCCGCCGCGCTCATCTCCACGAACAGCTCGATCTCCGCGTCGCTGAACTGGTCGAGGCAGCCGGCCACGATGGCTTCCAGCTGCGTGCCCTCGTGCTCGGCGACGGCCCGCGACAGGGCGAGCAGCTCGGCCGGCTTCGCGTGCCGGGACGCGACCGGCTCGCCGTCGCCGTCGGAGTGGGTGGACGACTGGGTGGTGGACAGCCCCCACGCCCCCGCCTCCATCGCCTCGTGGAAGAGGGCGAGCATCTGCGCCATCTGCTGCTCGCTCGGCTGTCCGCCGACCGCGTCGGCGCCCATCACGTAGCGGCGCAGCGCGCAATGCCCCACCATGAAGCCCGCGTTGACGGCGATGCGTCCCTCCAGCGCGTCCAGGTACTCCCCGAACGAGTGCCAGTTCCAGGGCGCGCCCTCCTCCAGCGCCACCAGGGACATGCCCTCCACCTTGGACATCATCCGGCGGGTGTAGTCGGCGTCCTCGGGCCGCGCGGGGTTCAGCGGGGCCAGGGTGAAGCCGCAGTTGCCGCCCGCGACGGTGGTCACGCCGTGGTTGAGCGAGGGCGTGGCATAGGGGTCCCAGAAGAGCTGGGCGTCGTAGTGGGTATGCGGGTCGACGAACCCGGGCGCCAATATCCGGCCGTGGGCGTCCTCGCTCGTCGTGGCCTCCTCGCGCACCGTCCCGGGTCCGGCGATGACGGCGATGCGCCCGCCGCGTATCCCGACGTCGGCGACGTACCCGGGCGCGCCCGTCCCGTCCACGACGGTCGCGCCCCTGATCAGGTGGTCGAGCATGGCGGCGGTGCCTCCCTTTCGGTTGCCGGACCCTTCTGTTGCCGGACCTCCCGGTGACCGGACGTCTCAGTCGCCGGCCGCCTGCCGGAAGCGGGTCGTGCGATGGACCGGATCCGTGTCGATCTTCGGGATCACGTGCTCGCCGATGAGCTTGATGGTGTTCATGGTGTCCTCGTACGACACCCCGATCGGCAGCCCGAAGCTCAGCTGGTCGGCGCCGGCCTGCTCCCAGCGCTTGCACTGCCGCAGCACCTCGTCCGGATCGCCGCAGATCATCAGCTCCTCGGCGATCAGCAGCTCGATGATCTCGGCGGTGTAGTCGGGCAGCAGCTCGGGCCACTCGGGGATGCCCTCGGGCCGCGGGAAGGTGTCGTGGTAGCGGAAGACCAGCGACTGGAGGTAGTTGAGCCCGCCGCCCACGGCGATCTCCACCGCCTTGTCGTGTGTCTCGGCGCAGATCGCCGTCGACGTCACCATCACGTTGTCGTTGACGAAGTCGCCGACCGGCTCGGCGTCCCGGACGGCCGTCTTGTACTGCTCCAGCACCCACTCCATGTCGGAGACCTTCTGGACGCTGAAGCCCAGCACGCCGAGCCCCTTCTTGGCCGCCATGGCGTACGAGGACGGCGACCCGGCCGCGTACCACATCGCCGGGTGCGAGGCCCCGTACGGCTTGGGGAAGATCTTGCGCGGCGGCAGCTGCCAGTGCTTGCCCTGGAACCCGGGGTACTCCTCCTGGAGCCACATCTTCGGGAACTCGGCGATGGTCTCTTCCCAGATCTCCTTGGTGTGGTTCATGTCGGTGATGCCGGGGAGGAAGCCGAGGATCTCGTGCGAGCCGGCGCCGCGCCCGCTGCCGAACTCGAACCGCCCCTCGCTGAGGTGATCGAGCATGGCGACCTTCTCGGCGACCTTCACGGGGTGGTTGACCTGGGCGAGCGGGTTGAAGATCCCCGAGCCCAGATGGATCCGCTCGGTCGCGTGCGCCAGGTATCCCAGGAAGACGTCGTTGGCGGAGAGGTGCGAGTACTCCTCCAGGAAGTGGTGCTCGGACGCCCAGGCGTACTTGAAGCCGGAGGTGTCCGCCTGGATGACGTACTCGGTCTCCTCCATCAGCGCCTTGTGCTCCGCGAGCGGGTCGGTCTCGGCCCGCTTGCCCACGTATCCCTGTACAAAGAGCCCGAATTCCAAGGAGGTTCACCGTCCCGAGCTGTTTCTGACGTAGCGTCAGATTCGATGTGTGAGCCGACTGTTCCATCGCACGCCAGGGGCGTCAATAGCCGCCGCACGCTTGTCTGACTATCCGTCAGATCAGTGATGGGTCGGGCTTCCGCGCCGTCACAGGACGCTGACCCCCGCCAGCCATCCGCCGTCGATGACGAACGGCTGCCCGGTGATGTACGACGAGTCCTGGCAGGACAGGAAGAGCGCCAGCTTGGCGACCTCCTCCGGCTGTCCGACCCGCCCCAGCGGCACGAGCTTGGCGTAGAGCTCGCCGAGGGCCTGCGCGGCCGCCTCGCCGTCCGCCTCCGGATCGAGCTGCGCCGGATTGCTCATCGCGGTGTCGATGGCCCCCGGGCACACCGCGTTCACCCGGATCCCCTTGGCGGCGAGTTCGAGCGCGGCGACCCTCGTCAGGCCCACGATGGCGTGCTTGGTGGCGGTGTACGCGCCGACGTACGCCATGCCCGTGACGCCCGTGTACGAGGCGGTGTTCACGATGGTCCCGCCGCCCGCCGCCTCGATCTCGGGCGCGACGCTCTTGATGCCGAGGAAGGCGCCGACCTGGTTGACCTGGATGACCTGCTGGAACTCGTCGAGCGGGGTGCTGGTCAGCTCGTTGAAGCGCAGGATGCCGGCGTTGTTGACCAGCCCGTCGACCTTCCCGAAGGCCCGCTTGGCCGCGGCGACGGCGCCCCGCCAGTCGTCCTCCCGGCTCACGTCCAGGTGGACGTACGCGGCCCGCCCCTCCCCTATCTCTTTGGCGAGGGCCTCGCCCTGGTCGTCGAGGACGTCGGCGAGGACCACCCGCGCGCCCTCGTCCGCGAAGAGCCGCGCCTCCTGCTCGCCCTGCCCACGCGCCGCGCCGGTGACGATGACGACGCGTCCGTCCAGCTTTCCCATGACAGCCTCCTTGGCCTCTCGGTTCAGGTGCGGAAGGTCGGTTCGGGTACGGATGGTTGGTTCAGGTGCGGAGGGTTGGTGCAGGTGCGGGAGGCCGGGCGGCGGACCCTGTCCGGACAGTCGGTCCGGGTGCCCGCGACCGGTCAGTCCAGGTGAGGCGCGACATCGGCCGCGAACGCCGCCATCTGGTCGGTCAGTTCGCCGCGGCTGCGAGATCTGAACCGCACCTGGATCTGGTGCACGCCCATCGCGCCGTACTCCCGCAGCGACGCGGCGATCCGCTCCGGCTCCCCGGACAGGGTCCGCCGCCCGACCTCCCACCCCGGCGCGCCCACGTACACCGGCTCGACGATGGCCCCGATCACGGCCGGCTCCTCGATTCCGGCCGCCTCCCTGGCCACCTGCAGCGTCGCGATCTGCCCGGGCAGCTGCTCACGCCGGTCGCCCTGCGGCAGCCAGCCGTCCGCGCGCTCCGCGGCCCGGCGTACGGCGGCGGGCGAGGATCCCCCCACCCAGATCGGCGGCCGCGGCCGCTGCGCGGGCCGCGGCGCCTGGCCCAGCCCCTCGAACGCGAACCGCTCCCCGGCGAACTTCGGGAACTCCTCGGGCCCCAGCGCGGCCTTCAGCGCGTCCAGCGTCTCGTCCAGCACCGCCCCGCGCCGCGCGAAGTCCACCCCGAGCGCCTCGAACTCCTCCCGGACGTGCCCGGCGCCGACCCCGAGGATCAGCCGCCCGCCGGAGAGGTGATCGAGCGTCGCGTACTGCTTGGCGGTGACCAGCGGATGCTTCAGCCCGACCACCGCCACATGGCTCAGCAGCCGCACCCGTTCCGTCACAGCGGCCAGATGCGCGAGCGTGGCGACCGGGTCGTACCACACGGTGCTCATCGCCTCGGCCAGCCGCCGCGGGATCGCGATGTGCTCGCAGCAGGCGAGGTAGGAGAACCCGTGCCGGTCGGCGGCCCGTGCGATCTCGACCAGATCGGCGGGCCCCGCGGCGACCTCCCAGCTCTCCGCGTAGAGCGTGCTCTGCGACTGCACCGGAAGCTGCATCCCGTACGCCAGCCGCCCCCGCTCTGGCCGCCACACGCCTTGCCCCGCACCGCTCATGTCGCCGTCCACGCGCCCTCCAGCCATACCTGACGGACCGTCATATCGCTTGCCGGGTCATGGTCGTGCCTTACCTGCCATCAGGCAAGGGCCGGGGAGGGGCGGACCCGATGTCACTTTGTGGGCATCGCGCCTCAAGGATCACGGAGCACGCCTGTCGCTCGCGGCCGGTGACCGACGGCGAGGCGACCGAGACGCACGGCACCGCGACGGCGCCGTTGATCTCCGCCCGGGGTCCAAAGCCGCACGACCAGGGTCCGTCCGAGGCGTCGGGGCCCGTCGGCGGACCCTGGGAACCGGCCCGCCTACACCGCGCCCCGGGACGCCCGCCACATCGTGTGCTCCCGGCTGATCGCCTCCTCGGCGTCGGCGATCTCCTGGGCCCACTCCGCCTCGTCGTGCACCGCGGACAGCCGCTGGTGCACGATGCTCAGTTCGGTCGCGGCGAAGGTGTAGGCCCGGCCCAGCGACTCGTGCTGCCGGACCGCGAACCATGCGGCCCCGGCGCCCAGCACCGCCGCCAGGACACCGGGCAGGTCGAAGGTGACGATCTCCAACAGGCGCAGTACGGCGGCGAGCACGCCCAGTGCCTCCACGGTGATCAGGCCGATCCGCCAGCGGCGGGCGAGCGTGATGTTCGTGGCCGCCTTGGCCCCGTACCAGTCCTGCTGATCGGCGATCCGCCCGGTGAGATAGGCCTGCTTGCGGACCGCGAACGGGCTTCGGCGCAGTTCGCCCATGGTCTCGGTCGCGGCCATCGAGCCGACCGGGACGAGACTGTCGCTCGGCGCCTCCCGCAGCAGGACCTCCAGCCGCTCGTGGAACCTGCGCTCCGCGTCGGCCGCGGGCAGGGTGACGGGGAACGGGTCGCCGGCCACCGCGTACCGCCACGACAGCGTCTTGACCGACTCCGCCAGGGCCCGCCCGTCGTACCATGCCCGCTCCGGCCGGTCGGTGAGCATCCAGACCTCTAAATAGACGGTCGCCAGGAACGCCAGCAGCACCATCGCCACCGCCGCGTCCGCGCTCGACACCGCGCAGGCCGCGGCGGCGATCGCCAGCAGCAGCCGCCATTTCGTGCCCGTCATATAGCGCCGCTGCCCCGAGATGGAGGCAGTGTCCGCCGAACGGAATACCGCCGGGAAATCCCCGTCGCCGAGTGTGCGCACCTCGTCCATCCGCAGCCCCGCCCGCCCCTCGCACTCGCACTCGCAGCATGCGTCCGAAATATCGGAGGAGTGAGGAGTCTAGAGGCGATCGGGGGTGTTCGGGCGGGGAACGGGGAGGTTACGGGCCACGCTCGGGCGACGGCCGTCCCGCTGTGCCGCGGGCGCCGGGCGGTATGCGCGCTCCGACGCCGATCGCCCTGCCCGCAGGCCCTGTTGCGGGCGCATCCGGTGATGAGGATGATGCGGCAACCGGGATCCGGCGGCGGGCCCGGGACGGTCCGATACGGACGGGGGAGAGAATGGGAGACGGGAACGCGGCGGAGCGGCCGTACCGGAATGACGCCTTCATTTCCTATCACCATGCGTCGGACAGCGCGAAGGCCGCCCATCTGCGGCGCGGGCTGCAGAATTTCGCCCGCAGCTGGCGGCAATTACGCGCGCTGCGCGTCTTTCTCGACAAGGCCTCGCTGTCCGCGAATCCGGGGCTGTGGCCGGAGATCGAGCGCCAGCTCGCCGATTCCGGCGCCTTCATCCTGCTGGCCTGCCCGGGTTCGGCCGACTCGGTGTGGGTGCAGAAGGAGGCCGAATGGTGGCGCACCGGCCTGGGGCCGCGGAAGATGCTCATCGCCGTCACCGGCGGGGAGCTGGTGTGGGACCACGAGCGGGCGGACTTCGACTGGGAGCGCACCACGTGTCTGCCGCGCACCATGGCGGGCATGTTCACCGACGAACCGCGCTGGGTCGATCTGCGCTGGATGTCGGAGGAGGACCCCGGCTCGCTCCGCGACCCCCGGTTCCAGCAGTGCGTGGCCGATCTGGCGGCGCCCCTGCACGGTCGTCCCAAAGAGGACCTGATCGGCGCGGACGTCGCCCAGCACCGCAAGACCCGGCGGCTGGCGCGGGGCGCGCTCGCCGTCATCACCACCCTCGCCGTGCTCGCCGGCGCGGCGTCGGTGGTGGCGGTGCTGCAGCGGGACGAGGCCCGCAGGCAGGCCCGGCTGGCGACCTCGCGGCAACTGGCGGCCACCGCGCTGAACCTCAAGGACGGAAACCTGCGGCTGGCCTCGCTGCTGGGCATCGAGGCGTACCGCATGCAGAAGTCGCCCGAGGCCATCGCCGCGCTGAACCGTCTCGCCACCGACAGCCCGTACTTGGTGAGGATGGTGTCGAGCCCGAAGGACGTCAGCGCGGTCGGCTTCAGCGGGGACGACGGCGCCGTCGCCGTGGGGGACGAGGGCGGCGCGGTGACGGTGTGGAGCAGCGACGGCGGCACCGTCCGCGCCCGTACCAAGCTGCCCGGCCGGATCACGGCGGCGGGTTTCAGCGCGGACGGCAAGCGGCTGGCCGTCGGGGACGGCAAGGGCAATCTGGGGGTCTACGACCTGGCGGGCAGGAAGCTGCGGCGGCTCGCGCCGATGCCGAAGGCGGTCTCCTCACTGCAGTTCGGCATGGGCGGGAATCTGGCCGTCGCGGACGAGGACGGCACGGTGACGCTCTACGAGCAGGCCCGGGAGAAGATCCGTTCCAAGCGCACCGGCCACCTCGGCAGCCTGGTGGTCTTCCAGAACGAGGAGAGCCATCTGCTGGTCCGCGACGCGGTGGGCGGTGGCGCCCTGTACACGGTGCCCGACCTGCGCGCGGTCCTGGACAGCAGGGAGACGACGCTGCCGGCTGGGCAGGCCACGGTCGCCGTCTCCCCCGGAGGTCACTGCTTCGGCTACCTCAAATACGGGTTCTTCACCAGCACTGGGCTCCCGAAGGCCAAGGGCCACGAGACGCTCGCCGAGACGTGCGGAGACTTCCCCGTCCTCCCCGACGAGGAGGCCCTGATGGTGGCGCTCACCGACACCGGCCGGATGGCCGTCGGAACGGCGTCCGGCATCACGGTGGTCGACGGGGAGATCCACAGCGAGAACGGACCGTCCGGAGGGCAGCCGAACCAGCTCCGCAACCTCACCGGTACCGGCAGTCCCACGTTGCTGGGGTTCTCCGCCACGGGCGAGCGGCTCGCCTCCGCGCACGGCCGGACGGTCGCGCTCTGGGACCTCGGCCAGCCGTCCCGGACCGCGCACCGGCATGGCGTCTCCCTCACCGACGACCAGACCATGGTCGTCGCTCCGCCGCTCGCCACCGGGCCCGACAGCAAGATCGCCTGGAGCAACCCGTTGGAGACCGAGTCGCCTTCCGACCCGGAGACGCCGCTGCACGTCTGGAGCCCGAAGGGCGGCACCATCGCCGGTGGGGACGACGCCGGCTACTACAGCGTCGCCTTCGGCTCCGACGGCCGCACCCTCTACGCGGGGCACACGGGCGGGGTCCAGGAATGGCGGATCGTCGGCAAACACCTGGAGAAGCGGCGCACGATAGACCTTTCCGGCACGCAGGCGAGCTACGAGGACGGCTACCCCGCGGTCCCGCTGGAGATCGCCCCGCTCGAGGCCGGCTCCGTGGTCGTGACCACGGGCGACGGCGCGGTCCATGTCGCCGACCGGTCGGCGCGGCGCACCCGGGTCGTGGTCCCGCCGGGAACCGGCGATTCCCAGCAGCTGCTGCTGTCCTCGCTGAGCACCGACGGGCGCATCGCGGCGGTGGAGAACACCAAGGGCGCCGTCGACCTCTACGACGTCCTCTCCGGGCGCAAGGTGCAAACGGCGCGCCTGAAGGGCGAGGCGGTGGGCAACTTCGCCTTGTCCGCCGAGGGCCGTTCGCTGTTCCTCGAAGGCACCAGGCACACCTTCGCCCGCTGGGACCTGGACGAGCGGCGGCTGCGCTGGCAGAGCGACGAACCGAGCTCGGCCCGGGTGGCCGCGAGCGCGGACGGCCGTACGGTCGTCACCCTGACCGACAGCGGCATCCTGACCCGTTGGGACGTCGAGACCGGCGACCGGCTGGGCGGCCCCAAGGTGCCGATTCCGCCCCGCACGATGTCCGGAAACCGTGGCATCGGCCAGCACACCGGCTTCGTCGTGGACCGGGCGGGAACGCTGTGGACCGCCACCGAAGGCGGCGAACTCCTTTCCTGGGACTTCTCCGTGGACTCATGGATCACGAGCCTCTGCCGAATCGCCGGGCGCAGCCTGACCGACGCCGAATGGCGCCGCTATGTGGGGACCACCCCGCCGTCGCAGCCCACCTGCGGCTGACGGCGCGGCTCCGGGCGGCGGCCCCGGCCACCCCGTCCGGGCGGGGACGGGGTGGCGGGTTCCGCGCGGACGTCCGCCGCCCGGGTGTGGGCCTCAGGACGTCAGTCGAGGTCCTTGGAGTAGTCGGTCGTGACGCAGCCGTCGATCTCGCCGTCGTCGACCGACGCGCCTTCCGGCGCCTTGAAGTCCGAGGTGCAGTTGAGGAACAGCAGTCCGGCCTTGAGGAGCTGATGGCGCTGGTCGTCGCTGCCCGGGTCGACGGCGAAGTCGTCGCCGATCATGAGGTCGTCCTGCTCGCCCTCGTCGCCCTTGACGGCGGTCTGGAACGCCTCCATGTCCTCGACGGTCAGGAAGTCGGCGTCCCCGCCGCCGTCCGCCGGGTCGTCGCACTCGCCGCCGCCGTTGATGCCCGTCATCCCCATGGCCTCGACCCGCTGCACCTCGTGGGGCGTGGCGATGTCCACGACCTTGCAGCCGAGCGCCGACTTCAAGAACTCCCCCGCGCCCTGGGGCGAGTCCGCGGAGGGCAGCCCGCAGGCGGAGACCGATGCCAGGGCGACGGCGGTTCCGACGATGGCGAGTGTTCGATGGAAACGCATGACGTTCCTTTGCAGATGTGGCCGGGCAGGGTTCGCCGACCGGATGCGGCGTGCCTCGGCCGCAGGGGTGAAGAAAGCCAACTGCTCTCCCCCGTTCCCCCCGCCGTGATCAGTTGACCTGGACATGTTAAGCGGGCCACGGGCCGGGAGCGGCACGGTCGCTCGACTTGCCCCTCGCCCCGCGCACGGCGGCCAGGAGGGTCATACCGCCGGAGCCGACGGCCCCCACAGCCCGTCCCGCGTGAGCCCGAGCAGTTCGATCGCGTTGCCCCGGACGATGCGCTGCACCACGTCCGGCGGGAGGTGGCCCATCTGGGCCTCGCCGACCTGCCGGGACGTGGGCCAGGTCGAGTCCGAGTGCGGGTAGTCGGTCTCGTACAGGACGTTGCCGGCGCCGATCGCGTCCAGGTTGCGCAGGCCGAAGGCGTCGTCGAAGAAGCAGCCGTAGACATGCTCGGTGAAGAGTTCGGACGGCGGGCGCAGGACCTTGTCCGCGACGCCTCCCCAGCCGCGGTTCTCCTCCCAGACCACGTCCGCGCGCTCCAGGATGTAGGGGATCCAGCCGATCTGGCCCTCGGCGTACATGATCCTCAGGTCGGGGAAGCGGTCGAACTTGCCGCTCATCAGCCAGTCGACCATCGAGAAGCAGCAGTTGGCGAAGGTGATGGTGGAGCCCACGGCGGGCGGGGCGTCGGCGGAGGTCGACGGCATCCTCGACGAGGAGCCGATGTGCATCGCGACGACCGTGCCGGTCTCGTCGCAGGCGCGCAGGAACGGGTCCCAGTAGTCGGTGTGGATGCTGGGCAGTCCCAGGTGCGGCGGGATCTCGCTGAAGCAGACCGCGCGTACGCCGCGGGCCGCGTTGCGCCGTACCTCCGCGGCGGCCAGTTCCGCGTCCCAGAGCGGGATGAGGGTGAGGGGGATCAGACGGCCCTCGGCCTGCGGGCCGCACCACTCCTCCACCATCCAGTCGTTGTACGCCCGCACCCCCAACAGCCCCAGTTCGCGGTCCTTGGCCTCGGTGAAGGTCTGGCCGCAGAAGCGGGGGAAGGTGGGGAAGCACAGGGCGGACTGGACGTGGTTGACGTCCATGTCGGCGAGGCGGTCGGGCACGCTGAAGGAGCCCGGGCGCATCTGCTCGTAGGTGATGCCCTCCAGTGTGATCTCGTCGCGGTCGTAGCCGACGGCGGTGTCGAGCCGGGTCAGGGGGCGGTGCAGGTCCTCGTAGACCCACCAGTCGGCTATCGGGCCGTCGTCACCCGGGGCGCCCATCGTGGGGGCGAATTTCCCGCCCACGAAGGTCATCTCCTTCAGGGGGGCGCGGACGATGCGCGGGCCGATGTCGTGGTACTTCGACGGGAGGCGGTCCCGCCAGACGTTGGGGGGCTCCACCGTGTGGTCGTCCACCGAAATGATCTTGGGGAAGGTCTCCATACCCGCTACCGTAGCGCCGATCTGACGATCCGTCAGTAAACTGCGGGCCGCCGCCGGGGAACGGCCGGGAGCGCGGAAGTTACGGCTCCACCACCCCGCCGTACGCCGCCCCGCCCCCGCCCCCAGCAGCCGAGGAGGCTTTGTGCACGGTCCGGACCCCTACTGACGGAAGCGGGCGTGACAAGGCAGACTGGCCGTTGCACACAGCGAGAACGTGCATACAGCGTGGTCAATTTGGCACAGGGCAGGGGGACACCATGGACGACGGTCCGGGTCGGGAGCGGCTCCGCTTCACCGTGCTCGGTCCCGTACGGGCCTGGCGCGGCGCAACGCCGCTGGCAGCGGGCTCCCCGCAGCAGCGTGCACTGCTCGCCGCGTTACTGCTGCGCGGCGGACGCACCGCCACCGCGCACGAGCTCGTCGACGCCCTGTGGGGCGACGAGCCGCCGCACGCCGCGCTGGCCGCGCTGCGCACCTACGCCTCCCGCCTGCGCAAGGCCCTGGGCGAGGACGCCGAGACGCTGGTCAGCGAGTCCGGCGGCTATGCGCTCCGCCCCGTGGACGGACGCCCCCTGGACCTCGACCACGACCACGCCGAGCAGTACGCGGCCGAGGCGGAGAAGGCCAAGGCCTCCGGCGACCGCGGCCGCGCCCGGCAGCTCCTGGACAAGGCGCTGGCGCTGTGGGACGGCGAGCCGCTGGCCGGACTGGCCGGCCCGTACGCCGAGACCCAGCGCACCCGCCTGCAGGAATGGCGGCTGTCCCTCACCGAGACCCGCCTCGAACTCGTCCTGGAGGCCGGCTGCCACACCGAGGCGGTCTCCGAGCTGACCGCGCTCACCGCCGCCCACCCGCTGAGCGAGCGGCTGCGCGAACTGCTGATGCTGGCGCTGTACCGCAGCGGCCGGCAGGCCGAGGCGCTCGCCGTCTACGCCGACACCCGGCGGCTCCTCGCCGACGAGCTGGGCGTCGACCCCTGCGCCTCGCTCTCCGACCTCCAGCAGCGCATCCTGCGGGCGGACGCCGACCTGGACGCACCGCCCGTCGTCATCGACGGACCGGACGCCGGCGACCGTGTCGTCGTACGCCCCCAGCAACTCCCGGCCACGGTCGCCGACTTCACCGGCCGCAACGCCTTCGTCTCCGAACTCGGCCGGCAGCTCGCCACCGCCGAGGGCAGTGTGATGGCGGTCTCCGCGCTCACCGGCATCGGCGGCGTCGGCAAGACCACCCTCGCCGTGCACGTCTCCCACGCCGCCCGCGAGCACTTCCCCGACGGCCAGCTCTACGTCGACCTCCAGGGCGCCGGCCACACCCCCTCCGAACCGGAAGCGGTGCTGGGTGCCTTCCTGCGTGCGCTGGGCACCCCCGACGCCTCCATCCCGGACGGCCTGGAGGAGCGCTCGGCGCTGTACCGCTCCACACTGGCGGGGCGGCGGGTGCTGGCGCTGCTCGACAACGCCCGGGACGCCGCCCAGGTGCGGCCGCTGCTGCCGGGACAGGAGGGGTGCGCGGCGCTGATCACGAGCCGCGCCCGGCTGATCGACCTGGCGGGCGCGTACCTGATCGACGTCGATGTGATGAGCCCCGAGGAAGCGCTCAACCTCTTCACCCGCATCGTCGGCGAGGAGCGGGTCGGCGCCGAGCGGCAGTCCGCGATGGCCGTCGTCGGCGCCTGCGGCTTCCTGCCGCTGGCCATCCGTATCGCCGCCTCCCGGCTGGCCGCGCGCCGTACGTGGACCGTCTCCACCCTCGCCCGCAAGCTCGCCGACGAGCGGCGCCGGCTGGACGAGCTGCGCGCCGGCGACCTCGCCGTCACGGCCACCTTCGAACTGGGCTACGGACAGCTGGAGCCCCACCAGGCCCGCGCGTTCCGGCTGCTGGGCCTCGCCGACGGCCCGGACATCTCGCTCGCCGCCGCGGCCGCCCTCCTGGACATGGACCTGGAGTCCGCCGAGGACCTCATCGAGTCCCTGGTCGACGCGAGCCTGCTGGAGTCCGCCGCCCCCGGCCGCTACCGCTTCCACGACCTGGTCCGGCTCTACGCCCGGGCCTGCGCCGAACGCGACGAGCAGCCGCCGGCGGAGCGGGACGCGGCGCTCTCCCGGCTGCTGGACTTCTACCTGGCCACGGCCAAGGAGGTCTACACCCTCGAACGTCCCGGCGACCGGCTCGCCGACCACATGGCGCGCCCGCAGTACGCGGGGCTGGTCTTCACCGACCGCATAGGGGCCCTGGAATGGCTCTTCGGGGAGGCCCGGTGCCTGATGGCCTGCGCACAGCAGTCCGCCGGGCCCGCCACCCTGCGGCGCGCGGCGGACCTGCTGCTGCTGGCGCAGGACCTCGCGGAGTCGGGCGCCGACTCCCGGCAGTACGAACAGGTCAACATGGCGCTGCTGGACGCCGCGCGCACGATGGACGACCAGCGCGCCCAGGCCCGCATCCACGTCGCGCTGACCAACGTCCACACCCTGGCCGGACGGTTCGACAAGGCCGACGAGCACGCCCAGTCGGCCATGCTCCTCGGACTGGCGACCGACGACGCGTTCGCCTCCTCCTACGCCCCCAACGACCGCGGCATCATCGCCAACTCGCAAAACCGCCACGCCGACGCCGAGGCCTACCTGACCCAGGCGCTGACCGCCTTCCGCGCGGACCGCAACAAGCCCTCGGAAGCCAGCGCCCTGTGCAACCTCTCCCGGGTCCACCTGGCCACGGGCCGGGTGGACACCGCGGTCCGGCTGGCCCAGGACGGCATCGCGATCTACCGCGAACTGGGCGCCACCCGCCGGCTCGCCAACGGCATGTACGCGCTCGGCCTGGCCTTCACCCGCGCCAAGCGGCTGGACGACGCCAGCGAGCAGCTGAACAAGGCCCTGGCCATCTTCCAGGCGAGCCGGCAGCGGTTCTGGGAGGGCATGACCTACTTCCGGCTGGCGGAGACCGACCTGACCGCCGGTCACCCCGCGCAGGCCGCCAACCACGCCGAGCAGGCGCTCACCGCCCTGCGCGCCATCGGCGGCGAGTGGTGGCACGCCAACGTCCTCACGCTGCTGGGGCGGGCCCTGGACGGAGTCGGGCAGTCCGGGCGGGCCCGGGTGTGCTGGCAGGAGGCGCTGGCGGTCTTCGAGCGTCTGGACTCTCCGGAGTGCGCGGTGGTGCAGGACCTGCTGCGCCCCGTCGCGACCGTATGACCAGCAACGACGCTGCTGCGGGCGGTCGACGGCGGAGGTAGACGCGGACGTTTATCGATCGTTCATCGCGTCACGCCAATCTCTACTTACCGACCCGCCGCCTCGGGGGGCAAGCGGTTCGGTGAGTTGGCCCCACCGTTATGGTGTTCGGCCCCGATGCACCTGACCGGCGACCCACGGGGGAGTCGCCGGCCGGGTGTGCCGGTAACAAGCGCCCAAACACTGGAGTTGATCAGCTTGGCCACCGAGAACACCCAGCAGCCGGACGAGCGGGACATCATCAAGCCGCTCGACCATCACCAGCCCATCCTCGGCCCCAACGGGCGCCGTATCGCCGGCAAGAAGGACCAGCCGGTGACGCCCGGGGAAGAGATCACGACGTTCGACCACCACCAGCCCATCGGCAAGCCGCTCGGCGACGCCTTGGGCGAGCCCAAGTGAGCACCGCGCAATAAGGTTCGGGGGATCGCAGGGGCCGTTTCGATGGCATGGAGGGGAGCCATCGAAAACGGCCCCTGCGGCGTATCCGCGCGGAATTCGGCATCCGGTCGCGCCACGGCACTTTCCGGCCACGCGTTCGAACATACGCTCGTGCAGCGCCGGTCGCTCTCTACTCTCTACGCACAACACGCACCAGCACACCATCCGTCACGGAGGAACCGGCATGACCCGCACACACAAGGCTGTTGTCCTCGCCGCACTCACCCTCGCCGCCGCGGCCGCGGCCGCCGCACCGGCGACGGCCGACTCGGACCACTCCCGGCCCGGCAGGATCTCCACCTTCGATCACCACGTACCGATAACCGGAAACCTCGGCACCTCCGAAGACCTCGCACCCGAGGGCCACCGCGCCTGACCCACGGGGTACTTCGGCACCGATCCGCACAGCGAGCCGGCAGCGAGACCATGCGCAGGGCATGGCCCCGCTGCCGTCGCTTTTCCCCGCCGCCCTCCTGTCGCCCCCCTTCACACGGCACCGCGTTCCTCCTCCTCCGCGACTCTGACGCTCCGTCAGTTTCGTTGGTACAGTCGCGCCACCCGGACCGGCGAGGGTCCCGGCCGGGCCCGTACCGCCCTGCTCGCAGTCAGGAGGCGCGCCGTGTTCGAAGCCGCTCGTGTGCAGACGCTCTGGGAACTGGTCGAGTACCGGGCGCGGGCCTCGCGCGGGGCGCCGATGTTCTTCGACGGGGACGGGCGGACCGTCACCTTCGACGGCGTACGCGACGAGGCGCTGCGGGTGGCGGCCGGGTTCCGGGAGCTGGGGATAGGGGCCGGGACCCGGGTGGCGTGGCAGCTGCCGACCCGGATCGAGACCGTGGTCGCCTCGCTGTCGCTGGCCCGGCTCGGAGCCGTGCAGACGCCCGTCATCCCGCTCCACCGGGAGCGCGAAGTCGGCTTCGTCCTGGCGGAGTCGGCGGCGCAGTACGTCCTGGTGCCGGGCACCTGGCGGGGGTTCGACCACACCGCGATGGTGAACGGGCTCGCCGGGGACGGGGTGCGGGTGATCTCGGTGGCGGGCGGACTGCCGGTGGGCGATCCGGGCGGGCTGGGCCCGGCGGCGCCGGCGAGCGCGGACGGCCGCACGACCTGGATCTACTACACGTCCGGCACCACCTCGGCGCCCAAGGGCGTCGAGCACACCGATGCCACGCTGATCGCCGGCGGGGTGGGCCTGGCCACCGCGCTGGGCATGTCCACGCGGGACATCGGCTCGATCGCCTTCCCCTACGCGCACATCGCCGGCCCGGACTATGTCATCGCCATGCTGGTCAGCGGCTTTCCCGCGGTCATCCTGGACAGCTTCGAGCCGGGCCGGGCGGCGGCCGTCTACCGGCGCCGGGGCGTCACCATGGCCGGCGGCAGCACCGCCTTCTACCAGGCGTTCGCGGACGAGTCACGGCGCTACCGCAAGGAGCAGCCGACCGCCGGACGGCTGATCCCCTCGCTGCGGCTGCTGTCCGGCGGCGGGGCGCCGATGCCGCCGGAGCTGTATGCCGCGGCCGGGCGGGAGCTTCAGTGCGCGATCGTGCACGGCTACGGGATGACCGAGTGCCCGATGATCGCGATGGGGACGCCGTACGACAGCGACGAGCAGCTGGCGCGGACGGTGGGCAGGCCGGTGGCGGGGGCGCGGATACGCATCGCCCGGGCGGACGGGAGCGAGGCCGCGACGGGCGAGACCGGCGAGGTGACGCTCAAGGGACCGATGGTCCTGCGGCGGTACACCGACCCCGCGCTGACCGCCGAGGCGTTCGACGCACAGGGCTACTTCCACACCGGTGACCTGGGGCGACTGCGGCCCGACGGGCACCTGGTGCTCACCGGGCGCCTCAAGGACATCATCATCCGCAAGGGCGAGAACATCTCGGCGCAGGAGATCGAGGACCTGGTGCACACCCACCCGGCGGTGGCGCAGGCCGCGGTGATCGGGCTGCCGGACCGAGAACGCGGCGAGCGGGTGTGCGCGGTGGTCACGCCCGCCGATCCGGCCGCCCCGCCGCTCACGCTCGGCGCGCTGACCGCACATCTGCGGGCGGCCGGCCTGATGACGCAGAAGCTGCCGGAGCAGCTGGAGATCGCCGAGGAGCTGCCGCGCGGCGGCCCGCTGAACAAGGTCCTGAAGGCGGCGCTGCGGGAGCGGTACACGCAGTAGCCGGTGCCCCGCGCGAGGGTCTTCGACGGTGTGGCGATGAGTTCCGCGAGGCCGCGGAGTCTTCACTGGCAGGGGCGGGGCCGGCAGGGACGGCCCCGGACCGCAGTGCAGGCCCCAGGGCGGAAGGAACCAGGGACGATGACCGAGATGATCGACTTCGGCGCGCAGACCCGGCTGGTGTCACAGCTCGCGGCGCACACCACCGAGGAGCAGCTCCAGGCACCCACACCGTGCGAGAAGTACGCCGTACGCCACCTCCTGGGCCATCTCGTCGGGCTGGCCGCCGCCTTCCAGGACGTGGCGCGCAAGGAGCTCGGGCCGACGACCGGGACCTCACCCGACGCGTTCCGGCCGGATGTCGGGCCCGACTGGCGCGGCGAACTGGACCGGAACCTCTCGGGGATGGCCCAGGCCTGGCGCGCACCGGAGGCGTGGCAGGGCGAGACCGAGGCGGGCGGGGTGCCCCTGCCGGGCGCCGTGGCGGGCCGGATCGCGCTCAACGAGCTGGTGGTGCACGGCTGGGACCTGGCGCGCGCCACCGGCCAGGGCTACGCGCCCGACGCGGACAGCCTGGGGGTCTCCTACGGGCTGCTGTCGTCCTGGGCCGAGGGGTCGGGCGGGCCGCTGTTCGGCGCGGTGGTCGCGGTGCCCGGGGATGCCCCGCTCCTGGACAAGGTGGTGGCGCTCAGCGGCCGCCGGCCGGACTGGACGCCACCGGGGTCGTAGGGCGCGCCTCGTCGGGGCGGAGCCGGGCGGATCACGCGGGAGCGTGGCCTTCAGGAGGGAGCCGGGCGGATCACGCGGGAGCGGGGCCCGGGACGCCGTCGCGCAACCGGGTCTTGAGGACCTTGCCGCCGGCGTTGCGCGGGAGTTCGGGGACGAAGGCGACCTCGCGCGGGACCTTGTAGTTGGCCATCTCCCGGCGCGACCAGGCGATCAGGTCGTCGGCGGTGAGGGAGGAGCCGGGGCGACGCACCGCGAAGGCCTTGCCGACCTCGCCGAGGCGGGGGTCGGGTATGCCGACGACGGCGACCTCGGCGATGTCCGGATGGCGGCCGAGGAGTCGCTCTATCTCGGCCGGGTAGGCGTTGAAGCCGCCGACGATGAACATGTCCTTGATGCGGTCGGTGATCCGGAGGTTGCCGGCCGCGTCCAGGGTGCCCACGTCGCCGGTGCGCAGCCAGCCGTCGGGCGTGATCGCGCGGGCCGTGGCGGCCGGGTCCTCGAAGTAGCCGGACATCACGTGGTAGCCGCGGACCAGCACCTCGCCGGGGTCTCCGGGCGCCGTCGGCCGGCCCTCGGCGTCGACGACCCGGACCTCGGTGCCGGGCAGGGCACGGCCCGAGGTCGCGGCGATCACGCCGGGCGGATCGCCGCGGCGGCACATCGTGACGATGCCCGAGCTCTCCGAAAGGCCGTACGCCGTCAGGACGGTGGAGATCTTCAGCTCGCCGCGCAGCCGCTCGACCAGCTCCAGGGGGACGACGGCGGCGCCGGTGACCACCAGGCGCAGCGCGGACAGGTCGTGCAGGGCGCGGTCGGGGTGGTCGAGGAGCTGCTGATGGAGGGTGGGCGGCCCGGGGAGGACGGAGATCCGTTCGGCGGCGATGTTGGCGAGTGCGGTCTGCACGCTGAAGACCGGCTGCGGAACCATCGTCGCGCCGCGCAGCAGGCAGGCGATGACCCCGGCCTTGTAGCCGAAGGTGTGGAAGAACGGGTTGACGATCAGATAGCGGTCGCCCTCCTGGAGGCCGGCCAGTTCGCTCCAGACGTCGTAGGCGCGCAGGGTCTGGGCGTGGGTGATCACGGCGCCCTTCGGGTGCCCCGTCGTGCCGGAGGTGAAGACGATGTCCGAGGGGTCCTCGGGGCGCAGGGCGTCGGCCCGGTCGCGGACCGCCTCGGTGGGGACGGCGGCGCCGCCGGCGAGGAAGTCCCGCCAGGTGACGAAGCCGGCCGGGGCGTCGCCGGAGAGCACCACGGCCTGGTGCAGCTGCGGCAGTCCGGGCAGCGGGCCGTTTCCGGCGCCCTCCTGGGCGGCGCGGCGGAGCGAGGCGACGTAGGACGTGCCGAGGAAGGTGCCGGTGACGAAGAGCAGCTTGGCGCGGGTGCGGGCGAGGACGTAGGCGGCCTCGGCGCCCTTGAAGCGGGTGTTGACGGGGACCAGGACGGCGCCGGCGGTCACCGCCCCGAGGGCGGAGACGATCCAGTCCAGGGTGTTGGGCGCCCATACGGCGACGCGGTCGCCGGGCGCGACCCCGGAGGCGATGCAGGCGGCCGCGGCCCGCTCCACCCGCTCGCCCAGCTCGGCGTAGGAGATGCGGGTGCGGCCCTCGACGACGGCCTCCCGGGAGCCGTGGCGCCGGGCGGCCTCGCGCACCAGCCGGGCGATGGTGCCATACGCCAGGTCCGCCCGCGCGTCCACGTCGTCGTCCATCGCAGTGCCTTTCGCCCGAAGAGCCGACCCCACTAGCTGACTGCCCGTCAGATTAGCGGTAGCCTCCTCCGCTGTCAGCACTGGCGACCGGCCACGGAGGTGGCGATGGCAGCGACCCTCAAGGACGCTACGGCGATAGCCGGCATCGGGCAGACCCCGTTCGCCAGGCGCCTGCCCGAATCCGAGAAGACCCTGGCCTGCCGGGCGATCGTCGCGGCGCTGGACGACGCCGGGATCGCCCCCTCGGAGGTGGACGCCTTCGCCTCCTACACCATGGAGGAGACCGACGAGGTCGAGATAGCCAAGGCCATCGGCGCCGGCGACGTCACCCACTTCTCCAAGGTCGGCTACGGCGGCGGCGGTTCCTGCGCGACGGTGGCCCATCTGGCCGCCGCCATCGCCACCGGCCAGGCGAGCGTCGGGGTGGCCTGGCGGTCCCGCAAACGCGGCTCGGGGCCGCGCCCCTGGAAGAACACCCAGGTCCAGTTGCCGACCCCCGGGCAGTGGACCCGCCCCTTCGGACTGCTGCGCCCCGCCGACGAGATCGGCATGCTGGCCCGCCGCTACATGCACGAATACGGCGCCACCCGCGACCACCTCTTCAACATCGCGCTCGCCTGCCGCAACCGCGCCAACCAGAACCCGGCCGCGATCATGTACGACCGCCCGCTGACCCGCGAGATGTACATGACCGCCCGCTGGATCAGCGAGCCGCTCTGCCTCTTCGACAACTGCCTGGAGACGGACGGCGCCCTGGCCTGCGTCGTGGTCTCCGCCGAGCGCGCCCGGGACTGCCGCCGGCGGCCCGTCTACCTCCACGCCGCCGCCCAGGGCCTGCCCGCCCAGCACCACGGCATGGTCAACTACTGGAACGACGACCCGCTCACCGGCCCCGCCTGGACCGCCGCCCGGCACCTGTGGAAGGGCGCCGACCTCGGGCCGCAGGACGTCGACGTGGCACAGATCTATGACGCGTTCACCCCCCTGATCCCCCTCTCCCTGGAGGGCTACGGCTTCTGCGGACGCGGCGAGGGAGCGGCCTTCACCGAGGGCGGCGCGCTGGAGATCGGCGGCCGGCTCCCCCTCAACACCGGCGGCGGCGGCCTCTCCGAGGCGTACGTACACGGTTTCAACCTGATCACCGAGGGCGTCAAGCAGCTGCGCGGCACCAGCACGGCGCAGGTCCCCGACGCCACCACCTGCCTGGTCACCGCGGGCGAGGGCGTCCCCACCTCGGCCCTGCTGCTGAGGAGTTGAGGCGCGATGAGTGCACCCGAGTCCGTTCGTAGGTCCATGACGCCCAGCGTGGCACCCGCCACTGACAACCCGCCCGACGACCACGCCGACCTGCTGCTTCCCGTCCCCGACGAGGACGGCGCACCCTTCTGGGAGTACGCCGCCAGGGGCGAACTGCGCATCCAGGCCTGCTCCGGCTGCGACGAACTGCGCTTCCCGCCCCGGCCCTGCTGCCCGCACTGCCAGTCCTTCGCCGCCCACTGGCAGCGGATGACCGGCCGCGGCCGCATCTGGTCCTACGTGCTGCCGCACCCGCCGCTGCTGCCCGCCTACGCCGCGCTCCCGGGCTACAACGCGATCATCGTGGAGCTGGCCGAGGCCCCCCGCATCCGCCTCGTCGGCAACCTCGTCGCCGACGCCGACGCCCCCCTCAACTCCGTCGCCCCGTCGCGGCTGCGCATCGGCGCCCCGGTGAAGGCCGTCTTCCACCCCATGCCCGGCGGCGTGACCGTACCCCGCTGGACCCTGGAGCGACCGTGACCGTGCGCATCGAGATCGCGGACGGCGTCGCGCTGGTCACCCTCGACCGGCCCGAGCGGCACAACGCGATCGACCTCGACACCGCCGAGGAACTCACCGCCGCCTGGCGGGCGTTCCGCTTCGACGACTCCGTACGGGCCGCGGTGATCACCGGCGCCGGCGGCCGGGCCTTCTGCACCGGTGTCGACCGCTCGGTCGACGTCCCCCAGCCGCCCTCCCCCTACTCCCTGGACGACCCGCTGCTGCGCATCGGCCCGAAGGCCAACGACCTGTGGAAGCCGGTCATCGCCGCCGTCGACGGAATGGCCTGCGGCGGCGCCTTCTACCTCCTGGGCGAGGCCGAGTTCATCATCGCCTCCCAGACCGCCACCTTCTTCGACCCGCACACCACCTACGGGATGGTCAGCGCCTACGAGTCCATCCACATGGCGCAGCGGATGCCCCTGGGCGAGATCGCCCGGCTGTCCCTGATGGGCACGGTCGAGCGGCTGGGCGCCGCACGCGCCCACGAGATCGGCCTGGTCTCCGAGCTGACCGCACCGGGCGCCGCGGCCGAGGTGGCGCTGCGCCGCGCGGCCGCCGTCGCCGCGCAGCCGACCGGGGCCGTCCAGGGCACCGTACGCGCCCTCTGGGCGGCGAAGGAGGCGGCCAGGGCGCAGGCCCTGGCGCAGGCCCCTTCGCTGATCGCGCTGGGCAGTCTGCCTCCGGAGCGTCAGGCGGAGCTGTTCGCCGCCCGGAAGCGGGACCCGGCCCGCTGAGCCGTCACATCCGGGTCTTCTGCGCCCGGGTGATCTGGCAGGTGTACCAGAACTGCCCGATGGAGGACTGGTTCACCGTGTACTTGGCGGTGTAGGTCTCGGTGTCGCCGGGGCCCACGACGATGGACCGCTCGTGCAGCCCGTACGCCTTGCCGTCGGCCGGCCTGGCCTTCATCCAGTTGACGGCCATGTCGTAGGAGAAGCTGTCGGTGGACGACGGGTTGGTGATGGAGACCGTGTACGTGAACTGGCGCAGCGAGTTCGAGAAGTCGCAGTTGCTGCCGCTGACGTCGTTGCGCCCGTCGGGGTCGAAGGTCTCCTGGGTCGGCGAGGGCGAGTAGGTGTCCGACGGGTATCCCGTAGGGGTCGAACCGTACGGGTCGTAACTGCTGGAGGACGACGGGCTCGGGAAGTTCGTCGGCACGTGGACCCGTGGCCTGCTGATGCAGCCACTGACCGTGGCGACCGTGGCCAGCACCAGTCCGCCTGCGACCGCCACCCTGATACCCCTACGGGCACCGCCGCGGCTGCCGATGTCCGTGCGTGTGCGCTGCTTCATCCGACCGTCCCCCGTGGAAACCTCTGAGCCCCGCCACCCCATGGATTGACGCGTGCACGGCACCCTAGCAAGAGCCGGTGACAGCGCCCACAGGCCCCTGGGACGCGGGTGGCCGTACTTGTCTAGCGGGTGAAGACGGGCAGGCGTAGCGTCGGTCACGGAGGACGAACAGGACAATCCGAAGCGAGGCGACGCCCGTGGTGCGCAACGTTCTTGGGTCCCTGATCGCCCTCGTCGGAGCGACGGCCGCCGTCTGGAGCCCCTTCCGTCCCTGGTACGACGGCCGTCACGGCAGAGACATCCGGATCGAGGACCTCTTCGACGGCATCACCCCCGCCAGCGCCCCCCTCTTCGGCTCCGTCGTGCTCCCCATGGCCTTCGCCGCGCTGCTGACCCTGATCGGCGTCGCCCTGCGTTCCCGTCTGCTGGTCGCCCTCGCGGGCCTGGTCGTCCTCGGCTTCACGATCCTGTGGATGGTCCGCCAGGGGCAGGCCGCGAGCGAGCTGACCGCCGGGGCCCGCGGGCTCGGCGTGGGCGTGGCCAACGCGCTGGGCGGTGGTGCGCTGCTGCTGCTCGGCGCCCTGATCATGCGGGGCCGCGACCGCGTCGGACACGGCCGCGGCGCCCACCGGCGGGACGACGACCGGCGCTACGACGACCGGCGCTATGACGACCGGCAGTACGACGACGGGTACTACGGCCGTTACGGACCCGACGCCCCCTACGACAGCCGCAGGCCCGCTCCGCCGGCCGCCTACCCGCCGGGGACGCCCGAACCGTGGGACGCGGGCCGCCCGGGCGCGGAGGAGTGGGACCCGGAGCCGTACGCCCCGGGGCCGCCCGGACCGCCCGCGGGCAGCGCCGGCGATCCCTACCGGGAGCAGGGCGACACCCCGACCGCCCCCTTGCCGGTCACCCAGCCGCCCCCGACCGAACGGCAACGGCGGCCCTTCTCTCCGCGGCCCCGGCAGCAACGGCCCCAGGAACACACCCAGCAACAGCCCCAGCCACAGCCCCAGGAGCCACCGCCGACCATGACATCCCGCAGGCTGCCTCCCACACCCCCGGTGGAATGGGGCCAGGAGTACCGCCGGCCGCAGCCTCAACAGCCGCAGCAGCCCCGGGAACCCCAACCCGACAAGCCCCAACCGCCCCCGGAGGAACGGGAGTAGGGGCGGGGAGACGGGCTCGGGCGGGGCGGGGCCGGGCAGGGCGGGGCCGGGCAGGGCGGGGCCGGGCAGGGCGGGGCGGCGGGAAACGAGGGCCCGGGGGCGCGGGGCGCCGGGAGACCCTAGGGCGGGGGCGAACACATCCCGTAGGGGACGCGGACGCCCCCTGCGGGGCAGCAACGAGTCGAGGGCGAAGCCGTATTCCCCGATCGCCAAGCCGTGTTCCGCGATCGCGCGGCTACGCCCGTCGCGGCTACGCCCGTCGCGCCAGCCCCGTCCCCTTGGCCGCGTCCAGCGCGTACACGCAGCGGTCCTTGCTACAGGCGTAGACGACCCCGCCGACAGCGACCGGCGAGCCGGTGATCTCGCCGCCGGTCTCCAGCTTCCAGCGCAGCTGGCCACCCATCGCATCGAGGGTGTACAGACAGTGGTCGGCCGAGCCGAAGTGCACCCGGCCCTCGGCGACGACCGGTGCGCCGACGACCTCCGCGCCGGCCTGGAAGCGCCAGCGCGGGGTGCCGGTCACCGCGTCCAGGGTGTAGAGCGCCTTGCCGCTGCCCAGATGGACCGCGCCGTGCGCGACCAGCACCGGTTCGACGGACTGCCGGGCCTCGGTGGCGATCCGCCAGCGGTCGCGGCCGTCCGCCGCGTCCAGCGCGTAGACCGTGCCCAGATAGTCCGCCAGATAGACCCCGCCGCCGGTGACGGCCGGTCCGGGGGCGAAGGCCGGCGGGCTCAGGAACACCGCGGGCGCCTCGAAGTGCCAGCGCACCTCGCCACGCGCGATGTCGATCGCCAGCACCCGCGTCCCCGCCACCACGTAGACCGCGCCGTCCGACGCGGGCAGCAGCCGCATCGGCACCCCGCCACAGGCCGCCACGTCCCCCACCGGGTACGACCAGCGCTCGGCGCCGGTACGCGCCTCCAGCGCCTTCAGCCGCGCGTCGGCCCACACGAACACCGTGCCCTCGTGCACCACGGGCCCGGCCTCGCCGGTCTCGAAGTCGGTCTGGACGCCACCGATCTCCCACAGCAGCTCGCCGTTGGCCGCCTCCCACGCCTGGACACCGCCACCGCGGGTGCTGGTGACGACCGTCCCGCGGTCGACCTTGAGGGCGTAGACCCAGCCCTCGGTGTTCAGGCGCCAGCGCTCGGTGCCGTCGACGGCGTCCAGCGCGTACAGGCTCGGACCGTCCGAGGCGTGGATCCGCCCGTCCGCGACCGCCATCGCCCAGGCGACGTCACGGGTCTTGAACTTGCGGCGCCCGCTGGCCACATCGAGCGCGTGCACCTCGAAGGACGTGACGTAGAGCAGATCGCCGTCCACGGCGGGGGTGCCCCACACATCGTTCGACATGCGGAACCGCCAGGGGCGCCAGCGGCCCGGCTCGGCGGACGGCGCCTCGGGCGGGGCGGCGGGCTGCGGCGCGGCGCCCTCCGCCGCCGGGGCGCCCTGCTGCCCCGCACCGGGGGCCGGGCCGCCACCGGGAGGCCGTACCCAGTTCGTCGCGGCACCGGCCTGGCCGCGCGGCTGCGGCTCGCGGGCGTCGGCGCGCGGACCCGGCCCTATCGCGGCGGGCGAGCCGCCGAGGTGTACGGGACCGGCGGCGCCCTCGGCGGGCGGCGCGGTGGCGGGCGGCGCCGCGGAGACCGGGGTCATGCGGGCCGTGGAGATGTCCGGGCCGAGCGCCGCGGGCTGCGGCATCGGGCCGGGGTTGCCCCTCGGGTCGCCGCCGCGGTGCGCCGCACCGGGACCGGCGCCGATCCGACCGGGCCAGCCGTCCGCGGCGGCACCCGCGGGGGCGCTCTCGGGCCGCGGAGGCGCCTGTACGGGCCGGGGGGCGGGCATCGGGGGCGCCGACGGCGGCGCGGCCGCCGGACGGCCGGCAGCGCGCCCGGAGCCGGCCCGCTGGGTGTCCTTCGGTACGGCGGAGCGCCCGCCGCGCCGGCCCTCGATGAGCGCCACCGCACCGGGCGGCAGCCAGGCCGAGGCCGTACCGCTGTCGTCGCTGCCGGAGCCGAAGAGGTGCGGGGCGAGCTGGGACTGCAGATCGGCGGGGGACGGGCGGTGGCCGGCCTCCATCTGCATGCAGGACTCCAGGAGCCCACGCAGCTCGTCCGGCAGTCCGGTCAGGTCGGGGCCCTCCCGCAGCAGCATGAAGACGGTCTCGACGGGGTTGGCGCCGTGGAAGGGGGCGTGCCCGGTGGCGGCGAAGACCAGGGTCGAGCCGAGGGAGAAGACATCGCTCGCGCCCGTGACGCTGCGCGAGTCCCTGGCCTGCTCGGGCGACATGTAGGCGGGCGTGCCGACGGCCACGTTGGTCATCGTCAGCCGGGTGTTGGACACCCCGGAGGCGATACCGAAGTCGATCACCCTGGGGCCGTCCTCGACGACCAGTACGTTCGACGGCTTCAGGTCGCGGTGGACCAGCCCCGCGCCGTGGATGGACTGCAGCGCCTCGGCGATACCGGCCGCCAGCCAGCGCACCGCCTGGGCCGGCAGCGGCCCGCACTCATTGACTATTTCCTCGAGGGAGGGCGCGGGGACGTACGCCGTCGCCAGCCAGGGCACCGCGGCGCGCGGATCGGCGTCGACCACCGCCGCGGTGTAGAAGCCGCTGACCGCGCGGGCCGCCTCGACCTCGCGTGTGAAGCGGACCCGGAACAGCTGGTCCTCGGCGAGCTCGGTACGCACTGTCTTGATCGCCACGCGCCGGCCGGACGCCGAGCGCGCCAGATAGACCAGTCCCATGCCGCCGGCCCCGAGACGGCCGAGCACCTCGAACGGCCCGATCCGCCGGGGATCGTGCTGCGTCAGCTGCTTCAGCTGCTCCACCACTTGCCTGCCACCTCCCCGTGGGGCGTAAAAAAAGAGACTCTCAAAAGCCACGAGCCGCCGAGAGCCACTGCCCCGATGCAGCGTCTCACCGCCTGGCCGAAACGGCCGTCCGCGTGCTGATTCTTCCTGGCCGAGCCGACGGTTGCGAACCCGGGGCCTGTCCGCCGTGTCATGGCATACCCCCCGCGACCCGCAACAGGCCCGTTACCCGACGTAACCCAACCTGGCCTGACGTGCTCCGATACGTCCGCCGCCGGGTGGCCACCTGGGGGTTACCGATGAGTTGCGGCTCCCCCCGGGCGCGACACCGCCCGATATACGGACGTTCACCGCTGCGTTTCGACGGCCGGCCGGCCATGCCCCCGCCGTTACCCCTCGTCGCCCCCCGTCACCCTCCCCTGCCCGACGCCTCAATTCTGCGCCGCCGCCGACCACTTCGACACCAAGCCACCCGCGCGGCGCGGCGATCACCGTCCGCGCAGGCGCTATCGCCGGCCGCCGTGGTGGCCATATGTCCAAGCTAGCGCCGGTTCGCGTCGCGCGCTCGCCGAGTAATCAAACACAATCAATCGAACGCGAACTCGATTCCGGTGGATACTGATCGATTCCGCGCGAGAAAGCGGAAGCCTTACGCGATATATGCGCCGGGCGCCCAACTGGCGTCCGCGATTGCCTATTTCATGCACAGACAGTGACCGCTTATCCACCAAAGTTGTCCACAGCCTGTTGATAAGGCCATTCACCGCTTCGGATCAAGCCTCCGCACCGAATCCACCGCCCTCAGCAGGCCCACCACCAGCACACTCGCAGGGGAGCGCGCACCTCTAACTCCCCATCCCCATTTGCAGGCAGTCAAATCGCGCTCCGATCACCCCTCGGTAAGCTGACGGCATGACAGGACAAGTTCGAACCGTCGACGGCAGAGTTGCTGGCCGCCGCGGACAGGCGACGCGGCAAAAGCTTCTCGACTGCCTCAGTGAAATGCTCAGTTCGTCCCCCTACCGGGACGTCAAGGTCATCGATGTGGCCCGAAAAGCGGGGACTTCTCCCGCTACGTTCTATCAGTACTTCCCGGACGTCGAGGGAGCCGTCCTCGAAATCGCCGAGGAGATGGCCAAGGAAGGCGCCACTCTGACCGATCTTGTCGCCGAACGCTCCTGGGTGGGCAAGTCCGGCTGGCAGGCGGCAGAGGACCTGGTCGAGGGCTTCCTCTCCTTCTGGCGCAAGCACGACGCGATCCTCCGCGTCGTCGACCTGGGTGCGGCCGAGGGCGACAAGCGGTTCTACAAGATCCGCATGAAGATCCTCAACGCCGTCACCAACTCGCTCACGGACTCCATCCAGGAACTCCAGAGCAAGAACAAGGTCGACAAGGACGTCAGCGCGGCGGCCATGGCCGGCTCCATCGTCGCGATGCTCGCGGCGGTCGCCGGACACCAGAAGGGCTTCCAGAGCTGGGGCGTCAAACAGGCCGAGCTCAAGCCGAATCTGGCGCTGCTGGTGCACTTCGGCATCACGGGCAAGAAGCCCACCAAATGAAGCGGACCATATGAAGCGGACTTCCTAACGGATCCACCACCAGGCAACCGCACCGGCGACCAAGGGAGCGGCCAGGCAACAGCCGCGCCCCGAAGCCCCGTTGCACCCGAGCCGGTTCGCCGTCGGCCCGTATCGGTCCTGTATCCGTCCTGCCATAGCTGTAGCGCACACACAGCGGGTGCCGCCCGTCCCCCAAGGGGTACGCCGGGGCACCCGCTGTGTGTGCGTGGGAACGGTCCGCGTACGGCGGGCTCAGCGCCGCTCCAGCCGGAACAACCGGATCTCCCGCGCCACCCGCGCCTGGTACGCGGCGTACGGCGGCCAGAACGCCAGCGCCGCCCGCCACGCCCGCGCCCGCTCCTCACCCGTGAGCAACCGGGCCCGTACGGCGATGTCCTGACCCCGCCAACTCACCTCCGCCTCCGGATTCCTGAGCAGGTTCCCGGTCCAGGCCGGATGGCCCGGCCGCCCGAAATTGCTGCCGACCAGCAGCCACCCGCCGTCCTCCTGCGGCACGCAGGCCAGCGGCGTACGCCGCGGCAGCCCGCTCCTGGCGCCGGTCGCGGTCAGGATCAACCCGGGCAGCATCCTGGCGCTGAGCAGCACCTTTCCGCGGGTCAGCCGGTGCACCGCGCGGTCCAGCGCCGGGATGACGTGCGGTGCCACCCGGGCGAACGTACGGGTCGCCGAGACCCTCTGCACCAGCCGCTCACCTGCCGGCATCACGCATCGACCGCCTCTCGGGCACGGCCCGTCGCCGGCGCACCGGCCGGCCCCGCGGCCCCCGCCGGACCGCCGCCGTCCACCGCGTCCGCCCCGCCGGGGAACAGCCCCGCCTCCTCGGCGGCCCGGGCGCGCAGCCGGTGCACGGGCCCCAGCAGCAGTTCGTCGCAGGCCGCGCGCTTGAAGTACAGATGCGCCTCGTGCTCCCAGGTGAAGCCGATGCCGCCGTGCAGCTGCACCGCCTCGGCCGCCACCGCCCGCAGCGTCTCCAGCGCCTGTGCGAGGGCCAGCGCGGCCACCCCGGGCTCGGCCGTCGCGTGCGGACCGTACGGGGCGGCGGTGGGCTCCCCGGACCGTCCGCGCCCCGCCGACCACGCCGCGTAGTACACCGCCGAGCGCGCCGCCTGCAGCGACACGTACAGGTCGGCGAGCCGGTGCTGGACCGCCTGGAAGGAGCCGATCGGCCGCCCGAACTGCTCGCGCTGCCGGACGTGGGCGACGGTCCGGGCCAGCGCCGTATCGGCCGCCCCGACCGCCTCGGCGGCCAGCGCCGCGGCGGCCACCGCACCGGTCGCGGCGAGCGCCCGCGCGACCGCCGCCCCGTCGGCGCCGCCGGCCTCCTCGCCCTCCCCCGCCCCCTCGCCCAGCAACTCCGCTGGGACGTCGCGCAGTTCGACGCGCGCCTGGGGCCGGGTCTCGTCCAGCGCGGTCTGACGGGTCCGCAGCAGCCCCCGGAGGCCGGCCGGCCCGTCGTCACCTACCTGGGCGCCCGTCCGTCCGACGGCGTCCGCCCGTACGAGGAAGAGCAGGGTGCGGCTGCGCGCGAAGCCGCCGGTGTGCGCGGCGACCACCAGTACCTGCGCGGTGTGCCCGTTCAGCACCTGCCCGGCCTCCCCGTACAGCCGCCAGCCGGCGCCCGCCCCTGACCCCTCACCGCCCTTCGGCCCGGGCACCGCGCCCTGCGGTGCCACACGCCGCGCCTGGATGCCGCCGGCCCGGCCGCCACCCGCCCAGTCGCCGTCGTTGGCGCCGGTCAGGGCCAGCGCGGTGGCCAGCCGTCCGCCCGGTACGACCAGCGTCCCGGTCAGTTCCCCGGTCGCCAGAGGGGGCAGCAACTCGGCGCGCTGCCGTTCGCTGCCCAGGGCGAGGATCAGCGGGGCGGCCAGCGCCGCGGTGGCGATCAACGGCGAGGGGAGGACGGCGCGGCCGGTCTCCTCGCAGGCCAGGGCGAGTTCGGTGGGTCCGCAGCCCACCCCGGCGTACACGGCGGGCAGCGCCAGCCCGGGGAGCCCCAGCTGGGCGGCGAGTTGGCGCCACAGCTGCTCGTCGTAGCCCGGTGGGGTGCGTACCGCCGCTTTGACCTCGTCCGGGCCGCAGCGTTTGTGCAGCAGCTCGCGCAGCGTACGGCGGATCTCGTGCTGCTCCTCGGTGAACGCGGCATCCATCGGCGGGCTCCTCCCGGCCGTGCGACAACGCCCGTCCGGTCCGAACGGGCCCCGGCTTTGCGATCTGACGGAGCGTCATAGTAGGGACGGAGGGTGCAATTTCCCAGGGGATTCCCGATCCTGGGGCGCCCGAGGCGCCCTGCCCGCCCGAGCGTATCTGATGTACCGTCAGATTCATGCCTTCAGCGCCGCCCGTGCCGCCAGTGCCAGTGCCGTCAGCGACTTCAAGGGTCCCGTCGAGGCGTCGCCGGGTGGCCGTCGCCGGGGTGGCCCTCTCCGACTGCGGCCGCGTGGACCGGGCCACCCCGTACGCCCTGCATGCGCAGGCCGCCCGCCGGGCGCTGGCCGACAGCGGCCTGGACCGGTCGGTGATCGACGGCTTCGCCTCGGCCGGGCTGGGCACCCTCGCCCCCGTCGAGGTCGCCGAGTACCTGGGGCTGCGCCCCACCTGGGTCGACTCGACCTCGGTCGGCGGTGCCACCTGGGAGGTGCTGGCCGCGCACGCCGCCGACGCGATCGCCGCCGGCCAGGCCCGCGCCGTGCTCCTCGTCTACGGCTCCACCGCCCGCGCCGACATCAAGGCCCGCCGCCGCACCGCGAACCTCTCCTTCGGTGCCCGCGGCCCGCTCCAGTTCGAGGTCCCCTACGGGCACACCCTGATCGCCAAGTACGCCATGGCCGCCCGCCGCCATATGCACCAATACGGCACCACGCTGGAGCAGTTGGCCCAGATCGCGGTCCAGGCGCGTGCCAACGCGGCGGCCAACCCGGACGCCATGTACCGCGACCCGATCACCGTCGACGAGGTCCTCTCCGGCCCGATGATCGCCGACCCGTTCACCAAGCTGCACTGCTGCATCCGCTCCGACGGCGGCTGCGCGGTCCTGCTGGTCGCCGAGGACTGCGTGCCCGACCTCGCCAAGCCCCCGGTATGGGTGCTCGGTTCCGGCACCGCGGTCTCCCACACCACCATGTCCGAGTGGGACGACTTCACCGTCTCGCCCGCGGCGGTCTCCGGGCGCCTCGCCTTCGACCGCGCCGGAGTCCGCCCCGCCGAGATCGACCTCGCGCAGATCTACGACGCCTTCACCTATATGACCCTGGTGACGCTGGAGGACCTGGGCTTCTGCGCCAAGGGCGAGGGCGGCGCGTTCGTCGAGAAGGGGCGGCTGCTGCGGGACGGCGCGCTGCCGGTCAACACCGACGGCGGCGGCCTGGCCGCCTGCCACCCTGGTATGCGCGGCCTGTTCCTGCTGGTCGAGGCGGTACGCCAGCTCCGCGGGGAGGCCGGGCCCAAACGCCAGGTCCACCGGGCCGACGGCGCACTGCCGCGGCTCGCGGTCGCCTCGGGAACGGGCGGCTGGTTCTGCTCGTCGGGGACGGTGGTGCTGGGACGGGACTGACGAGGGGCGGCCGGGGCCCCGGGCTCGCACCCCGGCCCCGGCCGCCCCTGTGCCGTCAGCCCAACCGCTCCTCGATCAGGTCCGCGGCCCGGCGGGCGCCGCCCTGCGCACGGACCTCGGCCCGCAGCTCGGCCGAACGCGCGGCCACCGCCGGATCGGCCGTGAGCTCCACCAGGGCCGTACGCAACGCCTCCGCCGTGGCGTCGGCGGTGTCGATACGGCGGGCGACACCCAGCTCGACCAGCCGGTCGGCGTTGATGAACTGCTCGGCGCCCTGCGGCACCGCGATCATCGGCACCCCGGTGTACAGCCCCTCACCGCTGCCGCCCATCCCCGCATGCGTCACAAACGCGTCCGCCTGCTCCAAGACAGCCAACTGCGGCACCCACGACCGCACTTCGATGTTCGCCGGGAGCGCCGTCCCCAGCTCCGCCGGGTCGACGTACTTGCCGATCTGCAACACCACATGCCAGCCCGGCAGGTTCCCGAAGGCCGCCACGCACTGCCGGTAGAACTCCGGCTGCCGCGTGTACGCCGAGCCGAGCGAGACCAACAGCACCTTCCGCGCACCGGCCGGCCGCACCCAGCCGCCCTGCTCGGCACGGCTGCCGAGGCACGGCCCGACGAAGGTCACGACGTCGGCGTCGACCCGGTCCGCGTGCGGCTGCATGGCCCGCGGGATCAACGCCAGCGCCCGGCGCGGCCGGCCGGAGAACTCGTCCACGTCCGTGGTCACCGCACCGCTCCGGGCGAGCCAGGCGCCGAACCGGTCCTGGTACGCCCGCGCCCCCGGCAGTGCGGCGTAGGCGGCGCCGATCTCCTCCTGGGCACCCTCCCACGTCACGAACGTCGGGGAGAGCTGGACGAGGTCGCGGCCCTGCGCCTCGGCCAGGGCGCGGGCGGCGAACGAGCAGACGTCGTGGAGGTAGAGGTCGGCGGGGTCCTCGTCGTAGAAGGCCCGCAGCTGCGGCAGCATCTCGATGGCCTCGTCGAGGAAGAGCGAGCTCGCGGCGATGGGGTCCTGGGGCCAGTCGTTCTCGACGGCCGGCAGGGTGGTGGTGCAGCGCACGAACTCGGCGCCGGTGGGGGCGATCAGCGCGGCCGCGTGGTCGCTGTTGGCGTACGTGACGCGATGACCGCGGGCCACCAGCTCTTTGATGACCTCCAGGCCGGGCAGCACATGGCTGGCCATGGGCGAGCCGAGCATGGCGATATGGGCGGTACGGGACATGGGAGAGCACTTCCTTCACCACAGAATTCACGGAGGGAACACGGCATGCCCGACGGCCCGGGCGGCGGCGCGCAGCACCGACCGGAGGTCGGTGGCGCGGCGGGCACGCCTGGGTGTGCGGGCGGGGCGGACGACCGCCCTCGGCCGTGTCAGCCGTAGATCTGCTGGAAGTGGTGCATGCGGCGAGCCTAGCGAGGGACGGCGGCACGGGGCGAACGGTTTTTCGGGCGCCTATACAAGCGTCATAGACAAGCGTTTAAGACGCTCGTATAGTCGAACCGTCGGTCGGCCAGCCCGCCACGACCGAGCGCCGCGACGCGCGACGCAGCCCGCCCCCCAGCACCACCCGCCCCACACCCGAAGGGACCCCGCCATGCCCGGAACCGCCCCGCACGCCCGCATCAGCGCCCGCCCCCGCACCGCGCCCCGCACCGTGCTGATCTCCGGCGCGAGCATCGCCGGCCCGGCGCTCGCCTACTGGCTGCACCGCCACGGCTTCGCGGTGACCGTCGTCGAGCGCGCCCCCGCACTGCGGACCGGCGGCTACAAGGTCGACATCCGGGGCGCCGCGATCGAGGTCGTCGAGCGGATGGGCATCCTGGAGGACATCCGGCGCGCCAGTACGGACATGCAGACCGGCGCGTACGTGGACGACGCCGGCAAGCGGATCGCCACCCTCCCGGCCGACATCTTCGGCGCGCGGGTCGATCGCGACGACGAGATCATGCGCGGCGAACTGGCCCGCATCCTCTACGAGCGCACCCGCTCCGACGTCGAGTACCTCTTCGGCGACTCGATCACCTCGCTCACCCCCGTCGCGCCCCCGGCCGCGAGCACCTCCGGCGCACCGCGCCCGGCCGACCACGCGGACACCGCGCCGGAAGGCGTCGACGTCACCTTCGAGCACGGCGCCCCGCGCCGCTTCGACCTCGTCGTCGGCGCCGACGGCCTGCACTCGACCGTCCGGCGCCTGGCCTTCGGCCCGGAGGAGCGGTTCGTACGGCACCTCGGCGCGTATATCTCGGCCTTCTCCATGCCGAACGCACTCGGCCTGGACCGCGAGGAGTTGTACCACGCCGTACCCGGCAGGCTGATCTGCGCCTACAGCTCCGCCGGCGATCCGCGGGCCACCGGTCTGCTGGTCTTCCGCTCGCCCCGCCTGACCTACGACCACCGCGACCGCACCGCGCAACTGGCGCTGCTCCAGGGCGCGTTCGAGGGCGTCGGCTGGCAGGTCCCACGGCTCCTGGAAGCGGCCCGCGAGGCGGACGACCTCTACTTCGACGGGCTGCAGCTGGTCGAGATGGACCGCTGGTCGCGCGGGCGGGTGGTGCTGCTCGGCGATGCCGCGCACTGCGCCTCGCCGGCGTCGGGGCAGGGCACGGGGATGGCGCTGGTCGGCGCGTACGTGCTGGCCGGGGAGCTGGCGGCCGGAGGGGACCCGGAGGCGGCCTTCGCGCGCTACGAGCGGGAGATGCGCGGCTATGTCGCGGTCAATCACGCGCTCGCGCGGAAGTTCGCGAGGGAGATGACGGCGGACACCCGGGGGCAGATCCGCCTCCGGCATCTGATGCTGCGGATCCTGCCGTACATGCCGTGGAAGAACGTCGTGGCGAGGAAGATCGCGGAGGATGTGCAGCGGGGCGCCCGTGCGATCACGCTCAAGGACCATCCGCTGCCCGGCCGGGGGCGGGTTCCGGCACGGGCGGCGGCCGATCCCGTACCGGCCGCCGCGGACCGCACGTACGCTGCCTAGCATGAGCGATCACCCCGCGCACGAGGACACAGCGGACGCCGTCCCCGCCGACCCCGCGGCCCCCGTCGGCGAGGCGGACGCCGCCGCCCGCGCGTTCCGCGAGCTGCTGCGCGGGCTGCGGGTCTGGGACTGCGAACTGCCCGCGTTCGACCCGGCGGGGGCACCGGACGAGCCGCTGCCGCTGTTCCGGCAGTGGCTGCGGGAGGCCGCCGAAGCGGGCCAGCCCGAGCCGCACACGATGACCCTGGCCACCGCGGACGCGGCCGGCGCCCCCTCCGTACGGACCCTGATGCTGCACGACGCCGATGAGCGCGGCTGGCACTTCGCCTCGCACCGCGGCAGCCGCAAGGGCCGCGAACTGGCGGCCCGGCCGCGGGCGGCGCTCGGCTTCTACTGGCCGGCGGTCGGCCGTCAAGTGCGGGTCAGCGGGCCGGTGACCGAGGCGGGGCCCGAGGAGAGCGCGGCCGATCTGCACCGCCGCTCCACGGGGGCGCTGGCCGCGGCGCTGGTCGGCCGGCAGAGCGAGGTGCTGGGCTCGGTCGAGGAGCTGGCCTGCGCCTCGGAGGCCGCCTGGGAGCGTGCCCAGCGGGAACCGGACGCGGCGGTGCCCAGCTGGACGCTGTACGTGCTGCACCCCGAGGAGGTCGAGTTCTTCCAGGGCGACGCACGGCGCCGGCACGTACGCCTCAACTACCGCTACGAGGGTGGTCGTTGGGCCAAGGAGCTGCTCTGGCCGTAACGTCGCGCCGAGAGCGCTTGCCTCCGCTCCTTGTACACCCCTCCCCCCGTGGTCACCTCACAGGCGCCGATACATGATGTGCAGCCCCACATACCCCTTGGTGGGGTGCCAGAAGCCCTCGGGGAGGGTGGCCATGATCTCGAAGCCCAGGGACTTCCAGAGGGCGACGGCGCCGGTGTTGGTCTCCACGACAGCGTTGAACTGCATCGCCCGATAGCCCTCGGCGCGGGCCCAGGCCAGTACGTGCTCCCCCAGCGCCCGCCCGACGCCGCGTCCGCCGTACCGCGGATCGACCATGAAGCTGGCGCTGGCGATGTGTGAGGAGCCGCCCATGTGGTTGGGGTTCATCTTGGCCGTGCCCAGTACCGTCCCGGAGTCGTCGACGGCGACGACCGTGCGGCCGGGCGGCTCCAGCAGCCACATCTCCCGGCCCGTCGCCTCGTCGAGGTCGCGCGGGTAGGTGTAGGTCTCGCCGGCCGCCACGATGGTGTGGAGGAAGGGCCAGATGGCGGGCCAGTCGGCCGCGGTCGCCTCACGGATCAGCATGGCCCCAGCATGACGCGGCCCCCGGCCGGGCCGCCACCGGATTCGTCCCGGCCCCGCCGGGCCCCGCTGCGGGCCCGGCCGGGGTCACACGGGACGGAAGACGGGCACGGCGAGACCGCCGGCCGCACCGGCGCCGTCCCCGGCAGCCGCCCCCACCCGACGGAACCGCACCAGGAGCGGCATCCCCATCCGCAGCTCCGCCTCCCGGCAGTCGACGATCTCGGTCATCATCCGCGGCCCCTCGGCCAGATCGACCACGGCCGCGACGTACGGCACCCGGTCGCCGAACGGCGGGAGGTCGTTGCGGTGCACGACGGACCAGGTGTAGAGCGTGGCGCGCCCGCCGGCCGGCTCCCAGTCGACGTCCTCGCTCCAGCAGTACGGACAGAACTCGCGCGGGTAGTGGTGGGCCGCACCGCACCCCTCGGCCCGGCAGCGCCGCAGCAGCAGCCGTCCCTCGGCCGCCGCCTCCCAGTAGGGCCGGGTGAAGGCGTCCACCTCCGGCAGATCGAACCTCGCCGCGCCGTGCGCCGCGTCCCGCCCGGCGCCGCGCGCACCCGCCTCCGCCGCACTCCCACCGGCACCGGCCGTCACGGGAACACCCCCACGGCCGCGTCGAGCGACCAGGTCTGCCAGCCCATGCCGAACAGGGCGACGAGGGAGATCAGGGCCATCATCGCGTTCTGTCCCTGCTCGGCCCAGTCATGGATCATCAGCACCAGGTAGAGCAGGTTGAGCACCAGGCCGCCCACCAGCGCGACCGGCGTGAGGAAGCCGAGGACGAGGCCGAGCCCCAGCGCCAGCTCGGCGTAGACCACGACATACGCCATCGCCTTGGGGCGGGGCCGTACGACCTTGTCGAAGCCGGTGCGCACCGCACTCCAGCGGTGCTTGCCGGCCACCTCCGCCGCCCAGGCGATGCCCGTACCGCGCTCGAACCAGCCCTTCTTGTCCTTGTGGCGCCAGCTCTCCAGCCACCACAGGCCGAGGCCGATGCGGAGCACGGCCAGCCACTCCGCCCCGCCGAGCCAGATCGTCTGCATCCCGCACACCCCTCCCCAATTCTGACGGTACGTCAGTTCAGCCCATGGGCCGCGCCCGCGCAAGGGGTCCCACGCGATCCGGCCCGGCGCCGCGACCGCCCGAGCTTTCCCGCGCAGCCCCATTCCTGACGCAGCGTCAGTTCAGTAACCTGACTAACTGTCAGGTAATGCAGCCGATACCACCAGGTAACTGAGAGCCGTCACACAGGAGCGGGCGTCTGCGATGCTTGGATCGACTCACGGCAGCCTCACCACGCACTCCCGGCCGGCCCGCGTCGTGGCCTGTGGGGAGCAACCACCACACACCGTCCACGGCACGAGCGCACCGCATCGCGGCGGCGACGGGCCGGACACCGGGGCCGCGGTCGACCGGGATGTCAGCGGCCGTCCGCTGCACGCTCCGGTGCCCGACCTGGACCGGTTCTTCCGACCCGAGTCGGTGGCCGTGATCGGCGCCTCGGACACCGAAGGCCGCCCCAACACCGGCATCACCCGCCAGCTGATCGCCTGGGCGGAGCGGGTCGGCGCCCGGCTCCACCCCGTCAATCCGGGGCGGACGCAGGTCTTCGGGCGGCCCTGCTGCGCCTCCGTCGCCGCGCTGCCCGAACCCGTCGACCTCGCCGTACTGCTGGTCGGCGATCCGCTGCCGCTCATCGAGCAACTCGCCGAGGCCAAGGTGAAGTTCGCGGTGGCCTTCGCCTCCGGCTTCGCCGAGACCGGAGAGCGGGGCGCGGCCGCCCAGGCCCGGCTCGCCGAGGCCGTCGAACGCTCCGGGCTGCGGCTGCTCGGCCCGAACACCAACCTCAACGCCTTCGAGGAGTTCCGCGCGGACCTCGACGGCCCGGCCATCGCCCTGATCACCCAGTCGGGCCACCAGGGGCGGCCCGTCTTCACGCTCCAGGAACTGGGCATCCGCCTCTCCCACTGGGCCCCCACCGGCAACGAGGCCGATCTGGAGACCGCCGACTTCCTCTCCTACTTCGCCACCCGTCCCGAGGTCGGCGCCATCGCCGCATACGTGGAAGGCCTCAAGGACGGGCGCAGCTTCCTGCTCGCCGCCGACCGCGCGGCCCGCAACAAGGTCCCGGTCGTCGCCGTCAAGGTCGGCCGCACCGAGACCGGCGCCCGGACGGCCGCCTCGCACACCGGCAAACTCACCGGCGCGGACGAGGTCGTGGACGCCGCGATGCGGCAGTTCGGCGTGATCCGGGTCGACGGGCTGGACGAGCTGCAGGACACCGCGGCGCTGCTGGCGCGCGCCAGGAAGCCGGCCGCCGAGGGCATCGCCGTCTATTCGATCTCCGGCGGCACCGGCGCCCACTTCTCCGACCTGGCGACCGCGGCGGGGCTGCGGCTGCCCACCCTGGACGCCGCCAAGCAGGCCGAACTGCACCAGTGGATACCGGACTACCTCAACGTCGCCAATCCGATCGACAACGGCGGGCACCCCGTGGGCGACTGGCGCGGCCGCAAGATCATCGACGCGATCCTGGCCGACCCGTCCGTCGGCGTACTGATCTGCCCGATCACCGGCCCCTTCCCGCCGATGAGCGACCGGCTCGCCCAGGACCTCGTGGACGCGGCGGAGCGGACGGACAAGCTGGTGTGTGTGGTGTGGGGCTCGCCGGTGGGCACGGAGGACGCCTACCGCAGCACCCTGCTCGGCTCCTCGCGGGTGGCGACCTTCCGCACCTTCGCCAACTGCATCACGGCCGTCCGCGCCTACCTCGACCACCACCGCTTCGCCGCCTCCTACCGCTCCCCCTTCGACGACGCGCCGCGCGCGGTGTCCCCCTCCGCGCGCAAGGCGCAGGCACTGATGCGCCCGGGCCAGCAGCTCAGCGAACACGCGGCGAAGCAGCTGCTGCGCGCCTACGGCATCCGGGTCCCGCGCGAGCAGCTGGTGACCAGCGCGGCGGCGGCCGTACGGGCGGCGAGCCTGGTCGGCTACCCCGTCGTGATGAAGGCCTCCGGGCCGCAGCTGGCGCACAAGAGCGAACTCGGTCTGGTCAAGGTCGCGCTGACCTCGGCCAGCCAGGTCCGCGACGCCTACCGCGAGCTGACCGACATCGCCCGCTACGAGGACCTCCCGCTGGACGGTGTGCTGGTCTGCCAGATGATCGAGCGCGGCGTCGAGATGGTCGTCGGCGTCACCCACGACAGCCTCTTCGGGCCGACCGTGACCGTCGGCCTGGGCGGCGTGCTCGTGGAGGTGCTGCGGGACGTCGCGGTGGGCGTGCCGCCCTTCGGGGAGGACCAGGCCCGCGCGATGCTCGGCGAACTGCGCGGCCGCGCCCTGCTGGACGGCGTGCGCGGCGCACCGCCCGCGGACATCGACGCGCTCGTCGAGGTCGTGCTGCGGGTGCAGCGGATGGCCCTCGAAACGGCCGGCGAGCTGGCCGAGTTGGACATCAACCCGCTGGTGGTCCTGCCACGCGGGCAGGGCGCGGTGGCCCTCGACGCGCTCGCCGTCTGCCACTGACCGCGCCCGCCCCGGTCCGCGCACCGCCGCCCGCACCGCCGACCGCCCGAGCAGCCGCACGCCCGACAGCCGTAAGCATCCCGACCGCAGCCTTTGGAGCCGCTCCCCCATGACGTCCTCCCCCTCCCCCGCTTCCCCTCCCCCCGCCGGGCCGGCCGCCGGCGGCGACGACGGACCCGTCGGCCGCACCGCCGACCCCGTCGACTCATGGGTACTGCACGCCACTGACAACGGCGTCTCGTGGATCACCCTCAACCGCCCCGAAGCCCTCAACGCCCTCACCTGGGACCAGCGCGAACGCATCATCGGCCGGCTCGCCGACGCCTCGGCCGACCCGGACGTACGGGCCGTCGTGATCACCGCGACCGGCAAGGGCTTCTGCGCCGGCGCGGATCTGCGCGGCTCGGCGCCCGCGGGCGAACGGGTCGCCGGCGACGTCGCCCGGATGATCCGACGCGGCGCCCAGCGGTTCATCGGTGCGGTGCTGGACTGCGAGAAGCCGGTGATCGCTGCGGTCAACGGCACCGCGGCCGGGATCGGCGCCCACCTCGCGTTCGCCTGCGACCTGGTGCTGGCGGCCGAATCGGCCCGTTTCATCGAGGTGTTCGTCCGGCGCGGACTGGTCCCGGACGGCGGCGGCGCCTACCTCCTGCCGCGGCTGATCGGCCCGCAACGCGCCAAGGAGCTGATGTTCTTCGGGGACGCCGTGCCGGCCGCCGAGGCGGAGCGGCTGGGGCTGGTGAACCGGGTCGTCGCGGACGGCGAGCTGGCGAAGACGGCCCGGGAGTGGGCCGAGCGGCTGGCGGCCGGCCCGACCCGGGCGCTGTCCCTGACCAAGCAGCTGGTCAACGCCTCCTTCGAGACCGACCGGGCCGCGTCGTTCGCCGCCGAGGCCGCCGCCCAGGAGATCACCATGACGACGGCGGACGCCCAGGAAGGCGTCGCCGCCTTCGTGGAGCGGCGCGGCCCGTCCTACCGGGGCCGGTGACGCCCGCCGGGAGCACGCCGGGCCTACCTCACCTCCGCCGGGCACACCGGCACCTCACGCGTGTTGCGCGTGCGCACCCCCGGCAGCCACCCCTGCGCCCCCTGCCCGCTGGTGACCCGATACCAGCGGGTGGAGGTGATGCCGGCTTCGTCGCGGACCATGCGGCCGTCGGTGACGACGCAGCGGGCGGCCAGGTCGTCGCCGTGCCAGACCCGGCCGGCGGAGTTGTCGCGCGCCGCGTAGGGGGCGTACGGGTCCCTGGCCAGCCGTAGCGCGCACTCCATCAGGCGGCCCGTCCGGCAGGCCTTCTCGCTGTTGTGGACCGTGATCTTCACCGTTCGGGGCGGCCCCGCCGGCCGCAGGTCGACCGGCCCGGGGCGCACCAGCCACCACACCCCCAGCGCCACCGCGGCCACCGCCGCGGCCACCACCAGCGCGACCGCGTAGGGGCGTCGGCGGGGCAGCGCGACCACGGCGGGCGACGGTTCGCGGCCGGTCTCCTGGATGCGGTTCCACAGGCCCGGCGGTGTCTCGATCTGCTCGTCCGCCAGCCGCAGCCGGGCGCGCAGCAGCGCCTCCGCGTCGTCGCCTGCGCCGTCGCCCCGGCCGCCGCCGGGGCCCGGGCCGCCGCCCGCACCGCCGACGCCGCCGTCGAACCGTGGCCCCACACCCACCGTGCCGCTCACCTCCCGGCCTGCCCGTGCTCCGATTCAACGAGGTAGGCGCGCAGCCTGTCCAGGGCGCGGGCGCGATGCCGGGCGGCGGTACCGCGATGCACCTTCATGATCTTGGCGGCCTGGTCGATGGTGTAGCCGTCGAGGTCGACGAGGATGACGATGCCGGCCTGACGGTGCGACAACCGCCCCAACAGGCGCACCGCTTCGATCTCGGCGTGCCGCCGCTCCACCCCGCCGTCCCAGCCGCCGGACGCACCGGTTCCGGCCGCGGCGCCGTCCGCCCCCGCCTCCTCCACCCCCTCCAGACCGTCGACCAGCACCTGCCGCCGGTCCTTGCGGTAGGCGTCGCGGGCGACGTTCAACACGGCGGTGAAGGCGTAGGCGTACGGCTCCGGATGGGCGAGGAAGCGGTGCGGGCGGGCGGCGAGTCTGAGGTAGGCCTCATGCACCACGTCCTCCGCTGACTGTCGGGAACCGGCCAGCATCACCGCTCTTCGGTAGAGGCGGGGCAGCAGCCCGCAGAAGACCTCGTCGAAGGTGGGTGACGCGGCAGACGAAGCTGACGACGGTGTCGCATCGGCCATGTACCGGAACTCTCCCCCGTGCTCGGCTACGGACGCGGCCGAGGTGGACGCTACCCATGCGGGCGACGCACATTCAGCATTCCGCTACCCAATCTCCCGCGAATCCACCGAAGATCGCCCCGACCGCTCGGCAAACCACACGTCCGGGTGGCCGTCGCCGCCTCCGCCTTCACAACTGACGCTCCATCAGATTCAATGAAGGCATGATGGGACACGCTGGAATGGCGGCCACGGCCGTGCGGTATCTGCGCTCCGTCGGCGCACCGACCACGGCCCCCTCGCCCGCGCCCGCCGCACCCCACCCGCGGCCCGCGCTGCGCGCCGTACGCGAGGACGAGCGCGCCCCGCTGGACGCGGCCGAATTCCGCTCCGTGCTGGGGCACTTCGCCAGCGGCGTCACGGTCGTCACCGCCCCCTCGGAGCCCGGCCCGGCCGGCTTCGCCTGCCAGTCCTTCGCCTCCCTCTCCCTGGACCCGCCGCTGGTGACGTTCATGGTGGCGCGTACGTCGACGACCTGGCCGCGGATCGCCCGCGCCGGGGTGTTCTGCGTCAACGTCCTCGGCGCCGGCCAGGGCGGGCTGTGCCGCGCCTTCGCGGTCAGCGGCGCCGACAAGTTCGCCGGTGTCCCCTACGGGCCGGCCCCCGCGACCGGCTCGCCCCGGCTCGCGGGCGTCCCCGCCTGGATCGACTGCACGATCCACGCGGTGCACACCGGCGGCGACCACCTGATCGTCGTCGGCCGCGTCGAAGCCCTCGGCACGGACCCCGACGCGGCCGAAGCCGGTCCGCTCCTCTTCCACCGGGGCGGGTTCGGGCACTTCAGCCCCTGAGTGCCCGGCCCGGTCACTTCCGCGTCAGCACGTGCCGGTGCCATGCGTCGGGGTCGCCCAGGAAGTAGTAGAGGGTGGGCCGCTCCTCGGTACCGCCGATGTACCACTGCCCCCGGCAGTCGCCGGCGACGTCCACCCGCAGTTCCTCCTTGCCCATGAACCGCTCCAGCTCCCATGTGCCGACGCCCGCGCAGCGGTCCTTCGGCCGGCTCATGCGCTGGGCCGACGCCACCCCGTCGGAGCGCAGGACGAGAGTGCCGCCGCCGTCGTCCTTCCAGACGCCCACCAGCTCGGCCCGGCCCAGCCGCGGCGGCTCGTACGCCGGCAGCAGCCCGGTCGCCATGCCGGCCACGCCCAGGCACCCCAGCGCGAAAGCGGTCAGCAGACCGCCGCCCGCGACGACGACGGTCAGCCGTACGGTGCGCCGGGCCCCGGTGCCCCTGGTGGCGATGTCGGCCACCAGGGCGGCGGGTACGGCGGCCGTGGCCAGCGCCGCCCAGCACGCCAGATAGAACGCCGGCGGCCCCACGGAGCGGGTGAGCAGCGCGAGGAGCACCCCGTGCGCGAGGGTCGCCGCGGCCGCCGAAACGGGCGCGGCAGCCACCGTCCACCACCACCCCGTCCGCCCCTGCCGCCCGGTCCGGCGCGCCGCCCACCGCGCCAGCGTCAGCGTGGGCAGCACCAGAGTGGCCGTCAGGACCAAGCCGGGGAGCGCGCCGAGGACGAGGGCGACCGGGGCCAGGAACGCGGCCAGGAACAGATTGCCGACCGGCGCCTCCAGGGTGAAGCCGTACAGCACCAGCCCGGCCGTCGCGCAGGCCGCCTCGGCGAACAGCGCCGCCATCGAGACCACCAGGGCCCGGCCGCTCCAGACGTCGCGGAGCGACCCGCCGCCCCCTGCCGTCCGGGCCCCTCCCGCCCCGTCCCAGGTCATCGCCATCGCCCGTCTCCGTCCGCACTCGCACGCCGCACGCCCCTTACGCGTCCGACGCATCCCACGGGGATCATCCAGTGGCCGGAAATGCACCCTGACACCGGGGCCTACGCCACGGCCGGCCGCGCCTGCCCCGCCACCTCCCCCCGCCGCCGGATGACCAGGGCCATCAGGGCCGCGAGGGCGCACAGGGCGCCCGAGGCGTACCAGAGGGGGTTGTAGGTGCCGAAGACGTCGCGGACGAGGCCGCCCAGGAAGGCGATCAGGGCGGCGCCGACCTGGTGGGCTGCGAGGACCCAGCCGAACACGATCGCGCCGTCCTCGCCGTAGTGCTCGCGGCACAGGGCGATGGTCGGCGGGACGGTGGCCACCCAGTCCAGGCCGTAGAAGACGATGAAGAAGACCATCGGCGGATGGACCGTGTCGGACAGCAGCAGCGGCAGGAACATCAGGGACAGCCCGCGCAGCGCGTAGTAGACGGCCAGCAGCCGGCGGGTGTCGAAGCGGTCGGTGAACCAGCCGGAGGCGATGGTTCCGGCGATGTCGAAGACGCCGATCACGGCGAGCAGCGAGGCGGCCGCCGTCGTCGGCATGCCGTGATCGTGGGCCGCCGGCACGAAATGGGTCTTGACCAGGCCGTTCGTGGTGGCGCCGCAGATCGCGAAGGTGCCCGCGAGCAGCCAGAACGGGCCGGTGCCCGCCGCCGTGACCAGTGCCCGCAGCGCCCGCCGGGCCGCGCCCCGCTGCGGCGGCGGCTTGGGCACGAACTCCGTCGCCCCGTAGGGCGCGAGACCGACGTCCGCCGGGTGGTCGCGCAGCAGCAGCCACACCAGGGGGACGACGGCGAGCGCGGCGACCGCGACGGTCACCGCGGCCGGCCACCAGTCGTACCGGTCGACGATCCAGGCCAGCAGCGGAAGGAAGACCAGCTGGCCGGAGGCGCCGCCCGCGGTGAGGATGCCGGTGACCAGCCCGCGCCGCTCGGTGAACCAGCGGCCGGTGACCGTGGCGGCGAAGGCCAGCGCCATCGAGCCGCTGCCCAGGCCGACCAGCACGCCCCACAGGAGCACCAGTTGCCAGCTCGCCGTCATGAAGACAGTCAGGCCGGCGCCGGTCGCGATCACCGCCAGGGCGGCCGCGACCACCCGCCGGATACCGAACCGGTCCATCAGGGCGGCGGCGAACGGCGCGGTCAGCCCGTACAGCGCGAGGTTCACCGACACCGCGAAGCCGATGGTGGCGCGCGACCAGTGGAACTCCTCGTGCAGCGGGTCGATCAGCAGGCCGGGGAGGGAGGCGAAACCGGCCGCGCCGATGATGGTGAGGAAGGTGACGGCGGCGACGGACCAGGCGCGGTGCGGCCGCCGGCGCCGCGCGGGGGCGGGTGCGGGGGCACCCCCCTCGCGGGAGCCGGCCGCCCGGAGGGGGAGTTCAGGTGTCTGGGTCACCGGAGCAGCTTCGGCCGGATCATCCGTACGAACGAGTGGCCAGAAGGCCAGGGTTCGCCAGGATCGGGCCAGGGGCTGCCGCACGTGGCCCGGAGGCCGGGCGACACCCCCTAGTCGAACGTCAGCACCGCCCGCGCCACCCGGCCGCGCTGCGCGTCCTCCGCCGCCTTCGCGAAGTCCTCCACCGGATACGTCCGGGTCACCAACTCGTCGAGCAGCAGCCGCCCTTCGCGGTAGAGCCGGGCGTACAGCGCGATGTCCCGCTGGGGTCGCGACGACCCGTACCGGCAGCCCAGGATCGACTTGTCCAGATACATCGACGACACCAGGAACGAGGCCTCCGCCGAGGCCGGGGGCACACCGAGCAGCACCGCCTGGCCGTGCCGGTCGAGCAGATCGATCGCCTGCCGGATCAGCCGGGTGCTGCCCACGCACTCGAAGGCGTGGTCGGCGCCGGCCGGCAGGATCTCCTTCACCGCCGTGACGGCGTCCGCCACCGCCGAGGCATCGACGAAGTGCGTCGCCCCGAACTGCCGCGCCACCGCCTCCTTCGCCGGGTTGGCGTCCACCGCCACGATCACCGACGCCCCCGCGATCCGTGCCCCCTGCAGCACATTGAGGCCGATCCCGCCCGCCCCGATCACCACGACCGACTCCCCGCGGTCCACCCTGGCCCGGTTCAGCACCGCCCCGACGCCCGTCAGCACCCCGCATCCGATCAGCGCGGCCGACGTCGGCGGAACGTCCTCGGCGATCTTCACCGCCTGGACCGCCTTGACGACCGTGCGCTCCGCGAACGCCGAGTTCGACGCGAAGCTGAACAGCTCGGTGCCGCCCCGCCGAAACGGCTTGCGGGGCATCCCGATCGCCTGGCGGCACATCGTCGGCCGCCCGCGATCGCACTCCGCGCACGCCCCGCAGTTGGCCAGCGTCGACAGCGCGACATGGTCGCCGGGCACCACATGCCCGACGCCCGCGCCCACGGCCTCCACCACGCCCGCTCCCTCGTGCCCCAGCACCACCGGCACCGGGAAGGGGATCGTCCCGTCGACCACCGACAGATCGCTGTGGCACAGTCCGGCCGCCCGGATGCCGACCAGCACCTCGCCCGGCCCGGGATCACGCACCTGCAGATCGTCCACGACCCGGGGCCGCTCGCCGTCGAATATGACGCCCCTCATGCCCGCTCCGCCCTGGTCATTGCCCGCTCCACTCTGGTCATCGACCGCTCCACTCTGGGCAGGCCGAGCACGCGCTCGGCGATGATGTTGCGCTGGATCTCGTCCGAGCCGCCGTAGATCGTGTCGGCCCGGGTGAACAGGAACAGCCGCTGCAACGGGTCCAGTTCGTACGGCGCCCGCGCGCTCCAGTCGACCGGTCCCCGCGCGGCCGCGGCACCCTGCACCCGCATCGCCAGCTCCCCGAGCCGCCGGTGCCAGCCGCCCCACAGCAGCTTCGCCACGCTCGGCGCGCCCGCGTCCCCGGCCGCGCCCAGGGTCCGCAGCGCGTTCCACCGCATGACCCTCAACTCCGCCCACTGCGCGACGAGTTGAGCGCGCAGCACCGGGTCCGCCAGCGTCCCGCAGCGGACCGCGGCCGCGATCACCTCGGCCAGCTCCGCGGCGAACCCGATCTGCTGGACGAGCGTGGCGACCCCGCGCTCCAGCGCCAGCAGCCCCATCGCCACCCGCCAGCCGGCCCCTTCCCCGCCGACGACGTGCTCGGCCCGTGCCACCGCCCCGTCGAAGAACACCTCGTTGAACTCCGCCGTCCCCGACATCTGCCGGATCGGCCGCACCTCGACGCGCCCCGGCTGGTCCATCGGCACCAGCAGGAACGACAGCCCCCGGTGCCGCCGCTCACCCGGGTCCGTCCGCGCCAGCACGAAGCACCAGTCGGCCTCCCCGGCCAGCGACGTCCAGATCTTCTGCCCGCTGACCCGGTACGCGGCCCCGTCCCGGACCGCCGCCGTGCGCACCCCCGCCAAATCCGACCCCGCCTCCGGCTCGCTGTAGCCCTGGCACCACAGCTCCTCGCCGCGGGCGACGGCCGGCAGGAACCGCCGCCGCTGCGCCTCGTCGCCGCAGGCGAGCAGCGTCGGCGCCAGGAGGTTCTCCCCGATGTGGCCCACCCGCCCGGGCGCCGCGGCCCGCGCGTACTCCTCGGCCCACACCACCTGCTGCGTCAGGCTCGCCGCCCGGTTGCCGTAGGAACCGTGGGTGCGGTCCCACCCGATGCCGATCCATCCGCCGGCCCCGAGCTCCCGCTCCCACGCGCGGCGCGCCGCGGGTGCCTCGTGCTCGCTGCCGGGGCCGCCCCGCCCCGCCAGCGTCTCGTAGGGCCCCACGAGATGCCCCGCCAGCCAGGCGCGGGCCTCGGCCCGGAATTCCTCGTCCGCCCGCCCGAACTCAAAGTCCACGCCGACCTCCCGACGTCGAAAGCCCCGTCCCGCCACCCGGCAACACGGGTCGGCCTGCTACCGGTTGGGCCGGGCCTTGGCCGCCGCGGCCGCCGCCATCGCCTCCAGCTGCTCCAGCATCGGCATCGGATCGGCGCCCACCGCCCCGGGGACCACCTCGGCGACCTTCTCCGGCGTCCATCCGCCGTCCGCGTACACCGCGCGCAGCTCCCGCGGCTGGGCCCACACCGCGATCTTCGGGCCCGCCACCGTGTAGACCTGGCCGGTGACCTCGCGCGCCCGCTCGCTCAGCAGATAGACGACGAACGCCGCCACGTCCTCCGGCTCGCCGATCTCCTTCAGCTCCATCGGCACGTTCGCCGACATCCGCGTCCGGGCGACGGGCGCCACCGCGTTGGCGGTCACCCCGTATTTGTGCAGGCCCAGCGCGGCACTGCGGACCAGCGAGATGATCCCGCCCTTCGCGGACGCGTAGTTGGCCTGGGAGACCGACCCCTGGTGGTTGCCGCTGGCGAAGCCCACCAGGGTCCCCGACCCCTGGCGCCGCATCACCGCGGCCGCCGCCCGGAAGACGGTGAAGGTGCCCTTGAGGTGCGTGGCGACCACCGGGTCCCACTCCTCCTCGGACATGTTGAACAGCATCCGCTCGCGCAGGATCCCGGCCACGCACACCACGCCGTCGATCCGCCCGTACCGCGCCAGCGCGGTGTCCACGATCCGTTGGCCGCCGGCCATGGTGGAGACGTCGTCGGCGACCGCGGCCGCCTCCCCGCCCGCCGCCTCGATCTCCTTGACCACCGCGTCGGCGACCTCGCTGTTCGGAGCGCCGCCGTCGACCGAGACGCCGTAGTCGTTGACCACGACGCGGGCGCCGTGCGCGGCGCAGGCCAGCGCGACGGCGCGACCGATGCCGCGCCCCGCGCCGGTGACGGCGACCACCTTGCCGGCCAAGAAGTTCCCCATGCCGCGCCCCTTCCCGCAGTTTCTGACGGACCGTTAGATTTTTGGGCAGCCGTGCGTCAAACACAAGACCCCGGAGGCCGCCATGCCCCTGCCGCAGGACTTCCACGACATCGCCCAGCGCGTGAACAACTGGGGGCGCTGGGGGGCGGACGACGAGATCGGCACCCTCAACCTGATCACCGAGCAGGTCGTACGGGAGGCCGCCGGCTGCGTCCGCAGCGGCCGCCGGATCCCCCTCGCCCTCCCGCTCCAGCAGGACGGCGTACAGACCGGCATGATCCCGGGCCGGGTCAACCCGCTGCACACCATGACCGCCATCAACCAGGAGATCTTCGGTCCGGACACGGTCGCCACCTCGGACGACGCGGTCACCATGGGCCTCCAGGCCGCCACCCACTGGGACGGCCTGACCCACGTCTCACACTCCGGCCGCCTCTACAACAACCGCCCCGCCGACTCGATCACCGCCCACCACGGGGCCAGTGCCCTCGGCATCGAGAAGGCCACCCCGATCGCCTCCCGCGGCGTCCTTCTGGACGTGGCCCGCGCACACGGCACCGACCGGCTGCCCGGCGGGCACGCCGTCACCCCGCAGGACCTGGACGCCGCCGAGGAGCTGGCCGGCACGACGGTCCGGGCCGGCGACATCGTCCTCGTGCGGACCGGGCAGGTGCGGCACTATCTGGACGGCGACCGGCAGGCCTACGCGTTCCCCTCGCCCGGACTGTCGCTGCGCACCCCGGAGTGGTTCCGTGCGCGCGATGTCGCCGCGGTCGCCAACGACACCCTGACCTTCGAGATCTTCCCGCCGGAGATCGAGAACCTGTGGCTGGCGGTGCATGCGCTCCACCTCGTCGAGATGGGCATGCTGCAGGGCCAGAACTGGAACCTGGAGGAGCTGTCGACGGCCTGCGCGGAAGCGGGGCGCTATGCGTTCTTCCTCTCGGCGCCGGCCGAGCCGTTCGTCGGCGGATCCGGCGCACCGGTCGCGCCCGTCGCGATCCTCTGACTCCGCCCGGCGCTCGGCCGGCACTCGGCCGGCCAGGTGGCGGTGCGCTCATGCGCGCCCCGAGCACGGCACCGCGGACCGCCACCCACCAGGCCGCGATCCGCACTCGCCGAGGCAAGGACCGGGCATACACCCGATTCCCCCCACACCCTCGGCGTCCCCTCCCGCGAACCGCTCCACCCAAGAGTGATCAACTGGGCACGCCACGTCAACACCTGGTCTGGACTAAATTCCCGAAGCTCGGCGCGTCGCGCCCGATTTATCCGCCTTGGTCCAGATTCATCAAGGAGCAATGGGGCTCAAATGCCCCAGATCCGTGCCGGTCGCCATCAGCAGCGGCCGGCCGCGGTCCACTTCGCACCAGATGCGCTTGCCGGCACCCTCGGGCTGCCAGCCCCAGCGGTCCGCCAGGCCGTCGACCAGCTCCAGGCCGCGCCCGTTGGTGTCGTCACCGTCGGCGTGCCGCTGGCGCGGCGGGCGGGCACTGGCGTCCACCACCTCCACACGGACCGTCCCCACCACCGCGCCCGAGCCGGAGAAGCACATCCGCAGCTCGGCCGCCGCGCCGGTGTGCACCACGGCGTTGGTGACGAGTTCGGAGATCAGCAGGATCAACGTCTCGGCAAGTGGTTCGTCGGGCCCTATGCCGGACCCCACGAGCCGCGAGCGGGCCCACCGCCGGGCTCTGCCGACCTCCGCGGGGTCGGGTCGTACGTCCAACTGCACCTGAAGCACCTGCACCGCTCACACCATCCGAACCGGCGGAAACATCGCCTCGCGCCTCCACGGAGTCACGGTGCGTGACCCCGGTGAAGCACAGCATGGTTGACGTTCAGTCACCCCAACAAGCGCTTCGGGCATATTCCAGCGCAAGGGAGTATGCGTGCTGCATACTGTGCGACGCACTTTGCGGGGAGTCGAACAAGGGGGATTACCGGGCCCCTGCCCAAGGCGAGCGGCGCGCAGTCCGCACCCCGGAACCGTCGCTCCGACGGCACCGGGTTCGTTGCGCCACAGAACCACTCGCACCCAACGGAGAGTACCCGAGCGGAACGCCGACTCCCCCCTGTGACGAGTCACGCCTAGGACACAACCCGATATCGACCCTCCGTGACCGCTTCTGTGTGGTGGGTCCGACATTTCGCACACGGGTTGCCAGAGTCTGACATCGCCGTCCACCGCTCACCGCCCCTCGCCGCCGCACCCGCCCGCGGTCAGTCGATCAGGCCCGCCGCCAGCGTCTCTTCCGCCTCGGCCGCCGTGCCCCAGCACTCGGCCCGCAGCCAGGCCCGCTTGAGGTGCAGATGGACATCGGCCTCCCAGGTGAAGCCCATCCCGCCGTGGACCTGCAGGCAGTCCCGCGCGTTGCGCACCGCGGCCTCGTCGGCGAGCAGCTTGGCGCCCGTCACGTCCGGACCACCACCCGTGACCGATGCGGCATATACCGCACTTCGGGCGATTTCTGCACGTACGAGCATCTGCGCGCACAGATGCTTGACCGCCTGGAAGGAGCCGATGGGCGCACCGAACTGCACCCGCTCGCGGGCGTGGGCGACGGCCATCTCCACCGTGCGGGCCGCGCTGCCGAGCTGCTGGGCCGCCGTGAGCAGCGCGGCCTCGCGCCGCAGGCGGGGCAGGTCCAGGCCGGCGAGGGGGGCCATGCGCGGGGCGTGCGCGATACGGGCGAGCGGGGTGAGCGGGTCGACGGAGGCGAACGGAGCGCAGGACACCTGGTCCGGCGCGCTACGGAACGCGCCGATCGTGCGCCCCTGTGTGCCCCCCGCGTCCACCCCCGCCCCGGTCGCGGCCTCCGTCACGACGACCAACTCGTCGCAACCGCCCGGGTGTTCCCACAGCACCGGCTCCCGCGCGCCGTCGCACAGCCCGACGATCCGCTCACCGGTCGCGACGCCGTCCACCGTCCCGGCCAGCAGCTGGCAGGCCACCAGCGGCCCGGGCAGCAGCGCCCGCCCGGCCTCCTCGAAGACCAACGCCGCCTCCGGCAGTCCGAGCCCCACCCCGCCGGCCGCCTCCGGCAGCCGCAGCGCGAAGAAGCCGGCCGCGCCCAGCTCCCGCCACAGCGCACGGTCCGGCGCGGGGTCCTCGACGGCCGCCCGCAGCCGTTCCCGGTCGAACCGGCCGGCCAGCAGCTCCCGCGTACCGTCGCGCAACGCCCGCTGGTCGTCGGTGAGTTGGAAGTCCACCGGCGCCTCACCGCCCCTTCGGCAGGCCGAGGATCCGCTCGGCGACGATGTTCTGCTGGATCTGCGAGGTACCGGCCGCGATGGTGTACGACAGGGACGACAGCCGATCCGCGATCCACTCCTGGTCGGCGTCGAGCGCCCCGGCGCCCAGCACCTCGGCCGCCGCGTCGTACAGCTCCTGGCGGGCGTGCGAGTAGCGCAGCTTGAAGACCGAGCCGCCGGCCCCGGGGACGCCGCCGCCCCGCTGGGCCGCGCTCACGTTCCACTGGGTCAGCCGCCACAGCGCCGCGAAGTCCGCGCTCAGCCGGCCGAGTCTGCGGCGCAGCACGGCATCGTCCCAGCGGCCGTTGGCACGGGCCGTACGGGCGAGCGCGCCGAGCACCCGCCGGCAGGCCACCACCTCTCCCACGAAGGCGGTGCCGCGCTCGAAGGACAGCGTCACCATGGTCACCCGCCAGCCGTCGTTCTCGGCGCCGATCCGGTGGGAGACCGGCACCCGGACCTCGTCGAGGAACACCTCGGCGAACTCCGTCGACCCGGCGAGGGTGCGCAGCGGCCGGACGGTCACCCCCGGCGCGTCCATGGGCATCGCCAGCCAGCTGATGCCGTGGTGCCGGGGCGCCTGGGGGTCGGTGCGGACCAGCAGCTCGCACCAGTCGGCGACCTCGGCGTGCGAGGTCCAGATCTTGGCGCCGCTGACGACGTAGCCGTCACCGTCGCGTACCGCCTTGGTGCGCAGCGCCGCGAGGTCGGACCCGGCGTCCGGTTCGCTGAAGCCCTGGCACCAGACCTCCTCGCCGCGCAGGATCGGCGGCAGCCAGCGGGCGCGCTGCTCGGCGGTGCCCTCGGCGGCGATGGTCGGCCCGGCGTGCAGCAGCCCGACGAAGCCGGCGCCCACATAGGGGGCGCCGGCGCGCTCGGTCTCCTCCAGGAAGATCAGGTGCTGGGTGGGGGTGGCGCCCTGCCCGCCGGCGTCCCGCGGCCAGTGCAGCCCGGCGTATCCGGCGTCGTACAGCATCCGCTGCCAGGCCGTGTCGTACGCCCGCCGGCCGGGCCAGTCGGTCGCGGCGGGCCTGGCGGGGAGCGTCGGCAGCGCCTTCGCGAGCCATGCCCGCAGCCGCGCCCGGAAGTCCTCCTCCTCCGGCGCGTAGGACAGGTCCATCAGCGGACCGTGTCGTCGAGGTCCAGGCCGAGCATGCGGATCGCGTTGCCCCGCATGAGCTTGTGGACCGTCTCGTCGTCCAGGCCCTTCACATGGTCGAGGGCGACCTCCTTGGTGTGCGGGAAGGTCGAGTCGACGTGCGGGTAGTCGGTCTCGAAGGTCGCGTTGTCCCGGCCGACCACGTCCAGCGACGCCACCCCGTGCTTGTCGCGGAAGAAGCAGCAGAAGATCTGCCGGTAGTAGTACATGGACGGCGGCTCGGGGATCAGGTCGCGCACCCCGCCCCAGGCACGGTGCTCCTCCCAGACGTCGTCGGCGCGCTCCAGGGCGTAGGGGATCCAGCCCATCTGCCCTTCGGAGTAGGCGAGTTTCATGCGCGGGTACTTCACCAGGACCCCGCTGAAGAGGAAGTCCATCATCGAGGCCATCGCGTTGTTGAAGGAGAGCGAGGCCTGTACGGCGGGCGGGGCGTCGGGGGACGCGGCCGGCATCTGGGAGCTGCTGCCGATGTGCATGTTCACGACCGTGCCCGTCTCCTGGCAGGCCGCGAAGAAGGGGTCCCAGTAGCCGGAGTGGATCGAGGGCAGCCCCAGGTGGGTGGGGATCTCGGAGAAGGTGACCGCCCGGACCCCGCGCGCCGCGTTCCGCTCGATCTCCGCGACGGCCAGGTCGATGTCCCACAGCGGGATGAGGCACAGCGGGATGAGGCGGCCGCCGCTGGAGCCGCACCACTCCTCGACCATCCAGTCGTTGTACGCGCGCACGCAGGCCAGGGCGACCTCCTTGTCGTGCGCCTCGGCGAAGGTCTGGCCGCAGAAGCGCGGGAAGGTCGGGAAGCACAGGGACGCCTCGACGTGGTTGAGGTCCATGTCCTTGAGGCGTTCGGCCGGGTCCCAGCAGCCGGGCCGCATCTCCGCGCGGGTGATCCCCTCCAGCGTCATGTCGTCCCGGTCGAAGCCGACGGCGGCGATGTTGCGCTTGTACGGGAACCTCAGGTCCTCGTAGATCCACCAGTCGGTCGGCGGCCCGTCGGGGTCCATGGTGATCTGGTACTTGCCCCCGACGTACGCGAGGTCGCCGATGCCGGCGGTCAGCGGCTTCGGCCCCCGGTCCCGGTACTTCTTCGGCAGCCAGGTCTCGAAGAGGTGCGCGGGCTCGATCACATGGTCGTCGACGCTGATGATGCGCGGTAGCTCCATCGGGTTCCCCATCGTTGTCCCCTCACCCCGTGTCCGGGCGGCCGGGTTCAGCCATATCTGATGCACCGTCAGAAAAGAGGCTAGCCCCGCACCCTCTGGACCGACAAGGAGCCGACCCCTAACCTCTGCACCGAATCTGACGTACCGTCAGCAAGGGGAGGGGAGGGCGGATGACCGGCAGCACCCTGTGGGACCTGGTGGCGTGGCGGGCCGCCCGCACCCCCGGCGCCGCGGCCCTGATCCAGGGAGCGGCGGCGGCCCGGCACGAGCGGCGGATCACCTTCGGCGCGCTGCACCGGCGCGCCGAACGGGTGGCGGCCGGCCTGTACGAGCGAGGGGTACGGCCCGGGAGCCGGGTCGTCTGGCAGCTGCCGACCCGCATCGAGACCGTGCTGCTCAGCCTCGCACTGGCCCGGATCGGCGCCGTACAGAGCCCGGTCGTCCCGCTCTACCGCGACCTGGAGGTGGGCCAGGTGCTGCGCCGCACCGCGGCGGCCTTCTACCTGGTCCCCGGCGTCCGGCGCGGCTTCGACCACGGCGCGATGGCACACCGCCTGGCCGCCGCCCTGCCCGGCCCGCCCACCGTCGTCACGGCGTACGACCAGAGCCCCGGCAGCCTCCCCGACGCCGACCCCGCCGTGCTGCCCCCGCCGCCCACCGACGCCGACGAGGTCCGCTGGATCTACTGGACCTCCGGCACCACCGCCGGCCCCAAGGGCGTGCTGCACACCGACCACAGCCTGCGCACGGCCGGCCGCCAGCTGGCCGACGCGCTGCGGCCGGGCCCGTCCGACATCGGCTCGATGGCCTTCCCCTACGCCCATGTCGCGGGCCCCGACTACACCGTCATGCTCCTGCTGCGCGGCATCCCCGCACTGCTGCTGGAGCACTTCGAGCTGCCCGGCTCACTCGCCGCCTACCGCCGCCACCAGGTCACCGTCGCCGGCGGCTCCACCGCCTTCTACTCCCTCTTCCTGGCCGAGGCGCGCAAGCTGCCGCCGGGGCGCAGGCTGCTGCCGTCGCTGCGGCTGCTGGCCGGCGGCGGCGCGCCGCTGCCGCCCGCGCTGTACCACGAGGTCGTCGCGGCCCTGGGCTGCCGGCTCACCCACGGCTACGCCATGACCGAGGCCCCGATGGTGACCATGGGCGACCCCCTCGACAGCCCCGGCCGACTCGCCACGACCGCCGGTCGCCCACCCGCCGGCATGCGGATCCGGATCGCCCCCGGCACCGGGGAGATACTGCTGCGCGGCCCGGCGGTCTGCCGCGGCTACCTCGGCGAGCCCTCCCCCTTCGACGCCGACGGCTTCCTGCCCACCGGCGACCTCGGACGGCTCACCCCCACCGGCCACCTCGTGGTCACCGGCCGGCTCAAGGACGTCATCATCCGCAAGGGCGAGAACATCTCCGCCCAGGAGATCGAGGAGCTGCTCCACCGGCACCCGGACGTGGCCGGCGCGGCCGTCATCGGCCTGCCCGATCCGGCACGCGGCGAACGGGTCTGCGCCGTCGTCGAACAGCCACCGGGAACCGCCCGGCTGACGCTCACCGCGGTCGTGTCCCACCTGCGCTCCCAGGGCCTGGCCCCGCACAAACTCCCCGAACAGCTGGAGGTACTGAACGCCCTGCCCCGCGGGGCGACCCTGGGAAAGGTGCTGAAGGGGGAGCTGCGGGACCGGCTCGGGGGTGCCCGTTAGGCGCGGTACAGCGCCCGGGCGCGGGCGAGGTCCACCGATCCGGTTTCCGGGACGGTCAGGAAGTGGGCCGTCTGCCACTTCTGGGTGTGACGGGCCTGGCGGCTGGTCGTGGTCACCCACGGCGGGTAGATGCGAAACCCCCGCTTCCCGCCGGTGCCGTCGCGCGACACGACGTCCCGTTCGGCCAGCACCTCGCGCGGGAAGACGAACTGCCCGAAGTGCGCTCCCTCCCGTGTGCTGATGACGAAGAGGTCGACGGCGTCGGCGGCGTCGAAGGGCTGGATCGGGCCGCCGTCGCACCGCTTCCACACCGTGACGAACTGGCCGACCTTCGTCGGGGTGGTCTTGCCCACCCGGAACCTGACGGCCCGGCCGTCCACCGTGAAGGCGTGCGCACCGTACTCGGCGCTCTCCGCCTCGGGCACCGGCCGTGAGCAGCGGAATCCGCACGGGTCGTAGACCGAGGCCCGCGCCGCCAGCAGCTCGTCGTGCAGCGGCCCCGCGCTCGGCCAGGTGCTCGCGGCGTCCGCCGCCCGGCGCTCGGCAGTGGTCCCGTCTTGCGTCGTCACCCCGCCATCGTGCCATCACCCTCGCGCCGGCGCGGCGCCGGTGGCGCGCGCGGCTCAGCCCGGCCGGTAGGCGCTCGTCGCCTGCTCGTAGAGCCGGTCCACCTCACGGCGCCCGCCGTCCGGGCCGATGACCAGCACGAGGTGGTAGCGGCCCTGGTGGATCATCGCGAGGTTGCGTACGTAGACCTCGCGGCCGCTGCCGTCGCGCCACGAGAACGTGCCCTCCGCCATCGCCGTCCGGCCGACGTCGATCCGCCGCAGGCCGGAGGCCGAGGCCCAGCTGGAGGCGCGGTACGGGGCGAGCTCGGGCTCCTTGTTCTGCAGATACGCCATCGGGTCCGCGCCGTACTTCGCCGTCGTGTCGCGGCCGGGCACGACCAGCAGCTCATAGTCGCCGCCGACGTAGCGCACCTGGCCCTGGGCGGTCGCCCCGCGCCGCTGCCAGCCCTTGCGGACCGCGATCTGGAAGCCCTTGGGGTCGGTGCGCACCTCGAAGCCCTCGGCGACCTCCGCCGGCGCGGTGGTCCCCGGTGCCGGGGTGCCGGGCGCGCCGCCGTCGGGGTCGCCGGACGGTGTGCGGCCGGCGTCGGGCGCCGCGCCGGACGTGGCCGTGCGGTCCGCGCCGCCCCGTTTGGCCCTGGCGTTCTCGCCGGCCTTCGGCATGAACGCCATCGCGTAGATCACCGCGCAGACGAGGAGCAGCAGGATCGCGGTGAGCAGCAGCCGGCCGAGGTTGCGCGGGGCGCCGCGCGGCGGCCGGGCCGGCCGCGCCTCGGCCGCCACGCCCACCTGGCCCAGCATCTGCTGCTCGTACAGGTCCCGGTCGGAGGTCCTGGACCGCCCCGGCGGCTTCGGCGGTCTGCCGAGCCGGGCGGTGCGGGCCGGTCTGGGCTCCCGCAGCGGCTTGGGCTGCTTCGGGGGGCGGGACAGGCGGGCCGGCGGCGACGGGGGGCTGGCCTGCTCCTTCGAGCTCGGGGGAGGGAAGGCCTGCTCGGAGGCCGGCGCCGTACGGCGGGGCGGCACCGGGGCGGTGGCGGGGGTCTGGGCCGGGGCGGCGGACGCCGGGTGGGACTGCGCCCGCCGGGGGGTGCGGCCCTTCTTGTGCCGCCCCCTGCGGACCAGTTCGCCGCGGCGCCGCAGGATCGGCAGCCGCCGTGGATCGCCGCCCTGCTCCAGCGCCGGCATCGTCACCAGTCGAGTGCCGCCCGCCGGCTCCGGCGCCGTACGGATCAGCGAGCGCAGCCAGCCGCGCAGCTCCTCGAAGTCGGGCCGGTCGGCGGGGTCCTGACGCAGCAGGGACTCCACGACCGGCCGCAGCGCCCCGCACTCCTCGGCGACCGCGGGCGGCTCGGAACAGACCAGCTGCGCCAGTTCGACGGCGCTGTCCTCGGGGAACGGCGGATGCCCCTGCACACTGCGGAACAGCAGCGCGCCGACCGCCCACAGATCGGTGGCCGGTCCGACCGGCGGCGCCAACTGCCACTTCTCGTGCACCGGTCCGGCCTGCTCGGGCGCCCAGCGCTCGGTGACCGGGCCGATGACGGTCAGCCGCGCCTGCCGCGCGCGCTCGGCGGCCAGTGCGGTGGTGGGACGGCCGTATGCGGCCGGCTCGCCGTCGTCGGCGGTGGCGCCGCCCGGGGCGGAGCCGGCCGCCCGGGACTTGGTGAGCGTCACCCCGGCCTCGGCCGGCGAATCGTATCCGCACAGCGCCTCCTGGGCCGCGCCCGCCGCCAGACCGGTCAGGATCGCCCGGCCGTCGTCGCAGACCAGGACCGTACGGGTGGTGATGTTGCGGTGCAGCCGGCCGTCCGCGTGCAGCACGCGCAGCGCGGTGAGCAGATCCGCGGCGATCTCCGCGGCGCGGTGCGGGGACAGCGGCCGTTCGGCGAGCAGCGCGGCCAGCGGACGGGCGGCGAGCAGCTCACCGACGATCCACAGGCTGCCGTCCTGCGCGAAGACGTCGAAGACCTGCTCCAGCCGGGGGTGGTCGGGCAGCTGCGCCACGGCCGTGGCGGCCTTAAGCGCCCGTCGCACGGCGGGGTCCCGGGGGCTGCGGTCGGCCGCCCCCGCCGCCCGCCCGCCGCCGAAGCGGGTGCCGCCGCCGGAGCGCTGCTCGGCGTGTCCGGCCGCCGGTGCCCCGACGACCTCCGCCTCGACGACCTCCGGCAGCGGGACCTGACGGATCAGGACCTCCTGCCCGCTGTAGGTGTCGAAGGCCCGGGTCTCGGTGAAGTCGTCGTCGCCCAGGGGCCGCGCGGGCAGGCGGTAGCGCTCGGCGAGCACCCTTCCTGCGTACTCGTCCACGACGCCTCCCCGCAGCGCGCGCTGTGTCTACCGTCGCGCCGGAGCCGCCCGCCGGCACCGAAGCCGATGGTCACTTCCGGTCGTGTTCCCGCCGATTGCGGATGCGTACGGTCTCGATGTCTCAGATGTCTCACGATACGTGCCCGCACCGGAGGTTGCGGCCCGCTCGGCCGAACGACGCGCGCCATCTCCGCCTGGCACCACACGCACCACGCTCTTCGCTCAGTCCGTCACCGCGAAGGTCCTGAACGCGGTCGCGATCAGCTCCTGGCACGCCTTGTCCGACCAGGCGTCCGCCTTGCAGGTGATCATGATGGCGTAACCGTGCTGGTCGTCGGCCCGGAACCCGCGGTTGAGGACCCGCACCTTCTGGCCGCTCTGCTTGCGGGTGAACGACCAGTCGGCGACGGTCGGATAGCCCCGCCACTTCACCGACTTGATGCCGATCAGGTGGTAGTCGTCACTGGAGCCGCGCACGCTCGGCTCCAGGCTGCGCCAGGCCGCCGCGGCGTCGTCGCCGGGCTCGGCGTTGTAGTCGACCTGGACGCGCGGGAAGCCGCCCGAGGCGCTGTATATGGCGCCGGAGTTCGCCCCCGCGGTATCGGTCTGGTGGAAGCCCTTGGGCATCGCCATACGGAAGTGGAAGCTGCCGTTGGAGACCTCGGCGAAGCCGGCCGGCACGGCCTTGCCGCCGTTGCCGCCGCCCTTGCCGCCGTCGCCGTTCTCGCCGCCCTCGTCGGCGGCCGGGGTGGCGGGCTGCTGCCCACCGGGCTGCTCCGCGCCGTCGCCGCCGGCGTTTTCGTCGTCCTTGTCCGACTCGGTCGAGGGCTTGGACCGGCCGGCGGAGGACGTCTTGTCACCGCCGCCGGACGCCTTGCCGCCCTTCTCCCCCGTGTCGTCGCCGCTCAGCGCGACGGCGAGGACCGTGCCCAGCACCGCGAGGGCGACGACCACGGCCACGACGACCAGCGTGCGGCGCGGGACGACGTCGGTCAGCGACGCGCGTGCGGTGGACGGGCGGCTCCCGTCTCCGGGTCTGGAGTCCGAGCGGGCCGCGGCGGCGGCCGCGGCGTTGCGTACGGACTGCAGGGCGCCGCGCAGCCGCTCCTTGGCGGCGTCGGTGTCGAAGCCGCCACGGGCGGCCGGGGCGCCCTGCGCCGTCGAGCCCTTGGAGGGCGAGGTACGCGAAGCGGCCGAGCCCTCGGCCGCCTTCCGCGGGCGCTCGGGTGCGCGCGCCGCGGCGCTCGCCGTCTTGGCGGCGCCGGCCGTGGCCGCACCCGCCGCGCCGTGGCCGTTCGCACCCGCCGTGCTCTTCGCCCCCGGCTCGGCCGCCGGGCCGGCCGCCGGCTTCGCCTTCGGCCGCGTCACCCGCGTCTTCGGGGCGGCCTTCGGCTTGGCCGTGCTCTTGGGCTTGGCCGCACCGCGCTTCTCGGGCGCGGTCGGCAGCACCATGGCCCGGGTGGCGTCCATCGGGGGCTCCGGCGCGGTCTGCTCCGGGGCGTGCACGACGTCCAGCAGCAGCGCCCGCGCGCCCTCGTCGTCGAGCCGGGCCGCCGGGTCCTTCACCAGCAGGCCGTAGATGACCTCCTCCAGCACGCCCGCGCTCTTCGGCGGCTCGACCGGCTCGGTCATCACGGCCGTCAGCGTGGCGATCGCCGAGCCCTTGTCGTACGGCGGCACGCCCTCGACGCAGGCGTACAGCAGACCGCCCAGCGACCACAGGTCGGCCGGCGGGCCCGGCTTCTGGCCGCGGGCGCGCTCGGGGGAGATGTAGGAGGGGGCGCCGACGAGCATGCCGGTCGAGGTCACGGAGGGGTCGCCCTCGACCTGGGCGATACCGAAGTCGGTGAGCACGACCCGGCCGTCGTCGGACATCAGGACGTTGGACGGCTTCACATCGCGGTGCAGGATGCCCTCACCGTGCGCGGAGCGCAGCACGTCGAGCACGGCGAGACCGACCTCCGCGGCGCGGCGCGGGGTGAGCGGCCCGTCGTCGCGGACGACCTCGGCGAGCGAGCGGCCCTCGACCAGCTCCATCACGATCCACGGCCGGTCGTCCTCGTCGACCACGTCGTAGACCGTCACCGCGCCGTTGTTCCGGATCCGGGCGATCGCCTTGGCCTCGCGCAGCGTGCGGGTGATCAGACGACGCTTCTCGTCCTCCTCGACCCCGCCCGGGAAGCGCAGTTCCTTGACTGCGACCGTACGGCCCAGGACCTCGTCGCGCGCCCGCCATACGGTGCCCATACCGCCCCGGCCGAGAACATCGGCGAGCCGGTACCGGCCGGCGAGCAGCCTGCCCTCCTTGCCGTCCATCTCGACCTTGTCGCCCACTGAATCCCCTCTGCAATCCAGCCGAGTTGGCAGCTTTTGTGACACATCGATCACCAAACTGGCCCAACTCGGACAACCCACCCTGGCAGAGCCTTCATTCTCCCTCATCCGCGGCCGTGCGGAAGGCCCGGGTCGGTGCCGGTCACCGTCGCGCACCCGTCATGATGGCCGCGACGAACGGGAGTCTGGATGACGATGGGCCCGCCCCGCCCGGTTCCGGCCGGCGTCCTCGGCTCGGCGCCACGGCCGGCCGGCCGCCGCCGCGCGCCGGCGCGCACCGGCGTGCTCGCCGCCCTGGCCGCGCTGGCCCTGGCGGCCTGCACCGCCCGCGGTCAGGTCACCCCCGTCGATCCGGTGGCAACCGCCCGGAAACAGCCGGCGACGACACTGCCCGCGCTGCGCCGTTTGGTCGCCGACGGCGCGCCGGGCGCGGCCTCCCTCGTCACCCGCGACGGCCGCTTCGCCGCCTCGCGCTTCACCACGGCCGGTGTCGCCGATCTGCGCAGCGGCCGCAGGATGGGCGAGCCGGACCACTTCCGGGCCGGCAGCCTCACCAAGACCCTGGTCGCGACCGTGGTCCTGCAGCTCGTCGCCGAGGGCGGGCTGACCCTGCACGACACCGCGGCCGCGCACCTGCCCGAGGACATACCGGTCACGGGGCCGGGCGACCGCGGCGACCTGCGGAGAGTGACGGTCCGCCAGCTGCTGGACCATACGAGCGGCCTGTTCAACTACACCGACGACTCCCGGCTCTCCCGGCAGCTCGAAGGCAAGGGCTTCGGTGCCCACCGCTACGACAGCCACACCCCGGCCGAGCTGCTGCGGATCGCCCTGAGCCACCCGCCGGTGGCGGCCCCCGGCACCCGCTACTCCTACTCCAACACCAACTACCTGGTGCTCGGCCTGATCATCAGGGCGGTCACCGGCCACTCGTACGCCACCGAGATCCGCCGCCGCATCATCGTCCCCGCCCGGCTCGACCACACCTCCTTCCCCGGCACCGATCCGGTGCTGCCCACGCCGCACGGCCGCGCGTACTCCGCCGTCGGCGCCCGGCGGGTGGACGCCACGTCCCTGGACCCCAGCCGGGCCGGCGCGGCCGGCGAGATGGTCACCACGCTGGGCGACCTCAACCGCTTCTACTCCGCGCTGCTCGGCGGCAAGCTCCTGGCGCCGCGCCAGATGGCCCAGCTGCGCAGCGACAAGCACACCGGCGGCGTCTACGGCCTCGGCCTCTTCGCGACCGAACTGCCCTGCGGCGTCACCGTCTGGGGGCACACCGGCGACATCAACGGCTCCTTCGCCCAGACGGCGGGCAGCGCCGACGGCCGCCACCTCGTCAGCTACCGGGTCAACACCGACGCACTGGCCCACCCGGTGCACGGCACCGACGTGCTGACGGCCGAGTTCTGCGCCCGGCCGCGCACCTGAGGTCCGCGGACCCGGCCCTGACCCTGGCCCGTCCGACAGGCCCTACAGCGGAACGATGTCCGGCGCCCCGAGCCGCGCCGCATCCGCCGTCAGATCGTCCGGCTGCCGCTGCGATTCGCGCTCCGCCTCCACCCGCTTCTGGTAGTGCGCGATCTCCTTTTCGACCTGGTCGCCGTCCCAGCCCAGCGCGGGGGCCATCAGCTCGGCCACCTCGCGGGCGCTGCGGGTGCCCCGGTCGAAGGTCTCGATCGAGATCCGGGTCCGCCGCGTCAGCACGTCGTCGAGGTGCCGCGCGCCCTCGTGCGTGCACGCGTAGACCACCTCGGCGCGCAGATAGTCGTCCGCGGCCGCCAGCGGCTCGCCCAGCGAAGGGTCGGCCACCACCAGCTCCAGCAGCTCCTCGGTCAGCGCCCCGTAGCGGTTCAGCAGATGCTCTATGCGCGCCACATGCAGTCCGGTACGCGCCGCGGTCCGGGCCCGCGCGTTCCACAGCGCCTTGTAGCCCTCGGCCCCGACCAGCGGCACGTCCTCCGTCACACACTCCGCGACCCGCTGGTCGAGCCCGTGCACCGCCTCGTCGACGGCGTCCTTGGCCATCACCCGGTACGTCGTGTACTTGCCGCCCGCGACCACCACCAGGCCCGGCACCGGATGCGCGACGGTGTGTTCGCGCGACAGCTTGCTGGTGGCGTCCGACTCCCCCGCCAGCAGCGGCCGCAGCCCGGCGTACACCCCCTCCACGTCGTCCCGGGTCAGCGGCGTCGCCAGCACCTCGTTGACGTGCTCCAGCAGATAGTCGATGTCCGCGCTGGACGCCGCCGGGTGCGCCTTGTCCAGATCCCAGTCCGTGTCCGTCGTCCCCACGATCCAGTGCCGCCCCCACGGGATGACGAACAGCACGCTCTTCTCGGTCCGCAGGATCAGCCCGGTCGTGGAGTGGATCCGGTCCTTGGGGACCACCAGGTGGATCCCCTTCGACGCCCGTACGTGGAACTGCCCGCGCTCACCGATCAGCGCCTGGGTGTCGTCCGTCCACACCCCGGTGGCGTTGACGATCTGCCGCGCCCGGATCGCGTAGTCGCCGCCCCCCTCGACGTCCTGCACCCGCGCGCCGACCACCCGCTCGCCCTCGCGCAGAAAGCCCACCACCCGCGCCCGGTTGGCGACCTGCGCCCCGTAGGCGGCCGCGGTCCGCACGATCGTGGCCACATACCGCGCGTCGTCCATCTGCGCGTCGTAGTACTGGAGCGCGCCGACCAGCGCGTCCTTCTTCAGGCAGGGCGCCACCCGTAGCGCCCGCTTGTGCGACAGATGGCGGTGGACGGGCAGCCCCCGGCCGTGTCCCGACGACACCGACATCCCGTCGTACAGCGCCACGCCCGATCCCGCGTACCACCGCTCCCAGCCCTTGTGCTGCAACGGGTAGAGGAACGGCACCGGTTTGACCAGATGCGGCGCCAGCCGCTCCAGCAGCAGCCCCCGCTCCTTCAGCGCCTCTCGCACCAGCGCGAAGTCCAGCATCTCCAGGTACCGCAGACCGCCGTGGATGAGCTTGCTCGACCGGCTGGACGTACCCGAGGCCCAGTCGCGCGCCTCCACCAGTCCGGTGGACAGACCGCGCGTCGCCGCGTCCAGAGCGGTCCCGGCCCCGACGACTCCGCCGCCGACCACGAGGATGTCCAGCTCCCGCTCCGCCATTCGGGCGAGCGCCTCGGCCCGCTGTGCCGGTCCCAGTGTCGCTGTCTTCACCGCTGCCTCCCGTTGCCGTCGGGCCACTGTGGTCGGGGACACGCCCCCGTCCGTCGATTCTGTCCGCGCTACGTGCCGCGAGCCACCCTCCGCTCACGGTGGCAACACCCGGCCACCTTGATCCACCAATCCCCATTCTGGGCCAAATATCCGCTTAGTCTACTTATGCACTATCCATCTCCGTCATGCGCTTTCCGCATCCTCATCCGAATCCGCCACCCGCAGTCGCTCGGAAAGGAAGGCCGCAGCATGCCCGCAGATCTCGCCGTCATCGGACTCGGTCACCTCGGCCTCCCCCTCGCCCAGGCGGCCACCGCCGCCGGCATCGGCACCCTCGGCTACGACCCCGACCCGCACGCCGCCGCCCTCACCGGCGGCGCCGACGGGCCGCTGTCCGCCGCCGAACTGCGCCGGCTGCTCTCGGCCGGCTTTCGCACCACCACCGACCCCACCGCCCTCGGCCGGGTCCGTACCGCCGTCATCTGCGCGCCCACGCCACTGGGCGAGGACCGCGCCCTGGACCTCACCGCCATCGCCGACGCCGCCCGCACCCTGGCCGCACAGCTGCGCCCGCACACCACGGTGATCCTCGAATCCAGCGCCTACCCGGGCGCCACGGAGGAATTCCTGCGCCCCCTGCTCGAAGCGGGCTCGGGCCTCGTCGCCGGACGCGACTTCCACCTCGCCTGCTCCCCGGGCCGCCACGACCCCGGCAACCGCACCCACCGCTACGCCAACACCCCCAAGGTCATCGGTGGCCTCACCCCCGCCTGCACGGAGGCCGCCGCGGCGTTCTACGGCCGCCTCACCGACAAGGTCGTACGCGCCCGGGGCCCCCGCGAGGCCGAGACCGCCAAGCTGCTGGAGACCAACTACCGGCACGTCAACATCGCCCTGATGAACGAGATGGCGGTCTTCTGCCATGACATCGGCGTCGACCTCTGGGACGTCATCCGCTGCGCCGAGACCAAGCCGTTCGGCTTCCAGTCCTTCCGCCCCGGCCCCGGCGTCGGCGGCCACGCCGCGCCGGTCGACCCCAACTACCTCTCCTACAAAGGCCGTTCACTGGGCTATCCGCTCCGCATGGTCGAGCTCGCCCAGGAGGTCAACGGCCGCATGCCCCGCTACGTCATCCAGCGCTGCGCCACCCTGCTGAACGAGCACGGCAAGTCCGCGCGCGGGGCCCGCGTCCTGCTCCTCGGCGTCACCTACAAACCCGACGTCGGCGACCAGGCGGGCTCCCCGGCCTGGGAGATCGCCTCGCGCCTGATGGAACTCGGCGCACACATCACCTACCACGACCCCTACGTCCCGCGCTGGACCGTCCTGGACCGCCCGGTCCCCCGCGCCGACTCGCTCTACGAGTCCGCCGCCGCCGCGGATCTGACGGTGCTGCTGCAGCCCCACCGCACCTACGACCTCCAGGGCCTGTCGGTGAAGGCCCAGCTCCTGCTGGACACCCGGGGCGCCACCCCCACGGGCGCGGCCCACCGGCTGTGACGGCGCCGTGCCGCACAGGCGAGAGCCCGGCCGCACCGTGGTGCGACCGGGCTCCGCGAAGGGGGGAACGCGGGGACTACCGCCGCGGCGCGACGGTGACCTCGACCCGCTGGAACTCCTTGAGCTCCGAGTACCCGGTCGTGGCCATCGCCCGGCGCAGCGCACCGAAGAAGTTCATCGAGCCGTCGGGCGTCGTGGACGGCCCGAGCAGCACCTCCTCCGTCGTGCCGACCACACCGAGGTCCATCCGCTTGCCGCGCGGCACGTCCTCGTGGACCGCCTCCATGCCCCAGTGGTGGCCGCGGCCGGGCGCGTCCGTCGCACGGGCCAGCGGGGAGCCCATCATCACCGCGTCGGCACCGCAGGCGATCGCCTTGGGGAGGTCACCGGACCAGCCCACACCGCCGTCGGCGATGACGTGGACGTACCGGCCGCCGGACTCGTCCATGTAGTCGCGACGGGCCGCGGCGACGTCGGCGACGGCGGTCGCCATCGGGACCTGGATGCCCAGGACGTTGCGCGTGGTGTGCGCGGCGCCGCCGCCGAAGCCCACCAGCACACCGGCGGCACCGGTCCGCATCAGGTGCAGCGCGGCGGTGTACGTGGCGCACCCGCCCACGATCACCGGGACGTCCAGCTCGTAGATGAACTGCTTGAGGTTCAGCGGCTCGGCGGCCGACGACACGTGCTCGGCGGAGACCGTCGTCCCGCGGATCACGAAGATGTCGACACCGGCGTCCACGACGGCCTTGGAGAACTGCGCCGTGCGCTGCGGGGAGAGCGCCGCGGCGGTGACGACGCCCGCGTCGCGCACCTCCTTGATCCGCTGGCCGATCAGCTCTTCCTTGATCGGCGCGGCGTAGATCTCCTGCAGCCGCTTGGTGGCCGCGGTGCCGTCCAGCTCGGCGATCTCGGCGAGCAGCGGCTCCGGGTCCTCGTAGCGGGTCCACAGCCCTTCCAGGTTGAGGACGCCCAGGCCGCCCAGCTCACCGATGCGGATCGCGGTCTGCGGGGAGACCACCGAGTCCATGGGAGCGGCCAGGAACGGCAGCTCGAAGCGGTAGGCGTCGATCTGCCAGGCGATCGAGACCTCCTTCGGGTCGCGGGTGCGGCGACTGGGTACGACGGCGATGTCGTCGAATGCGTATGCCCGGCGGCCGCGCTTGCCGCGCCCGATCTCGATCTCAGTCACGTGTGTGGCCTTTCCCTCTTTGTCTGCCGTTCCAGTATCCCCGACGCGTCGAAGCCCGCGGCCGGGGTCCGGCCGCGGGCTCCACGGTAGGCCGTGCCGGGCCCTCTCCAGCGGAGCGGGGCCCGACGTCGGCTGCTAGCGCCGTGCGTAGTTCGGCGCCTCGGTGATCATCTGGACGTCGTGCGGGTGGCTCTCCTTGAGGCCCGCGGTGGTGATCCGCACGAAGCGGCCCTTCTCCTTGAGCTCGGGGATGTCGGCGGAGCCGACGTAGCCCATGGAGGCGCGCAGACCGCCGATGAGCTGGTGGGCCACCGAGGCGAGCGGGCCGCGGTAGGGCACCTGGCCCTCGATGCCCTCGGGGACCAGCTTGTCCTCGGAGAGCACGTTGTCCTGGAAGTAGCGGTCCTTGGAGAAGGACTTGCCCTGGCCACGGGACTGCATCGCGCCCAGCGAGCCCATGCCGCGGTACGACTTGAACTGCTTGCCGTTGATGAAGACCATCTCGCCGGGCGACTCCTCGCAGCCGGCCAGCAGCGAGCCCAGCATGACGGTGTCCGCGCCGGCCGCGATGGCCTTGGCGATGTCGCCGCTGTACTGCAGACCGCCGTCGCCGATGAGCGGGACCCCGGCCGCGTGGCACGCCTGCGCGGCCTCGTAGATCGCGGTGACCTGCGGGACGCCGATGCCGGCGACGACCCGGGTGGTGCAGATCGAGCCCGGTCCGACGCCGACCTTCACACCGTCCGCGCCCGCGTCGATCAGCGCCTGGGCGCCGTCCCGGGTGGCGACGTTGCCGCCGACGACGTCGACGCTGATGTTGGACTTGACCTTGGCGATCATGTCGAGGATGCCGCGGCTGTGGCCGTGCGCGCTGTCCACGACGAGGAAGTCCGCGCCGGCCTCGACCAGCGCCTGCGCCCGGTCGTACGCCGCGTCGCCGACGCCCACCGCGGCACCGACGACCAGCCGGCCCTCGGCGTCCTTGGCGGCGTTCGGGTACTTCTCCGCCTTGACGAAGTCCTTGACCGTGATCAGGCCCTTGAGCACACCGTTGTCGTCGACCAGCGGCAGCTTCTCGATCTTGTGGCGGCGCAGCAGCTCGATGGCGTCCTCGCCGGAGATGCCGACCTTGCCGGTGACCAGCGGCATCGGCGTCATGACCTCGCGGACCTGCCGGCGGCGGTCCATCTCGAAGGCCATGTCGCGGTTGGTGACGATGCCCAGCAGCTTGCCCGCCGCGTCGGTGACCGGCACACCGCTGATCCGGAACTTGGCGCACAGCGCGTCGGCCTCGGCGAGGTCGGCGTCCGGGCGGACCGTGATCGGGTCGGTGACCATGCCGGACTCGGAGCGCTTGACCAGGTCGACCTGGTTGGCCTGGTCCTCGATGGACAGATTGCGGTGGAGCACGCCCGCGCCGCCCTGCCGCGCCATGGCGATGGCCATACGCGCCTCGGTGACCTTGTCCATCGCCGCGGACAGCAGCGGGATGTTCACCGTGACGTTGCGCGAGACCCGGGACGCGGTGCTCACCGCGTTCGGCAGCACCTCCGACGCGCCGGGCAGCAGCAGCACGTCGTCGTAGGTCAGCCCGAGCATGGCGAATTTGGCGGGCATACCGTCGACGTTGTCACTCATGACACCTTCCCCAATGCTCTTGCCTCAGCGCGGACTCCCATGCTAACGGCCTAGAGAAGTGTCCCAATCCACGAGCGATGAGGGCCTCGTCACTTGTGCATTTCTACGGCGACATCACGCCGCCCGTTCCGGGCCCGCGCCTACTGCTCGGCGAGCGCCCGCAGCCTGCTCAGCGCACGGTGCTGGGCGACCCGTACCGCACCGGGCGACATCCCCAGCATCTGGCCGGTCTCCTCGGCCGTCAGCCCGACGGCGACCCGCAGCAGGACCAGCTCGCGCTGGTTCTCCGGGAGGTTCGCCAGCAGCTTCTTGGCCCACTCGGCGTCGCTGCTCAGCAGCGCCCGCTCCTCGGGGCCGAGGGAGTCGTCGGGCTGCTCGGGCATCTCGTCGGACGGCACGGCCGTGCTGCCGGGGTGCCGCATCGCGGCGCGCTGCAGATCCGCGACCTTGTGCCCGGCGATGGCGAAGACGAACGCCTCGAAGGGCTTGCCGGTGTCGCGGTAGCGCGGCAGCGCGCAGAGCACCGCGACGCACACCTCCTGCGCCAGGTCCTCGACGAAGTGCCGGGCGTCGCCCGGCAGCCTCGACAGCCGGGTACGGCAGTAGCGCAGGGCGAGCGGGTGCACATGGGCCAGGAGGTCGTGGGTGGCCCGCTGGTCGCCCTCGACTGCGCGTGCGACGAGATCGCCGATCTCCTGCTTCCCGTCATCGCGCATCGGTCCATGGTGCCTTGGTGCCGAACGATCTGCGGCACTGCCCCCGTCGTTGTGCCCCGAACCGTTACGAGCCGTCGCGCTAGCACCCACGTTCCACGCCTCCCCCGTTCGGGTTGTACCCATGCCGACCGCGAGCCCTCGCCGGTAGCTTGTCTGCGTGCCGTACGGCGCCGGGCAGGCCTTGTCCGTCATGAGGTCTCTTCTGGCCGAGTGAGAAGCCCCGGCCTCCGCCGGGGAGGAGTCACACCTCCAAGGATGCGGCATCCCGTGAGGTTTCGGCGCCGGGCGTCGACGCGGCGGGGTTACGACGTTCGCTGCCCGCTTCAGCGGGCGGGCGCCGTAACCCCGTTTGCACAGCAGGTCAGCGGACCAGTCCCCAGCGGAAGCCGAGCGCGACCGCGTGCGCACGGTCGGAGGCGCCGAGTTTCTTGAACAGGCGCCGGGCGTGGGTCTTGACCGTGTCCTCCGACAGGAACAGCTCCCGGCCGATCTCGGCGTTCGAGCGGCCGTGGCTCATGCCCTCCAGCACCTGGATCTCGCGGGCGGTGAGCGTCGGGGCGGCACCCATCTCGGCGGACCGCAGCCGGCGCGGGGCGAGCCGCCACGTCGGGTCGGCCAGCGCCTGGGTCACCGTCGCCCGCAGCTCGGCGCGCGAGGCGTCCTTGTGCAGATAGCCGCGGGCACCGGCGGCGACCGCGAGCGCGACACCGTCGAGGTCCTCGGCCACCGTGAGCATGATGATCCGGGCGCCGGGGTCGGCGGACAGCAGCCGGCGCACGGTCTCGACACCGCCGAGACCGGGCATCCGCACGTCCATCAGGATCAAGTCCGAACGATCGGCACCCCAGCGGCGGAGGACTTCCTCGCCGTTGGCCGCGGTCGTCACACGCTCGACGCCGGGCACGGTCGCAACCGCCCGACGGAGCGCCTCTCGGGCAAGCGGGGAGTCGTCGCAGACGAGGACGGAAGTCATGACCGCCCTCCGCAGCTGATGCGCGTCACCTTGAGCCTCCAGGCTGGTACATATCGTCACCTGTGCGATTGACGGCCGCCTCGGACATGTGCCCTAGGGCTACCTCTGCCAATCGCCTCCGCACACTCAACGACGGTCACTCGAAAGAGTTACGGCTTCGGTGACCGAGTTCAGCACGCTCCGTGAGGAGCCGGATACGCAGACGACTCGTCGGGCGGCCCGCATCCGCGCGTGCACCCTATGCCCTATTTGGCTCTCTTTCTTCCATTTTCGCGTTGACTGCGACTAGATTCGCAATGAGTCATATTTACATCTACTTCGATAGTAGATGTACGGTCTTGAGCACCGAGCCCGAATCAGCATCGCTTCGAGGGGACAAGCAATGGCAGATTTCTCCCGCCTCCCGGGCCCGAACGCAGACCTCTGGGACTGGCAGCTGCTGGCCGCCTGCCGTGGCGTGGACAGCTCCCTGTTCTTCCACCCCGAGGGCGAGCGCGGAGCGGCCCGTAGCGCGCGTGAGACATCGGCGAAGGAGGTCTGCATGCGCTGCCCGGTGCGAGCCGAGTGCGCGGCGCACGCACTGGCCGTCCGCGAGCCCTACGGGGTCTGGGGCGGTCTGACGGAGGACGAACGCGAGGAGCTCATGGGCCGGGCCCGCCACCGGCTGATCCCCGCGACCTCCATGACCGGCAACTCGGGCACCTCAGGCGCCTGACCCAGGGAGCGCGACCCCTCCCTGAAGAAACGTTCCTTCGCAGCTTCGACTGCGGGGAGCAGAGGTTCGGGCTGCTCTCGCCGCCACTCGGCGCGCCCCGTGACCCCTCAGCGCGCGTGACCGCTCCGGCCCGCCGCGTCCGCCAGCTGATCGAGCGTCGCCGCGACGGCGGGGACATGGGCCAGATCCGGCAGCGTGAGCGCGACGATCTCGCGGTGCACGGCCGGCTCCATCCGTATCGCCGTGGCCCCCTTGGGGCGCACCGACTCCAGCGTGAGCTCCGGCAGCGCGGCGACCCCCAGCCCCGCGCCCACCAGGCCGATCACGGCCGGATAGTCATCCGTGGCGAAGTCGATACGCGGGGTGAAGCCCGCACTCTCACAGACCTCGACCAGATGCCTGCGGCAGCGCGGGCAGCCCGCGATCCACGGCTCGTCCGCCAGCTCCGCGAACCCCGCGCCGCCGGCCTTCGCCAGTCGGTGGCCGTCCGGCACCAGCCCGATCAGCCGGTCCACCAGGATCGGCCGGACCACCAGGTCGTCCCACTCCGCCGCGGCCTCCGGGTCCGCGCCGCGCACTTCCGGATAGCGGAAGGCCAGCGCGATCTCGCAGTCACCGTTGCGCAGCATCTCGATCGAGCGCGGCGGCTCGGCCTCGTCCAGCGAGACCCGGGTGCCCGGGTGGGCGGCGCACATCTTCGCCAGGGCGGTGGGCACCAGCGTCGAGCTGCCCGACGGGAACGACACCAGCCGCACCCGCCCCGCCCGCAGGCCCGCGATGGCCGCGACCTCCTCCTCGGCGGCGGTGAGCCCGGCCAGGATGCCGACGGCGTGCCGTACGAGCGCCTCGCCCGCCTGCGTCAGCCGCATCTCGCGGCCCGCGCGGACCAGCAGCGGGGTGCCGGCGGACTGCTCCAGCGCCTTCATCTGCTGACTGACGGCCGGCTGGGTGCAGCCCAGCTCGCGCGCGGCGGCGGAGAACGAGCCGGTCCTGGCGACGGCGCGCAGCACACGGAGATGACGGGCCTCGATCACGCTTCGAGCATAAGCGAGTCTTGGGTGGATCGGGGAAAATCAGGATGCCGCTTTTGGGCAGGCTGAGTAGCGTCGGCCCTGGCCGGCCGAGGCGGTTTTCGATCAGGCGCGGACGCCGGCAGGGGCGGTCCGCGGACCATGGCACGGCAACGGCGGAGGACCGTATGAAGCTGCTGAGCGTCAATGTGGGGCGGCCCGTGCCGTCCGAGTACACCGACGCCGAGGGCGGCACGGGCATCGACAAGCGGCCCGTGGACGGCCCGGTGGCGGTCAGCGCTCCCGGCCCCGCGGGCGTCGGGGGCAGCGGGCTGGCCGGCGACGCGGTGGTCAACCTGCGCCATCACGGCGGCGACGACCAGGCCGTGTACGCCTATGCCCGCGAGGACCTGGACGTCTGGCAGCGGGAGCTGGGCCGCGAGCTGGCCAACGGCTCCTTCGGCGAGAACCTCACCACCTCGGGCGTCGATCTCACCGGCGCCCGTATCGGCGAGCGCTGGCGCATCGGCCCGCGGGTGCTGCTGGAGGTGAGCTGCCCGCGGATCCCCTGCCGCATGTTCCAGGGGTGGCTCGGCGAGCGCGGCTGGATGAAGCGGTTCACCCGGGCCGCGGTGCCCGGTGCCTACCTCCGGGTGATCGAGCCGGGCGAGATCCGCGCCGGGGACCGCGTCGAGCGGGTGTACCGCCCCGATCACGAGGTGACGATCGAGCTGATGTTCCGGGCGCTGACGACCCGGCGGGAGCTGCTGCCGCGGCTGCTGGAGGCCGGGGAGGCGCTTCCGGAGGTGGCACGGGAGGTGGTGACGAAGTATCTGGCGCGGCAGGGCGGTTGACCGGGTGGATCGGCGAGGCCGGTCCGTCCGGCCGCGGTGTCGGCGGCCCGGCGCCGGTGGAGCGCGCTGCGGCCGGGCCGGCGGGGCGTCGGCGGGGGCCGGCGCGGACACGCCCTGGGGCTCGGGTGCCACCGTCCGGGCGGATAGCGTGCCGGTATGACGACTGCATTGATCACGGGAGCGACGGCGGGCATCGGGGCGGCGTTCGCCCGGCGACTCGCCGGCGACGGCCACAGCGTGGTGCTGGTGGCGCGCGACGAGAAGCGACTGCGCGAGCAGGCCACCGAGTTGCACGACCGGCACGGCATCGAGGCGGAGGCGCTGAGCGCCGATCTGTCCACCGAGGAGGGCATCGCCGCGGTCGAGGCGCGGCTGTCGGACACCAAGCACCCGGTCGATCTGCTGGTGAACAACGCCGGCTTCGGCAACAAGGGCGAGTACCTCGAAGTGCCGCTGGCCGACGAGCTGACGATGCTGAAGGTGCACTGCGAGGCGGTGCTGCGGCTGACCACGACCGCGGTGCGCGGCATGCGGGAGCGGCGCCGTGGCGCGGTGGTCAATGTGGCGTCGGTGGCGGCGTTCGTGCCGCGCGGCACCTACGGCGCGAGCAAGGCGTGGGTCGTGCAGTTCACGCAGGGCGCGGCGCGGGACCTGTCGGGCAGCGGGGTGCGGCTGATGGCGCTGTGCCCGGGCTTCGTCCGTACCGAGTTCCACCAGCGGGCGGGGATGGGCACGGACAACATCCCCGGGTGGATGTGGCTGGACGCCGACAAGCTGGTGGACGCGGCGATGAAGGACCTGATGCGGGGCAAGTCGCTGTCCATCCCCGACCCGCGGTACAAGGCGCTGACCGGGGCGCTGAAGTTGGTGCCCCGCGCGGTGCTGGGTGGAGTCGCGTCCCGTACCGGGCGCAAGTACGGGCCCCGCTAGGGCCTGTCCGACCCTGACCCACCGGACAGGCCCTGGCCGGGACGCCGCCGCGCCGCCCGGTCCTGTGCGCGCCCTTCGGCGGGCGGGGGCAGGACCAGGTGGCTGGTGGTGCCGTCGTCGTGCCACGTGAGGTGGAGGACGTGGCGGGCGTGGCGGCCGCCGTGGCGGCTGAGGCGTGTGGTGGCCAGGGTGTGGACGGGGGCGGGCGCCGGGTCCCCGGTGAGAGAGGCCAGGGCGACGAAGAGCGTCCCCTCGGCGTCCGGGCCGACGGTGCCCTCCAGGACGGCGGTTTCGGTACGGGGGCCGAAGAGCGTGCTGCCGGTAGGGGCGGGGCGGGCGCGCGGGGTGTCGTAGCCGTGGACGGGGTGGAGTTGGGCGGTCGGGCCGCCGGGGGTGGTGGCCCAGCCCGTCTGGCGTACGGAGGTGCCGGGGGCGGCGCCGGTGACCAGGTGGGCGCGGACTTCGACGCGGCCGTGGACGGCGGTGAGGGACAGCACCCGGATGCCGGTCGGCCCGGTGCCGTCGGCGTGGCGCGGGGTGTGGGTGGACGCGGTCCAGTCGGGGCCGTGGCCGTACGGTGCGGCCGGGCCCCGTGTGGTGGGGCGGCCGTCGACGAGCAGGGCGAAGTGATTGTCCGGCAGGGCGGCTTCGTCGCCGGTGGGGCCGGTGCGGGTGGAGTAGGCGAACCGGGCGTAGTACGGGTCGGGGGCGCCGAGCGTTGCGTTGCTGCCGTGGTTGTGGACGCGGACCAGGCCGTCGGACGAGGTCGAGTGCAGCAGCAGGCCCGTACCGCCCAACGGCCTGACGGCGTCCGCGGCTTCGGCGGGGAGCGGGGCCTCCCGAGCGGTCCAGGCGGGATGGTCCGCGGGGAGCAGCAGACCGAGGAACCCCTTGGCCGCCCAGTAGGGCGAGCCCGGGCCCGAGTACCTCTGGAGCATCGGCGCATAGGGCCCGTACCACCCGAGCGGCAGCAGGCCGTCGGCGCCGACGGCACCGCGGTCCAGGAAGTGGCGCAGGGCGCCGGAGGCGAGGCGGCGGACGGCGCCCGGGGCGAGCGGGGTGTGGCCGGTGAGGGCGCCCAGCCAGGGGGCGGCGGTGGCGGCGAAGCGGTAGGTGAGCGAGCGGCCGAAGGGCAGCGGAGCGCCGTTGGCGTCGAAGAGGCGGGTGTAGTCGTCGAGTTGGGCGCGCAGGCGGTCGCCGTAGGCGGCCAGGAGCGTGCGGTCGGCGCCGAGGTGGGCGTGCAGGACGGGGTAGAAGTGCAGCGCCCAGGCGTTGTAGTGGTCGAAGGCGCGGTTGTCGCCGTCGGAGTACCAGCCGTCGCCGCGGTACCAGTCCTCGATGCGGGCCAGCGCGCGGTCGACGGCGGCCCGGGCGCGTACGGTCTCGATGCCCACGTCGTACAGGAAGCCGCCGACGGTGAGGCCGAAGAGCCACCAGTTGTTGTCGACCGGGGACGGGCCGAGGGCGGGCAGCAGCCAGTCGACGACGCGGGCGCGGACCGCGTCGTCGAGGGTGTCCCACAGCCAGGGGCGGGTCAGGCGCAGGCCGAGCGCGAGGGAGGCCGCCTCGACCCGGGCCTGGCGGACGGCGTCGATCCGGGGCCAGGAGTCGGGGTCGGCGGATGTCGACTCCCGGTCGCCGGTGGGGTTCCGGGTGCCGGCGGCCAGGCCTTCGGCGTAGCGGGCGAGGTGGGCGTGCGGATCGCGGCCGCCGCTGCCGGCGACGGTGAACGCGGCGAGCAGGAAGGTACGGGCGAAGCCTTCGAGGCCGTCCGAGCGGGGGCCGGAGGAGCTGGGGCGGGCACCGGGGAGGGCGATCAGACCGCGGCCCGGGGAGGCGTGGCGGCGGGTGGCGCACAGCAGGCCGTCGGCCACCGCCTCCCAGTGGGCGCGGGTCCAGCCGGTGTAGGGGCTGAGCCGGCGGTCCTCGGGCGGGAGGGGGAAGGGGAGGCGTTCAGGCACGGGTTACCCGTGGACGGGGTGCCGGATGACGGTTGCCGCTCCGGAGATCAGCCCACTCGTACGGCACGGCCCCACAGCTCCTCAGCATGTTCCGCGAACCGCTCGAACATTCCTCCGTCACCGTGCCGGCGCAGATGCAGCAGCGGCGAGTCGTGTCCCACCAGCCGGGCGAGGTGGGGCGTCACCAGCGCATCGTCGTCGAATCGGAACACTGACAGCGATACGTGGTTCACGGCGTCGTCAGCGCTGCTGTAGCGCATCTCCAGCCCGGGTGCGGCGCCTATCCGGTCCAGATGCTCCACGCTGATCCGGATGCGGGTGGAGACGCTCAAGGCCACGTCCTCGATCACCTCGCGCTGCCGGGTGACCTCACCGGCCGGGTCACCGAGCAGGAACCTGACCCGGCACCCGGACTCCGCCTTGCGCCGGATGGTCTCGGCGAAGCGGGGAACCTGGGTCCAGAAGAAATAGTTCGTGTACCCGGCGAGGAACAGCTCCTCGGTTGCGCCCTCGACGAGATCGGCCCAGACCGTGGACGGGCAAGCGGACCGGTACGGATACGAGTGGACGAGCTCGCGGTCGTTGCCGGTCTTGATCCGGCCCTTCACTGCCTGGGGCCACAGCATCTCTTCATCGACTCCCAACGCCCGGCAGGCGTCCTCACGGTTTCTCGCATGCGGTATCAGTTCGGCGTCCGCCAGCCACCGTTCCACGGTCTTGCTCGTGACCCCGACCCGGGCCGCGAGCTTCCTGGGGGTGAGACCGGCATCCGCAACAGCCGATCGTAAGGCGACGTTCAAGACTTCTCCCTTGGACGTTTGGGCCGTTTCGACCCTACGCCTGGAACGGCCCAACTGTCCCCGCTGCAGCGCGGATACGCCCGAAAGCGCAGGCCAGCATGAGGCGCATGAACCAACAACCGACAACCGTGCACCTGATGCTGCCGCTGCCCCAGCCCGCGGCCGTCGAAGGCTGCGATGTCTGTGCGGCCTTGGCCCGGCAACGCAGTGCGGCCCGGATCAACGAGGACCACTCCAGGGCTTCCGACTGCAACGTCGAAAACGCCGCTCACCCCGAGCACTCACGGCTCATGGGGCGGTAGGGACGGGTGCGAAACGAGAGCGCCACGGGCATGTGTCACCTGAGCCGGAGGCTTGCGACCCGATCGCCGGGCATCCTTCCGGTTGCGGCCGACCGGGCGTCAAGGCAGTACGAAGGAGAACGCATGACCACGCCACCCCCCGTCGGGACGGCCGAGCGCGCGGTGCGGCGCCCGAACGTGCTGCTGTCGATGGGCCCCGGCATCGCCGAGCGGCTCCTCGACGCCCGCCATCACGCCCGCCTGGGGGCCCTCGCCCGTACCGACTCCCGTCTCGTCGCCCACGAGTTGGCCGACCCCTCGCCCGCCGTCGCCGCCGCGCTCGCCGACGCCGAGCTGCTGCTCACCTGCTGGGGCGCGCCACCCCTGACCGAGCGCGTGCTGGCCGCCGCACCGCGGTTGCGGGCCGTCGTGCACGCCGCCGGATCGGTCAAGCACCACATCACCGACGCCTGCTGGCGGCGCGGTATCACCGTCGCCTCGGCGGCCGCCGTCAACGCGCTGCCGGTCGCCGAGTTCACCCTCGCCGCGATCCTCTTCGCCAACAAGCGGGTGCTGCACGCCGCCCACCGCTACCGCGCCCTGCGCGCCCCGCACGACTGGCAGCACGAGCTGTCCGGCGCCGGCAACTACCACCGCACCGTCGGCGTCGTCGGCGCCTCCCGGATCGGCCGCCGCCTCATCGAGCTGCTGCGCCCCTTCGACCTGCGCGTCCTGCTGTACGACCCGTACGTCGACGCCGCCGAGGCCGCCCGGCTGGGGGTGGCGCCGGTCCCGCTCGACACGCTCTGTGCCGACAGCGGCATCGTCACCGTGCACGCCCCGGAGCTGCCCGCCACCCGCCATCTGCTCGGCGCCCGCGAGCTGGCGCTGATGCCGGACGGCGCCACGCTGATCAACACCGCCCGCGGCTCCCTCGTCGACGAAGCGGCCCTGCTCGCCGAGCTGGCGACCGGCCGCCTGCACGCGGTCCTGGACGTCACCGACCCCGAACTCCCGCCCCCCGACTCCCCGTTGTACGACCTCCCGAACGTCCTGCTCACCCCGCACATCGCCGGCTCCCTGGGCGGCGAACTGCACCGCCTGGCCGACCGGGCGCTGGACGAGGTGGCGCGGTTCGCGGCCGGCCGGCCGTTCGCGGACCCGGTGCACCCAACAGCCCAGGACCGCTCGGCCTGACCGCACGATACGGGCATTCCTCACTAAAATGGACGCGTCCCACCCACCCCTGGGAGGCGCCATGAAATTCGTACAGATAATCGATTACCGGACCGAGCGACCCGACGGCATGAACGAACTCATGGACAAGTGGGTCGAGCAGACCAAGGGCAAGCGGACCGCCACCCACAGCGTCGTCGGCAAGGACCGCTCCGACGCCTCCCACTACGTCGAGATCGTCGAATTCCCCTCGCACGAAGAGGCGGTGAGGAACTCCCACCTCCCGGAGACCGACCGGATCTTCCAGGAGATGGTGGCGCTCTGCGACGGGATGCCGTCCTTCACCGATCTCGACGTCGTCCGGGACGAGCAGTTGAACACCGCAACCGCCCGCCGCTTCTTCCACGAGATCGCCGCCGGGGGCAACCTCGACGCCATCGACGAGGTGTTCGCGTCCGACTACCGGGAGCACGACGTCCTCAAGGAGGACGAGACCCTGATCGGGTCCGACGCGCTCCAGCGCGACGTCGCCGGATGGCGCGCCGCCTTCGACTTCACGTTCAACCTGGAATCCCAGATCGCCCAGGGCGACGACGTCGTGACCCGGTGGACCTGGTACGGGACGCACAAGGGCGCGTTCATGGACGTCCAGCCGACCGGCCGGAAGTGCACCATGACCGGCACCACGACCTTCCGGTTCCACGACGGGATGATCCAGGAAGGCTGGTGGCACTACGACGTCCTGGGCCTGATGCGGCAGCTCGGCGCGCTCTGACCGGGGCGTGCCGGCCGCACGGCTCCGGCAGCACGCGAGAAGGCTCCCGTTCCCACCGCTCATGAGCGGGAACAGGAGCCTTCCACCGGCTACCGCCGGCGATCAGCCGGCTGTGCGGCTATGCGTCAGTGCGCGTGCCCGTGACCGTGACCGGCCTCGGCCGGCTCGTCCTCGGCCGGCTTCTCGACGACCAGGGTCTCGGTCGTGAGCAGCAGGGAGGCGATCGACGCGGCGTTCTCCAGGGCGGAGCGGGTGACCTTGACCGGGTCGATGACGCCGGCCTTGACCAGGTCGCCGTACTCGCCGGTGGCGGCGTTGAAGCCCTGGCCCTTGTCCTGCTCGGCGACCTTCGCGGTGATGACGTAGCCCTCGAGGCCGGCGTTCTCCGCGATCCAGCGCAGCGGCTCGACGACCGCGCGGCGGACGACGGCGACACCGGTGGCCTCGTCGCCCTCCTTGCCGAGGTTGCCCTCCAGCACCTTGGCGGCGTGCACCAGGGCGGAGCCACCACCGGAGACGATGCCCTCCTCGACCGCGGCGCGGGTCGCGGAGATGGCGTCCTCCAGACGGTGCTTCTTCTCCTTGAGCTCGACCTCGGTGGCCGCACCCACGCGGATGACGCAGACGCCACCGGCGAGCTTGGCGAGGCGCTCCTGGAGCTTCTCGCGGTCCCAGTCGGAGTCGGTGGTCTCGATCTCGCCCTTGATCTGGGCGACGCGACCGGCGACGTCCTCGGCGTTGCCGCCGCCGTCGACGATGGTGGTGTCGTCCTTGGTGACGGTCACGCGGCGGGCGGAGCCCAGCACGTCCAGACCGGCCTGGTCGAGCTTGAGGCCGACCTCCTCGGCGATGACGGTGGCACCGGTGAGGGTGGCCATGTCGCCGAGCATCGCCTTGCGGCGGTCACCGAAGCCGGGGGCCTTGACGGCCACCGCGTTGAAGGTGCCGCGGATCTTGTTGACGACCAGGGTCGACAGGGCCTCGCCCTCGACGTCCTCGGCGATGATCAGCAGCGGCTTGGAGCCACCCGCCTGGATGACCTTCTCCAGCAGCGGCAGCAGGTCCTGGATCGAGGCGATCTTGCCCTGGTGGATCAGGATGTACGGGTCCTCGAGGACGGCCTCCATACGCTCCTGGTCGGTGACCATGTACGGCGAGAGGTAGCCCTTGTCGAAGGCCATGCCCTCGGTGAAGTCCAGCTCCAGACCGAAGGTGTTGGACTCCTCGACGGTGATCACACCGTCCTTGCCGACCTTGTCCATCGCCTCGGCGATCAGCTCGCCGACCTGCTTGTCCTGCGCGGACAGACCGGCGACGGCGGCGATGTCGGCCTTGTCGTCGATCGGGCGGGCGGTCGCGAGGAGCTCCTCGGACACGGCCTGCACGGCGGCGTCGATGCCCTTCTTCAGGGCGGCCGGGGAAGCGCCCGCGGCGACGTTGCGCAGGCCCTCGCGGACCAGCGCCTGGGCCAGCACGGTGGCGGTGGTGGTGCCGTCACCCGCGATGTCGTTGGTCTTGGTCGCCACCTCCTTGACGAGCTGGGCGCCCAGGTTCTCGTACGGGTCGTCGACCTCGACCTCACGGGCGATGGTGACACCGTCGTTGGTGATGGTCGGGGCACCGAACTTCTTGTCGATGACGACGTTGCGGCCCTTCGGACCGATCGTCACCTTCACCGTGTCGGCAAGCTTGTTCACGCCGCGCTCAAGGGCGCGACGGGCGTCCTCGTCGAACTTCAGGATCTTCGCCATGGGGTGCTTCAAGTCCTCTCATTGCGATCCTCGGCACGCAGTGGGGACCGCTGGGTCAAACGAACTGCGCCCCTGCCCCGGGTTGTTTAGACGCGGGAACCAGGGGCGCAGATCACGGCAAATCTGGGTGACTTACTTCTCGACGATCGCGAGCACGTCGCGGGCCGAGAGAACGAGGTACTCCTCGTTGTTGTACTTCACCTCGGTGCCGCCGTACTTGCTGTAGAGAACGACGTCACCAACGGTGACGTCGAGCTCGACGCGCTTGCCGTCCTCGATGCGGCCCGGGCCCACGGCCAGGACGACGCCCTCCTGGGGCTTCTCCTTGGCGGTGTCCGGAATGACCAGGCCCGAGGCCGTGGTCTGCTCGGCGTCGAGCGGCTGGACCACGATGCGGTCCTCAAGCGGCTTGATGGCAACCTTGGAGCTGGCGGTCGTCACGATCCGACCTCCCCCTTCGGAGATCTCACGGGGTTAACTGTCTGAGGTGGCGACCAGGTGGATCCGTCGTCGCGGGTGCCGGACCTGCCCGTCGCTGTGTGTTTGGCACTCCCCACTGGAGAGTGCCAACGCCGAGACTATGACGCGGTTAGCACTCGGTCAAGCGGAGTGCCAGCGCGCCGGGGGCGGGTTCCGCTACGCCGGTTGACCGCGCCGCGGCCAACGGGTCCGCCACCGGGGAGGGTTCCCTGCCAAATCGGACACACCTTCCCGTTCTCCGGCAACCACCCCCCGGACCACCTCGTCTACTTCCCCGACTGCCGGGCCTGCGAACCGGGCCCGGGCGTGCCGTGTGGATCGGCCCGGACCGGGTCCGCAGGCCCTGACCACCGAAGGCGGAGGAACCCGTGCGTGGACTGACCAGCGCTCCCCGGCCGGCCGGGGAGCCGGAGAGCGACGCCGAGCGCACCATGACGTTCGCCGCGCTTCAACGGGCGCCGGACCGCCGCAGGACCGAGGCCCGGCTGCTCGCCCTCGTCGTCCTGACCGCCGTCTTCGGCTACGCCTACACCGGTCTGTCGATGACCGGCCGGCTGCCCGGCGGCCTGGCCGGCTTCGCCGTCAGCATGCTCTTCGTGGCGCTGGTGCCGCATCTGGTCCTGCGCCGCTTCGCCCCGCGCGCCGATCCGCTGATCCTGCCGCTGGCGACCCTGCTGACCGGGATCGGGCTGGTCCTGCTGCACCGGCTGGACATCACCTACGCGCAGACCCCGCGTCTGAAGATCGCCGAGGCGGCGAGCGGCCAGCTGGTGTGGACGGTGATCGGGGTGGCGGTCTGCATCGCCATCCTGCTGGTGCTGCGCGACCACCGCATCCTGCAGCGCTACATCTATCTGACGATGGCCGTCGCCCTGGTGCTGCTGATGGCGCCGGCCTTCTTCGGCGCCGACATGTACGGCGCCAAGCGCTGGATCCTGCTCGGGCCGCTGTCGCTGCAGCCCGGCGAGTTCGTGAAGATCATGATCTCGGTGTTCTTCGCCGGCTACCTCACCGTCAACCGCGATGCGCTGGCGCTGGCCGGACGCCGCGTCATGGGCGTCCAGCTGCCCCCGGGAAGGCAGCTCGGGCCGATCTTCACGATCTGGGTGATCAGCCTGCTGGTGCTGGTCTTCGAACGGGACCTGGGCACCTCGCTGATCTTCTTCGGCGTCTTCGTGATCATGCTCTACATGGCCACCGGCCGCGCCGGCTGGGTGCTGTGCGGCCTGCTGATGGCCACGGTCGGCGCGGCCGTCGTCGGCTCCCTGGAGCCGCACGTCCACGGCCGCGTCACGGCCTGGCTGGACCCCATGCGGGCCTTCACCAAGGAAGGCCGCGCGGAGCACATGTCCGACCAGCTCGGCCAGGCGCTGTTCAGCTTCGGCAGCGGCGGCATCGGCGGCACCGGCCTGGGCCAGGGCCACCCCGAACTGGTCGGCTTCGCGGGCAACAGCGACTTCATCCTCACCACCGTCGGCGAGGAGCTGGGCCTGGCCGGGGTGATGGCGGTGCTGATGCTGTACGTGCTGCTCGCGCAGCGCGGGCTGCGGGTGGCGCTGACCGCCCGCGACCCGTTCGGCAAGCTGCTCGCGGTCGGGCTCGCCGGGGCGCTGCTGCTCCAGGTCTTCGTCGTCTCCGGCGGCGTCACCGGCCTGATCCCGCTGACCGGCAAGGCCCTGCCGTTCCTGGCCAAGGGCGGCTCGTCACTGGTCGCGAACTGGGTGATGGTGGCGCTGCTGCTGCGGATCAGCGACCATGCGCAGCGCCGCCGCGAGCCGGAGGGCGCCGGCCGCGACCGGCCGCGCCGGCGCGGGCGCGGCCGCCGGGCGACGTAGGGCCCACGCCCCGCCTGGACCACAATGGTGCAGGTGACCGACCTCGACACCTTCTCCGCGCTGCTGGCCCCCGAGGGGCAGGCGCTGCTGGCCGAACTGCGCGACTTCGACCCGGCGGACGAGCTGGCGGCCGCGACCCGGCTGCGCCGCGACCACCCCGCCCCGCTGGTCTCCGCCGCGCTCGGCCAGGCCCGGCTGCGGCAGCGCGCGGCGGCCAAGTTCGGGGCGGACGCGTGGCTGATGTACTTCACGCCCAACGGCGTCGAGCAGTCCACCCGTACCGCGGTCGCCACCCACCGCGCCGCCCGGCTCGCCGCACTGGGCGTTCGTTCGCTGGCCGACCTGTGCTGCGGCATCGGCGGCGACGCGATCGCGCTGGCACGGGCCGGGATCCGCGTACTGGCCGTCGACCGCGACCCGCTGGCCTGTGCGGCGGCGCAGGCGAACGCCGAGGCGCTGGGGCTCGCGGCGCTGATCGAGGTACGCTGCGCGGAGGTGGCGGAGGTGGACACCGCCGGATACGACGCGGTGTTCGTGGACCCGGCGCGGCGCGGCAAGGTGCGCGGCGCCAGGATCTTCGATCCGGAGGCGTACTCGCCGCCGCTGTCCTGGGCCGTCGAGGCGGCCCGTACGGCCCCGTTCGCGGCGCTGAAGATCGCGCCGGGGGTGCCGCACGACGCGCTTCCCGAGGACGCCGAGACGGAGTGGATCTCCGACGGGGGCGAGGTGAAGGAGGCGGTGCTGTGGTTCGCCGCAGCCCCCGGCGGCGCCCCCGCTCCGACCCCCGGCGGCCGCCGCGCCACCCTGCTGCCGGCCGGCGACTCGCTGCTGGGCACCGGCCTGCCGGACCCCGAGGCGGGGCCGGTCGGGGACTGGCTCTACGAGCCGGACGGCGCGGTCATCCGCGCCCACCTCGTGGCCGATGTCGCCGCACAGGTCGGCGGGCGGCTGATCGACCCGACGATCGCGTACATCACCGCGGACCGGCTCGCGGCCACCCCGTACGCGACCGCCTATGCGATCACCGACGTACTGCCGTTCCACGTCAAGAAGCTCAGGGCGCTGCTGCGCGAGCGGGGGGTCGGCACCGCGGTGATCAAGAAGCGCGGCTCGGCGGTCGAGCCCGAGGAGCTGCGCCGGAAGCTGAAGCTGGGCGGCGGCGGCAACTCCTGCACGATCTTCCTCACCCGGGTCGCCGGCGCCCCCACCATGCTGCTGGGCCACCCCGCGGACGCGCCCGCGCGGGCACTCACGCCAGGTCGGTGAGGTCCTCGGCGTAGATCTGGGAGAGCGGCTGCGGGCCTACGTACTGCTGGCAGGTGCACTGGCCGGCTTCGTACTGGACCGGCTTGTGGTCGGCGTCCCAGGCCACCGCGACCTCCACCCGCTCATGGCACTTGCCCTTCTTGTCGTGCTTGGCGAGGTGGTGGGTGCAGCCGCACACCGGCTCCGGCGGCTTCTGGGCGGCCGCCAGCTCCTGACGTTCCTGACGCGCGGTCTCCAGGCGCTCCATCTTGCGCTCGTGGCGGGTGCGCATGGCCGTACGGGCGGTGTCGACGACCTTCGCGAAGCCGCCCGCCATGAAGAAGATGAAGACCCACCAGAACCAGTCCACAGCCTGCCGCCTCCCCACGCGCGCGCCCGGTGCCGCTCCAGGGTAAGACCTCGGGGCGGTCGCGGGTCCGGGGGGAGGCGCGGTTGTCACCGATCCTCAGAAGTTGCTCACGGGTAGAGGTTCTGCCGGCTCGTCTCGTGGACGTGATCATGGCTGTGGCTGTGGCTGTGACCGTGCTCGTCCTCGGCCGGCTGCCCCGGCACATGCGGTTCGGTGACCGGGAGCGAGGAGTCCGCGGACAGGTCCCAGTGCGAGGCCGCGCGCCCGCGCGCCACCATCTCCGCGCCCAGGGCCGCGACCATCGCGCCGTTGTCGGTGCACAGCTTGGGCCGCGGCACCCGCAGGGTGATGCCGGCGTCCTCGCAGCGGCGCTCGGCCATCGCCCGCAGCCGGGAGTTGGCCGCGACCCCGCCGCCGATCATCAGGTGGTCCACGCCGTTGTCCTTGCAGGCCCGTACGGCCTTACGGGTCAGGACGTCGACCACCGCCTCCTGGAAGGACGCCGAGACGTCCGCCACCGGCACCTCCTCACCGGCCGCCCGCTTGGCCTCGATCCAGCGGGCCACGGCCGTCTTCAGGCCGGAGAAGGAGAAGTCGTAGAGCGGGTCGCGGGGGCCGGTCAGACCGCGCGGGAAGCGGATCGCCTCGGGGTCGCCCTCGCGGGCGTAGCGGTCGATGACCGGACCGCCCGGGAAGCCGAGGTTCAGCACCCGCGCGACCTTGTCGAAGGCCTCGCCCGCCGCGTCGTCGATCGTCGAGCCCAGCGGCCGGACGTCGGAGGTGATGTCGGGGGCGAGCAGGAGCGAGGAGTGGCCGCCGGAGACCAGCAGGGCCATCGTCGGCTCCGGCAGCGGACCGTGTTCGAGCTGGTCGACGCAGATGTGCGAGGCGAGGTGGTTGACGCCGTAGAGCGGCTTGCCCAGCGCGTAGGCGTACGCCTTGGCGGCCGAGACGCCGACCAGCAGCGCACCGGCCAGGCCCGGTCCGGCGGTGACCGCGATGCCGTCCAGGTCGCTGGCCGCGACCCCGGCCTCCTTCAGCGCCCGCTGGATGGTGGGCACCATCGCCTCCAGGTGGGCCCGGGAGGCCACCTCCGGCACCACTCCGCCGAAGCGCGCGTGCTCGTCGACGCTGGAGGCGACCGCGTCGGCCAGCAGGGTGTGGCCGCGGACGATGCCGACACCGGTCTCGTCGCAGGAGGTCTCGATGCCGAGGACGAGCGGTCCGCCGCGTGAGTCAGCCATGATTCTCAAGTTCCTTGTACGGAGGGTGCTTCGGAGGAGGTCTGGGTGGTACGGCGCATCACGAGGGCGTCGACGTTGCCGGGCTGGTAGTAGCCGCGCCGGAAGCCGATCGGCTCGAAGCCGAAGCGCTCGTAGAGGCGCTGGGCGCGGAGGTTGTCGACCCGCACCTCCAGCAGCACCTCATGGCACTCGAAGTCGGTCGCGGCGCCGAGGAGTTCGGTCAGCAGCCGGGCGCCGAGGCCGGTGCCCCACTGGTCGCGGGCGGTGGCGATGGTCTGGACATCGCCGGTGCCGTCGATGGCGGCCAGCCCGGCGTAGCCCACGATCCGGGCCTCCCGTTCGGCGACGAGGTAGCGGCGGGTGGCGAAATCCCCGCGGGCGTGGGCCAGCTCCGACCAGAACATGCCGGCCGACCAGGCGTCCTCGGGGAAGAGCTCGCGCTCCAGCTCCAGCACCGGCGCTATGTCCCACCAGCGCATCTCGCGCAGCGCAGCAGGTTGAGGGGTGCCGCCGCGCAGTGGCGCCGTTGAGGGGCGGTGGTCGGGCGACGGTGATCGAGCGGCGCCGTCGTGCAGCGACGTCCTTGAGGGGCGGTGGTCGGGCGAGGGGCCGGCCGTCACTTCGGGGTGACCACCTTGTAGTTGGCGGGCACCTGGGCGTCCGGGCGGCGCAGGTACAGCGGCCGCGGCTCCAGCAGCTCCTGGCCCGCGGCCAGTCGCTCCGCGGCCAGCGCGGCCAGCGCCGCGGCGGACTGGTGCTCGGGCGCCTCGCGCCGCAGTCCGGTGAAGACGCCGTCGTAGAGCACCGCGCCCGCGCCCACGGCCGGGACGCCGGCCACCTGGTCGGCGATGTCGGCGGGGCGGTCGACGGCCGGTTCGGTCAGCCGGGTGCGGGCATCGGCGTAGCGCGCCCAGTAGACCTCCTTGCGGCGGGCGTCGGTGGCCACGACGAAGGGCTCGGTGAGTCCGGCGGCGTAGGCCAGGCCGTCCAGCGTGCACAGGCCGTGGACGGGCACGCCGAGCGCCGCCCCGAACGTGGCGGCGGTCACCAGGCCGACCCGCAGACCGGTGTAGGGCCCGGGGCCCACGCCGACCACGATGTCGCTGACCTCGTCGAGCTTGCGGCCGGCGGCGCCCAGCACCCGGTCGACGGCGGGCAGCAGCAGCTCGCCGTGCCGGCGCGCGTCCACATCGCGGGACTCGGCGAGGACGTCCGTGCCGTCATGGAGCGCGACGGTGACGGCGGGGGTGGCGGTGTCAAGAGCTAGCAGCAGCACGCCCTCAAGCCTACGGCTCGGCCGGCGGTGCCCCGTCCCCTGCTACCGTCGCCCCCGAAGCAGGGGAACGTACGGAAAGGTGGCACAGCGGTGCCCGCTAAGAGCAGCACGATCGTCACCGCGCTGACCGCGGCTGCCGTCGTCGTGGTCGGTTTCCTCGGCTACCAGGCCGCGGCGTCCGCTCCGGACACCCTCACCCCGGCCCGTAAGGACGGCCACAGCGCGTCCAAGGGGCACTCGGACCGGCCCGGCAAGAAGGACCGGACGCCGGCCCCGGTGCCGGTTCCCGCCGCCTCCGGCAAGGGCCAGCGGGTCGTCTACTCGCTGGGCGGCAAGCGGGTCTGGCTGGTCGACGCCAAGGACCGGGCGGTGCGGACGTTCACGGTCGCGCCGAGCACGGTGCACCCGCAGCCGGGGACGTACACGGTCGGCTCGCGGTCGGTGAGCGTCACGGGCTCGGACGGGATCGCGATCGAGCACGTGGTGCGGTTCACCACCGTCGAAGGCATCACCGTCGGTTTCAGCGCGGCCGTCGACGGCTCCCGGCCCGATCCGGGCTCGTCGAAGCGGACCGGTGGCATCCGTGAGTCGCGGGAGGACGGCAAGGCGATGTGGGACTTCGCGCTGCAGGGCACCAAGGTCGTCGTGGTCGCCTGACCGCGCGCGCTCGGTCCCGGCTCCTTCTTGGCCCTAACGGGCTACGCCGCGTCGCGCCGCCGGGTGGACGCGGGCTTCTCCTCACCCTCCGCCGGCCCGTCCGCGGGCCCCGCGGGCTTGCCCTTACGGGGTGCGCGGGCCTCCTCGGGGGCGTCTGGGGGCGTGGAGACGGCGCTGGCCGCGGCACACGCCGCCAGCAGCTCAGTCATCGTCGGCGTCTCGCGCGCATCGTGCTGGTGGGCGGACATGGACGCCTCCCGGGGCTCCTGGGACAAGCGACAGAAGCTAGGCTCGCTACTTAGGCTGACCTAACTGGGGTCTCCACCCATGTCACCACGCGCGCCACCAGCTGCGCAACATCTTACCGACGGCTTGTCGGAAACTACGGGACGAGCAGGCCGTCCAGCTCCGTGCCCGACCACCGGGAGCCGAGTCCGGTGACCGTCACCTGGCGCACGTCGTCCACCTCGTCCTCCGGGTGGGGCGCGTCCGCGCCCACCGCGCGGCCGATGACGACGTGCAGCCGGTCGTCGGACAGCTCCTCGACCTTGCCCTCGCCCCACTCCACGACCACCACCGACTCCGGCAGCGAGACGTCGAGGTCCAGGTCCTCCATCTCGTCCAGCCCGCCGCCGAGGCGGTAGGCGTCGACGTGCACCAGCGCGGGGCCGCCGGTCAGCGAGGGGTGCACACGGGCGATGACGAAGGTGGGCGAGGTCACGGCGCCGCGCACGCCCAGGCCCTCGCCCAGGCCGCGGGTCAGCGTGGTCTTGCCGGCGCCCAGCTCACCGGTGAGCAGCACCAGGTCGCCGGGGCGCAGCAGCGGGGCCAGCCTGCGTCCCAACTCCTGCATCTGGTCGGGGGACTTGACGGTTACATGGGCGATCGCGCCGGTGGAGCTCATGCCGCAAATGGTACGTCCCGCGCGGCACCCCGCACGGGCGCCGCCGTACGGCGGCGCTCCGCGCCCCTCGTCCTCAGGCCCGCGCGTGCCGTGAGCTGCGGGCCGTCGCGCTCGCCCGCTCCACCAGCGACACCAGATGCTCGTTGACCAGCTCGGGCCGCTCCAGCATCACCAGATGCCCGGCGCCCGGGACGCACACCAGCTCCGCGTCGGGCAGCATCTCGGCGATCGTCCGGCTGTGGTCGGCGGGGGTGATCAGGTCGTTCTCCCCGGCGAGCACCAGCGCGGGCACCGCGTCGTACGCCACCAGCGCCTCGGTCTTGTCATGCACCGCGAACGCCGGGAAGAACTCGGCGACCACATCGATCGGGGTCGCCTCGATCAGCCGCTCACCGAACCGCGCGATGCCCGGGTCCACCTGCTCGGGCGACCCGAACGAGTACCGCTTGATCAGCCCGGCGAACAGATCGGCGGTGGCCCGCCGCCCACGCTCGACGATCTCGTGCTGCCAGCCCAGCGCCCTGAGCACGCCCGGCGCGAGCCAGTGGAAGGCCTTCATGCCCATCGACGGCAGACCGTAGCTGACCTCGCTGAGCCGCCCCGCGGACGTGCCGATCAGGGCCACCCCGACCACCCGCTCCGCGACGAACTCGGGGAACTGGTCGGCCAGCGCCATCACCGTCATCCCGCCCATGGAGTGCCCGACCAGCACGATCGGCCCCTCGGGCACCGCGGCGTCCAGCACCGCCTTCAGGTCCCGGCCCAGCAGGTCGATGGTGACCTCTTCCGTGCCGTCGATCTGGCCGTGTCCGCGCGCCGAGCGTCCGTGGCTGCGCTGGTCCCAGTGCACGGTGCGCACCGTGCCGCGCAGCGCGGCGCGCTGGAAGTGCCAGGAGTCCTGGCTGAGGCAGTAGCCATGGCTGAAGACGACCGTGGGGGCCGCCGCCGAGCGCCGCCCCAGCGCCGCCGTCAGCCGCTTGCGCAGACCGCTCTGGGCCTCCTGCGCGGCGCGGGCCTCCTTGCCGCGGGCGGGCTTGACGGACCGGTCGTGCGGTGCGCCCCTGCCGTTCCTGGCGGCGCCCCTGCCCGGCCGCTCGTCCTTGTCCGGGCGGCCGGCCTCCGCGCCCGGCTCGTCGACCTCGTAGTACAGCTCGGTGCCGTCCTCGGCGATCGCCGCGCCCGGTGTGCCGCGCAGCGTGCCGTACGGGCCGGCGGCGTCCAGCGCGAGCCGGGCGCGGCGGCGCATACCGCGGCCGACCGTCATCCGCTCTATCGCCACACCGGCCGCGGCACCGGCCGCGACCACGCCGATCGCGGCGCCGGCGATGCCCGCGTGCCGGCCCGCCCTGGCCCAGTTGTTGGCTGCCTCGACCGCCACTTCGGCGGCCGTCTCGACCGCCTGCGCGGCGGCCTCCTTGCCCTCGGTCATGCGGTACCCCCCGTGAGCGCGCTGTCTCCCTCGGCTTCTTCGGCTTCTGCTGCTCCGTTCCCTATGCCGCTGTCCACATAGACGCGCGGCACCCGGGTTCCGATCCGTGTGACGATCTCATAGCCGATGGTTCCGGCCGCGCGGGCCCAGTCCTCGGCGGTCGGCTCGCCGCGGTCGCCGGGGCCGAAGAGCACGGCCCGATCGCCCGCCGCGGCGCTGTCGCCGCCCAGGTCGACCACGAACTGGTCCATCGCGATCCGCCCGGCGACCGTCCGCCACTTGCCGGCGACCAGCACCGGGCCGGTGCCGGAGGCGTGCCGCGGGACGCCGTCGGCGTAGCCGAGCGGGACCAGCGCGAGGGTGGTCTCCCCGGGCGTGGTGTACGCGTACCCGTACGACACGCCGTGGCCGCCCGGGACCTGCTTGACCGACGCCAGCGCGGCCTCCAGGGTCATCGCGGGCCGCAGCCCGAAGTCCCGTGAGGTGCCCACCTCCGGGCTGGGCGAGAGGCCGTAGACACCGATACCGGCGCGGACCAGGTCGAAGTGCGCCTCCGGCAGCGTCAGCGTGGCCGGGGTGTTGGCCAGATGCCGCACCTCGGGGCGCAGCCCGGCCGCCTCGGCGGTCTTCAACGCGTCGTGGAAGGCAGCGAGCTGGACGGCGATCGAGGGGTGGCCGGGCTCGTCGGCGCACGCGAAGTGCGACCAGACGCCGGTGACGGACACCGCGCCCTCGGCCTCGGCGGCGCGGGCCGCGGCGGTCAGCTCCGGCCAGTCGGCGGGCTGGCAGCCGTTGCGGCCCAGGCCCGTGTCGACCTTGAGCTGGACCCGGGCGGTGCGGCCGCAGGCGCGGGCCGCGGCGGTCACCTCGTGCAGCGCCCACAGCCCGCTCACCGAGACGTCGATGTCCAGCTCCACGGCCTTTCGCCAGGGGCCGCCCGGCGTCCACAGCCAGCACATCAGCCGTCCGGTGTCGCCGGCCGCGCGCAGCGCGAACGCCTCCTCGGGCAGCGCCGTGCCCAGCCAGTCCGCGCCGGCCTCACGGGCGGCGCGCCCACAGCGCACCGCTCCGTGTCCGTAGCCGTCGGACTTGACCACGGCCATCAGCTCTGCCCGGGGTGCGCATGCCCGCAGTGCCTGGACGTTCGACCGCACGGCGGCGAGGTCGACGACGGCACGGGCGCGCTTCGCTGTCTCGTTCATCCCCCTCAGTGTCGCAGGCGACGCCGCGGCACCCGGGGGGACCGGCGCGAAACCGCTCTCATCCGCTGGGCTTGCGCCCCCAGACGTGCACCACGTCGCCGTGCCGGAGGACTTCCCACAGCCGGCTCGCGTCGCGCCAGCCGAGGTTGATGCAGCCGTGCGAGCCGAGCCCCTGGTAGATGTCGTCGTAGACACCGTGCAGCGCCTCCCCGCGGTCGAAGAACTGCGCGAACGGCATCGGCGTGTGGTACAGGTTCGAGGTGTGGGCCCTTTTCCGTAGATAGATGCGGTACGTACCGGTACGGGTCTCGTTCGTCGGCTGGCCGGATCGGATCGCCACCGGCTCGAAGACCACCCGCCGGCCCTGCTGCACCCACAGCAGCTGGCGGTCCAGGTCGACGCACACGGTCCGCTCGCGGCGCTCGGGGCAGTGCCCGTCCCGGTTGGGGTCCTTCTTGGCCCGCATCAGCTGCAGCATGGCACCGGTCACCGGTCCCGCGAAGCCGCTCGCCGGCGTGATGCGGTGCGCCCGCTGGAAGCGCCGGATCGCCCGGCAGTCCGCGTCGCTCTGCAGCCCGTCCACCGCCCGCCGCAGATAGCGTTCGGCCTGCCGCTGGAAGGGCCCGGTGGATCCGCTGCAGCTCGCCGCTCGGGCACCCCGCTCCGTCTCGGACCGCGGTACGTCCTCCATGTGCAGCGGCTCCTCGACCGGCGCGTCCGGTGCCTGTGCCGCCCGCACCGGGTCGGGCGTGTGGTGCCGCGGGGCGTGCGCGGCACCGGGAAGCAGGCCGGACGCCGCGTGCGCGGCGGACGACGGCGCCACGGCCACCGCGGGTGATCCGGCCAGAGCGGGCAGCGAGGCGCAGGCCAGCAGCGCCACCAAGGTGCGTTTCATGCCTTCACGATGCCGCGCCCGGACCGCCGGACGGCCCGCGCGGCGCGAGGTTCGCCCTGGTGCCCGCGCCATTCCCCCCACAGGGCCTAACGCCGGCGCCGGGCGGCTGTCAGTCCGTCACATCCCGCCAGGCCGCGCCCAGATGGTCCGCGACCTCCGAGGACGAGATCGGCGCGCCGTCCGGCCCGGCGGCCCGGCGCGCCGCGAGGCCGTGCAGATACGCGCCGACCGACCCCGCGTCCTGTGCGGTGAGCCCCGCGGCCAGCAACGACCCGGTCAGCCCGGACAGCACGTCCCCGCTCCCGGCCGTGGCCAGCCAGCCGGTGCCCGTGGGGTTGACCCGTACCGGCCCGCCGGCCGCCGCGACCAGCGTCGTGGAGCCCTTGAGCAGCACCGTGGCGGCATAGCGCTCCGCCAGTTCGCGCACCGACCCCAGCCGTGCCGCCTCGATCTCCTCGCGGCCGCGGCCGAGCAGCGCCGCCGCCTCCCCGGCGTGCGGCGTCAGCAGTGTCTCGGCCGTGCGCCGCCGGATCCGCTGCGGCGTCAGCAGCCGCAGCCCGTCGGCGTCCACCAGCACCGGCACGTCCGACGCCAGCACGTCCTCCAGCGCCTGCGACTCGTCCCCGATGCCCGGCCCGATCACCCACGACTGCACCCGGCCGGCCTTGTCCGGCGGCCCGGCGTGCACCAGCGTCTCCGGGAACCGCGCCAGCACCGCGTCCCTGGCCGGGCCGACGTACCGCACCGCCCCGGCGCCACCGCGCAGCGCGCCGGCCACCGCCAGCACCGCGGCCCCCGGATAGCGCGCCGATCCGGCGACCACCCCCACCACGCCCCGCCGGTACTTGTCGCTCTCCGCCACCGGGCGCGGCAGCAGCTCCGCCACGTCCGCGTGCTGCAACGCCTCGACCTCGGCGTCCTCGGGCAGCGTGAGCCCGATGTCGACCAACCGCAGCGCCCCCGCCCGCTCCCGCGCCGGATCGATCAGCAGCCCCGGCTTGTACGCGCCGAACGTCACCGTCGCATCGGCCCGTACGGCCTCGCCGCTCACCTCACCGCTGTCCGCGTCCACCCCGCTGGGCAGATCGACCGCCAGGACCAGGGCCGACTCCCGTGCCGCCCGGGCGAGTTGCGCCGCCTCGGGGCGCAGCCCCCCGCGGCCGCCGATCCCCACGACGCCGTCGACGACCAGATCGGCCCAGGCGATGTCCCGCAGCGCATCGTCCGAGACCCGTCCCCCGGCCCGGCGCAGCGCGGCGAGCCCTCCCTGGTGCGCCCGTTCGGGCGTCAGCAGCACCGCGACCACCCCGGCCCCGCGCCGCGCCAGCCGGGCACCGGCGTACAGCGCGTCCCCGCCGTTGTCGCCGCTGCCCACCAGCAGCACCACCCGGCTGCCGTACACCCGCCCCAGCAAGTCCCCGCAGGCGACGGCCAGTCCGGCCGCCGCCCGCTGCATCAGGGCGCCTTCGGGCAATCGGGCCATCAGCTCCTGCTCGGCGGCCCGCACGGTCTGAACGCTGTAGGCAGTCCTCATGGCGCCAGTCTCACCCCTCGGCGATCACCACGGCGGAAGCAACCCCCGCGTCATGGCTGAGAGAGACGTGCCACGAGCGCACCCCCAGCGCCTGCGCGCGCGCCTCGACCGTGCCCCGCACCCGCAGCCGGGGCCGTCCGCTGTCCTCGACGTACACCTCGGCGTCGGTCCAGTGCAGCCCGGCCGGCGCGCCGAGGGCCTTGGCGACCGCCTCCTTGGCGGCGAACCGCGCCGCCAAGGAGGCGATCCCGCGCCGCCCACCGCTCGGCAGCAGCAGCTCCGAGTCGATGAACAGCCGGTGCGCCAGCTCCGGCGTACGGTCCAGCGCCGCCCCGAAGCGGTCGATCTCTGCGACGTCGATACCCACCCCGATGATCACTCCACCGTCACCGACTTGGCGAGGTTGCGCGGCTGGTCGACCTCGTTGCCGCGGGCGGTGGCCAGCTCGCAGGCGAAGACCTGCAGCGGGATCGTGGACACCAGCGGCTGCAGCAGCACCGGCGTACGCGGGATCCGCACGAGGTGGTCGGCGTACGGCACGACCGCCTCGTCCCCCTCCTCCGCGATCACGATCGTGCGCGCCCCGCGGGCCCGGATCTCCTGGATGTTCGACACGATCTTGTCGTGCAGCACCGACCGCCCACGCGGCGACGGCACCACGACGACGACCGGCAGATCGTCCTCGATCAGCGCGATCGGCCCGTGCTTGAGCTCCCCGGCCGCGAAGCCCTCCGCGTGCATGTACGCCAGCTCCTTGAGCTTCAGCGCGCCCTCCAGAGCCACCGGATAGCCCACGTGCCGGCCCAGGAAGAGCACCGTGTTCTTGTCGGCGAGGCCGCGCGCCAGCTCCCGTACCGGCTCCATCGTGGCGAGCACCTGCTCGACCTGGGTGCCGATGGCGGCCAGTTCGCGCACCACGTCGCGGATCTCGTCGCCCCACTTCGTGCCCCGCACCTGCGCCACGAACAGCGCCACCAGATAGCAGGCCACCAGCTGCGTCAGGAACGCCTTCGTCGACGCCACCGCGACCTCGGGCCCGGCGTGCGTGTAGAGCACCGCGTCCGACTCCCGCGGAATGGTCGACCCGTTGGTGTTGCAGATGGCCAGCACCTTCGCGCCCTGCTCGCGGGCGTGCCGCAGCGCCATCAGGGTGTCCATCGTCTCGCCGGACTGGCTGATCGCGATCACCAGCGTGTGCCGGTCCAGGATCGGGTCGCGATAGCGGAACTCACTGGCCAGCTCCGTCTCGCACGGGATCCGCGTCCAGTGCTCGATCGCGTACTTGGCGATCATCCCCGCGTGGTACGCCGTGCCGCACGCCACGATGACGACCTTGTCGACCTCGCGCAGCACCTCCGGCGGGATCCGCACCTCGTCCAGCGACAGCACGCCCGAGGCGTCGATCCGCCCCAGGAGGGTGTCCGCGACGGCCTTCGGCTGCTCGGCGATCTCCTTGAGCATGAAGTAGTCGTAGCCGCCCTTCTCGGCGGCCGACGCGTCCCAGTCGACGTGGTACTCGCGGACCTCCGCGGGCGCGCCGTCGAAGTCGGTGACCGTCACCGCGTCCCGGCGCAGCTCCACGACCTGGTCCTGCCCCAGCTCGACGGCCTCGCGGGTATGCGCGATGAACGCCGCGACGTCCGAGGCGAGGAACGCCTCACCGTCCCCGACGCCCACCACCAGCGGCGAGTTCCGCCGCGCCCCGACCACCACGTCGGGCTCGTCCGCGTGCACCGCGACCAGCGTGAACGCGCCCTCCAGCCGCCGGCACACCTGCCGCATCGCCTCCGCCAGCTCACCGCACGACGAGTAGGCCTCGGCCAGCAGATGGGCGACGACCTCGGTGTCCGTCTCGGACGCCAACTCGTGCCCGCGGTCGGTCAGTTCGGTGCGCAGCCCGGCGAAGTTCTCGATGATGCCGTTGTGCACGACCGAGACCCGCCCGGCGTTGTCCAGATGCGGATGCGCGTTCGCATCGGTGGGCCCGCCGTGGGTCGCCCACCGGGTGTGCCCGATCCCGGTCGACCCGGTCGGCAGCGGACGGTCCGCCAGTTCCTTCTCCAGGTTGGCGAGTTTGCCCGCCTTCTTCGCCGCGGCCAGCCCGCCATCGGCCAGCACGGCGACCCCGGCCGAGTCGTAACCGCGATACTCCAGCCGCTTCAACCCGGCCAGTACGACGTCAAGGGCGCTCTGCCCTCCCACATAACCCACGATTCCGCACATGGAGGCAGCCTACGACGCCCACCGATCAATAGCCGCGCTCTATCCGGTGCTGCGCCTCGCGCACCGTCTCCAGGAACTCCTCGTCGGCCTCCGTGTCCGCGCCCGGGCCGCTGGGCGGCTCGTAGCGTTCCAGGAAGTCGCAGAGGTCCTCGCCCAGGTCCTCGTCCGGGAGGTCCTCGGCCAACTCGGCGAACACCCGCGCGGCGAAGCCGTCCGAGGCGGGGTCCGCCCCCGCGTCGCCGGCCGTCTGTGTGTTCCTCCCCCAGGTCCGCTGTCCCAGCAGACCGGCCTTACGCGCTCGCACCTGCACCCCCTGTCTCGTCCGCGGCCCGCGAGCCGGGCCGCGCCCCGGTGCCGACCGTACCGGGCAAAATCCCTCGGGTACAGACACGCAGGTAGCGAAGCACCCAAGCCCGCCCCGACTGCCACAAGCCCGCCCCGACGCCCCGGCCGGCCACCCCGAGATGAACGGCGTGTGTCGGCTGCGCACAATGGGCGCGTGCCCCTGACGACCGATCCGCAGCAACGACGCCGCGCCGACAGCTCGCCGTACGTCGATCTGACGCGCGCGCAGTGGAGCGCCCTGAGGGAGAAGACCCCCCTGCCCCTGACGGCCGACGAGGTCGAACGGCTGCGGGGGCTGGGCGACGTCATCGACCTCGACGAGGTGCGCGACGTCTACCTCCCGCTCTCCCGCCTGCTCAACCTCTACGTCGGCGCGACGAGCAATCTGCGCGGCGCGCTGAACACCTTCCTGGGCGACGCGGGGGGCGGCCAGGGCGCGCAGCCCGGCACCCCGTTCGTCATAGGAGTGGCCGGCAGCGTCGCCGTCGGCAAGTCCACCACCGCCCGGCTCCTGCAGGCGCTGCTGGCCCGCTGGCCCGAGCATCCGCGTGTCGAGCTGGTCACCACCGACGGGTTCCTCTTCCCCAACGCCGAGCTGCACCGGCGCGGTCTGATGTCCCGTAAGGGATTCCCCGAGTCCTACGACCGCCGCGCCCTGACCCGCTTCGTGGCGGATGTGAAGTCCGGCAAGGCCGAGGTCAGCGCCCCGGTCTACTCCCATCTGATCTACGACATCGTGCCCGGCGAGCGGCTGACCGTGCACCGCCCCGACATCCTCATCGTCGAGGGCCTGAACGTCCTGCAGCCGGCGCTGCCCGGCAAGGACGGCCGCACCCGCCTCGGCCTCGCCGACTTCTTCGACTTCTCCGTCTACGTCGACGCCCGCACCGAGGACATCGAGCAGTGGTACCTCGGCCGCTTCCGCAAGCTGCGCGCGACCGCCTTCCAGAACCCGTTCTCGTACTTCCGCAAGTACACCCAGGTCTCCGAGGAGGAGGCCCTCGACTACGCCCGCATGATGTGGCGCACCATCAACAAGCCCAACCTGCTGCAGAACGTCGCCCCGACGCGCGGCCGGGCGAACCTGGTGCTGCGCAAGGGGCCCGACCACAAGGTGCAGCGGCTGTCGCTGCGCAAGCTCTAGGGAGTGCGAACGCCGTGCTGCATCTGCGCCTGATCGTCCCGGCCGACCGTACGGACGAGGTGCTGCACCTGCTGGACACGACCGTCGGCACCACCCATCTGGTGGTGCTGAACGGCGCCGCCCGCGATCCCCAGGGCGATGTGGTGCTGTGCGACGTCGCCCGGGAGGCCGGGGACGGCCTGCTGGCCGAGCTGCGGGCGATGGAGCTGGACCGGACCGGTTCGATCGCGATCGAGAACATCGACCTCTCGCTGTCGCTGCGCGCGGACCGGGCGGAGGACGAGGCGCCCGGCGAGGGCGCCGACGCCGTGCTGTGGGAGTCGCTGACCGACGCCACCCACGAGGAGTCCACCCTCTCGGCCACCTACCTGGCGTTCCTGACGGTCGCCACGATGATCGCGGCCTGCGGTGTGGTCCTCGACAACGCCATCCTGATCGTCGGCGCGATGGCCGTGGGCCCGGAGTTCGGTCCGCTGGCCGGCCTCTGCACCGCGCTCGTCCAGCGGGCGCCTCGGCTGGCGTGGCGCTCGGCGCAGGCACTGCTCGTCGGGTTCGCCGTGGCCATGGTGGTGACCGTCGGCTTCAGCCTCTTCATGGACGCGGTCGGACTCTTCGACGTCGGGGCGCTGGAGGCCGAGCGGCCGAACACCAACTTCATCTACCGGCCCGACTGGTTCTCCTTCGTCGTCGCCGTCCTCGCCGGCATCGCCGGAGTGCTCTCGCTGACGTCCGCCAAGTCAGGCGCCCTGGTCGGCGTGGCGATCTCCGTGACCACCGTCCCGGCCGCCGCCAACGCCGCGGTCGCCCTCGGCTACCAGGAGTACGGCCAGGCCTGGCACTCCATGGAGCAGCTGCTGCTGAACCTGGCGGGCATCATCGTCGCCGGCTCACTGACCCTGACCGCCCAAAAGCTCCTGTGGGCCCGGCACGAGACGGGCGCGGCCCGTCGTCGGCCTCGCTAGCGAGGTCGGCGACGGGCCGCGCCCGGGCGTGTCCCAGGGCGTGTCCGATGGGTCGGGCCCTAGGGCCTGTCCGATGGGTCAGGGTCGGAAAGGCCGCGGCGTCTGGTGCGGTGCATCGCAAGGCGCCGGAGGGTCCCGATAGCGGAGCTCTCGGGACGCTCCGGCAACGCCGCGAGGTGCCGTGCCAGACGCCGCGGACCCGGCCATGACCCATCGGACAGGCCCTAGCCCAGCGCGGACTTCACCGCGTCGGCCAGCCGCTCCGCCACGGCCCGTGCCTGCTCGATGTCGGCCGCCTCCACCATGACGCGGACCAGCGGCTCCGTACCGGACGGCCGCAGCAGCACCCGGCCGGTGGCCCCCAGCTCCCGCTCCGCCTCGGCGACCGCCGCCGCCAGCTCGGGCGAGCTGGCCACCCGCGACTTGTCGACGTCGGGCACGTTGATGAGGATCTGCGGCAGCCGCTCCATGACGCCCGCCAGCTCCCCCAGCGAACGGCCGGTGGCGGCGACCCGGGCCGCCAGCATCAGACCGGTCAGCGTGCCGTCCCCGGTGGTGGCGTGGTCGAGCACGATGACGTGCCCGGACTGCTCGCCGCCCAGCGCGAAGCCGTGCGCCTTCATCTCCTCCAGGACGTACCGGTCGCCGACCGCGGTCTGGACGAAGTCGATGCCCTCGCGCTCCATGGCCAGCTTGAAGCCCAGGTTGGACATGACGGTGGCGACGACGGTGTTCTTGCGCAGCGTCCCGGCCTCGCGCATGCCCAGCGCGAGGACGGACAGGATCTGGTCGCCGTCGATCTCGTTGCCCTCGCGGTCCACGGCCAGGCAGCGGTCCGCGTCGCCGTCGTGGGCGACGCCCAGGTCGGCGCCGTGCTCGACGACGGCCGCACGCAGCAGCCCGAGGTGGGTGGAGCCGCAGCCGTCGTTGATGTTCAGTCCGTCGGGCTCGGTGCCGAGGGTGACGACCTCGGCACCGGCGCGGGCGAACGCCTCGGGCGAGACCCGGGCCGCCGCACCGTGCGCGCCGTCGATGACGATCTTCAGCCCGTCCAGGCGGTTGGGCAGCACGCCGACCAGGTGCGCGACGTAGTTGTCGAAGCCCTCGTCGTAGACGGTGACCCGGCCGACGCCCGCGCCGGTCGGCCGCTCCCACGGCTCGCCGGAGCTGTGCGCGCGGTAGGTCTGCTCGATCCGGTCCTCCAGCTCGTCGGCGAGCTTGTGGCCGCCGCGGGCGAAGAACTTGATGCCGTTGTCGGGCATCGGGTTGTGGCTCGCGGAGAGCATCACGCCGAGGTCCGCGCCCAGCGCCCCGGTCAGATACGCGACCGCCGGGGTCGGCAGGACCCCCACCCGCAGCACGTCCACACCGGCGCTGGCCAGCCCGGCGACCACCGCCGCCTCCAGGAACTCCCCCGACGCTCGCGGATCGCGTCCGACCACCGCCACCGGCCGGTGCCCTTCAAACGTGCCCGCTTCGGCGAGTACATGCGCCGCGGCGACCGACAGGCCGAGCGCCAGCTCCGCCGTCAGGTCCGCGTTCGCGACGCCGCGCACACCGTCCGTGCCGAAGAGTCGTCCCACTGGTGTCCTCCGAGTTGTCGAGCTTGGACCAGAGCTTTACGTCCAGGTATACGCCCCTGGCTTCAGATATACGCTCCGGGTCCCGGATAGCCGAACGCCCCGGCAGCACGGAGGTGCCACCGGGGCGTTCACAAGAGCTGCGTAGTGCAGCGAGCGGATTAGCGCTTGCTGTACTGCGGCGCCTTACGGGCCTTCTTCAGACCGGCCTTCTTGCGCTCGACCGCACGGTCGTCACGCTTGAGGAATCCGGCCTTCTTCAGCGCGGGGCGGTTGTTGTCGACGTCCGCCTCGTTCAGCGCACGGGCCACGCCCAGGCGCAGCGCACCGGCCTGGCCGGAGATGCCGCCGCCGGAGATGCGGGCGATCACGTCGTAGCGGTTGTCGAGCTCGAGCACCTTGAAGGGCTCGTTGACTTCCTGCTGGTGCACCTTGTTCGGGAAGTAGCCCTCGAGGGTGCGGCCGTTGATCTTCCACTGGCCGGTGCCCGGGACGATCCGGACGCGGGCGATGGCGTTCTTGCGACGGCCCAGGCCGGCGGCCGGCTGCGGGTCGCCGAAGCGGGACGCGAGGGACTCGGAGGTGTACTCCGACTCCACGACCTCGGTCTCGGTGGTGTATTCCTCGACGGCGTCTTCGTTCTCGATGACGGTCTCGGGAGTGGTCTCGGCCACGATGCTCCTCAGATTCTCTGTCGTCTTAGGGGGTGGCCGGACTTACTGCGCGACCTGGGTGATCTCGAACGGGACCGGCTGCTGCGCAGCGTGCGGGTGCTCGGCGCCCGCGTAGACCTTCAGCTTCGAGAGCATCTGACGGCCGAGGGTGTTCTTGGGGAGCATGCCCTTGATGGCCTTCTCGACGGCCTTCTCGGGGTTCTTGTCGAGAAGCTCGTCGTAGCGGACGGAGCGCAGACCACCCGGGAAGCCGGAGTGGCGGTAGGCCATCTTCTGCGACCGCTTGTTGCCGGACAGGTGCACCTTGTCGGCGTTGATGATGATGACGAAGTCACCCATGTCAACGTGAGGGGCGTACACCGGCTTGTGCTTGCCCCGCAGGAGGGACGCGGCCTGGCTGGCCAGACGGCCCAGGACAACGTCCTGCGCGTCAATGATGTGCCACTGGCGCTGGACATCGCCGGGCTTGGGGCTGAACGTACGCACGTCTTAGCCTTCGCTTCTTTGGTGAATGGGTCCTGTACTGGCCCCGTGGTCGATCACACAGCAGGGCGGCACTACGGGTGACGCAACCCGATCGTCCGCCGCTGGTCATCGGCCCGATGGACCGGCGTAAGGGCCCCTCACGTGAGATAGAGCAAGCCAATACGCATAACGAACCAGCAGAATACCGGGCCGTCCCCGGCGGGGTCAAAACGCCCCCCGCACGGGCACCGGGTGCGCGGGGCGGCCCCCCTTCGCCCCGCCGCGCCCGGCCGTCCTACCGCCGCCGCCCTACCGCTTCCGCTCCACACGTCGCTCGTCCCACACCGGCTCCGCCGACTCCCGCACCACCCCGTCCGCCCCGAACACCAGGAACCGGTCGAAGGACCGCGCGAACCACCGGTCGTGCGTCACCGCCACCACCGTCCCCTCGTACGCCTCCAGCCCCTCCTGCAGCGCCTCCGCCGACTCCAGGTCCAGGTTGTCGGTCGGCTCGTCCAGGAGCAGCGCCGTCGTGCCGGAGAGCTCCAGCAGCAGGATCTGGAAGCGGGCCTGCTGGCCGCCGGAGAGCCGCTCGAAGCGCTGCTCGGCCTGCTTCTCCAGCTCGTAGCGGCGCAGCGCGGACATCGCCTGGCCCTTGTCCTTGGCGTGCTCGGTCCACAGGATGTCCAGCAGCGGGCGGCCCATCAGCTCGGGGTGGGCGTGCGTCTGCGCGAAGTGACCGGGGACCACGCGGGCGCCCAGCTTCCAGGTGCCGGTGTGCGCGACGGGCCGCTCGGCGTCCTGGGCCAGCAGCCGCAGGAAGTGCGACTTGCCGGAGCCGTTGGAACCCAGGACCGCGACCCGCTCGCCGTAGAAGATCTCCAGCGAGAACGGCTTCATCAGCCCCGTCAGCTCCAGGTCCTCGCAGGTCACCGCCCGTACGCCGGTGCGCCCGCCGCGCAGCCGCATGGTGATGTCCTGCTCGCGCGGCGGCTCCGGCGGCGGACCGGCCTCCTCGAACTTCCGCAGCCGGGTCTGCGCCGCCGCGTAGCGCGAGGCCATCTCATGGCTGACCGAGGCCGCCTGCCGCAGCGAGACCACCAGCTTCTTGAGCTGGGCGTGCTTCTCGTCCCAGCGCCGGCGCAGCTCCTCGAAACGGGCGAAACGCTCCTTGCGGGCCTGGTGATAGGTACCGAAGCCGCCGCCGTGCACCCACACGTCGGAGCCCGCGGGGCCCGGCTCGACGCTGATGATCTTCTCCGCGGCGCGCGCCAGCAGCTCCCGGTCGTGGGAGACGAACAGCACCGTCTTACGGGTCGTGCGCAGCTGCTCCTCCAGCCACCGCTTGCCCGGCACGTCCAGATAGTTGTCCGGCTCGTCCAGCAGCAGCACCTCGTCCGTGCCGCGCAGCAGCGACTCCAGCACCAGCCGCTTCTGCTCGCCTCCGGACAGCGTGCGCACCTGCCGCCACTGGGCCTTCTCGTACGGCATGCCCAGCGCCGCCGTCGTGCACATGTCCCAGACCGTCTCGGCCTCGTAGCCCCGCGCCTCGGCCCAGTCGCTGAGCGCCTGCGCGTACGCCATCTGCGCGTCCTCGTCATCGGCGGTCATGATCGCCGTCTCGGCGGCGTCCACCGCCGCGGCGGCCTGCCGTATCCGCGGCTGCGCCACGGAGACCAGCAGGTCACGCACCGTACGGTCGTCGCGCACGGACCCCACGAACTGCGGCATCACCCCGAGCCCGCCGCTGACCGTCACCGATCCGCCGTGCGGCGCCAGCTCGCCCGCGATCAGCCGCAGCAGCGTCGTCTTGCCGGCGCCGTTGGCCCCCACCAGCGCCACCGACGCGCCCTCCCCCACGCGGAAGGACACGTCCCCCAGCAGGACCCTCCCGTCCGGCAGGTAGTACTCCAGATGGCCGGCCTCAAGATGTCCCATGAGCGGGATTGTGACCGGCCTCCACCCGTTCCACCAACCCCATTAGGATGCGCGGCATGAGTTTCGGGCAAGGCGGGCCCTTCGACGGCCCCGGGGGATCATCGTCCACTCCTGACTGGGGCGCACTCGCCGAGGAGAGTGAGGCCCGCGCCCGCCGCAAGCGCTGGCTGTGGATCGGCGGCGGCGTGCTGGCGGTCCTCGCGGTGGCCGGCATCGTCACCGGCGCCGTCCTGGCCGGCGGCGGCGACGCGCCGGGCGGCGGCGCGTCGGCGACACCCGCCGCGTCCGACCAGGCGGAACCGGACGACAAGCCGTCCTTCCCCGACGTGTCGGTGCCGCCCCCGCCCAACCCGCAGGACTACATCTCCGACCCCAAGAAGGACACCGCGCCGCTCACGCCGGCCTCCCTCTTCGGGCAGAAGACCATGGTCATCGGCGAGCACAGCTACCCGCGCACCAACACCGCCACCACCAAGGACTGCACCGCCGCCGCCCAGGGCGCGCTGGTCTCCTCGCTCCACCACAACGGCTGCCGGCAGCTGGTGCGCGCCACGTACTCCAAGGGCGGCGTCGCGGTCACCGTCGGCGTCGCGGTCTTCGACTCGCCCGCCAAGGCCACCAAGGTCATGAACGAGGCCAGGACCAACCTGATGCCGCTGCCCGGCGGCGGCGTCCCCTCGGACTTCTGCCAGGGCCACAAGTGCCGGATGGCGACCAACGCCACCGGCCGCTACGCCTACTTCATCATCGCCGGCTACCTCAACGGCAAGGACGTCGTCGCGTCCGAGACCAAGGCCCAGCAGATCGCCCGGGACGGCGGCTCCTACGCCTTCACCCGGATCACCCAGCGCGGCAAGGACCAGGCCGCGAAGGCGGCCGAGCAGCAGCTCAAGGACGCCCAGAAGAAGGCCGGCCAGTCCTGACGCCCCCGGTGGCGCCGCCCCCCGGCAGCGCCACCACCGGGCCGGCTCAGCAGCAGCCGCCTCCGGCCGCCCCGGGCAGGCTCCGCTTGTTGCGCGCTTCGAGGTTCCGCGCCGCCAGCAGCTCGTCGGCCGGGTACCCGACCTCTTCCAGCGTCAGCCCGTGCGGCCGTACGACATGCACGGCGGAGTCCCGTACGCCCGCGGCCAGCACCTTCCCCGGCCACTCCGGCGGCCGGTGGCCGTCCCCGACGAACAGCAGCGCGCCGATCAGCGACCGCACCATGTTGTGGCAGAAGGCGTCCGCCCGCACGGTCGCGGTGATGATCCCGTCCGCGCCGCGCTCCAGGCTCAGCTCCTGGAGCGTGCGGATGGTCGTGGCGCCCTCCCGCCGCTTGCAGTACGCCGCGAAGTCGTGCTCCCCCAGCAGCGGGCGGGCCGCCTCGTTCATGGCGTCCACGTCCAGCGCCCAGTCGTGCCACAGCACATGGCCGCGCAGCAGCGGATCGACACCCCCGTGGTGGTCGGTGACCCGGTAGGCGTACCGCCGCCAGATCGCCGAGAACCGCGCGTTGAACCCGGCCGGCGCCTCGCTCAGCGACCACACCCGGACGTCCTTGGGCAGCCGCCCGGCCAGCCGCTTGAGCAGCTTCTCCTGATGCTCGGCCCAGAGCTCCGCGGGCAGGTCGACATGCGCCACCTGCCCGCGCGCATGCACTCCGGCGTCGGTCCGGCCCGCCACGGTCAGCTCATACGTGGTCTGCCCCGACCGCGTCACCGTCCGCAGCGCGTCCTCGATCTCCCCCTGGACCGTCCGCTGCCCCCCGGCCTGCTTGGCCCATCCGGAGAAGTCCTTTCCGTCGTAGGAAAGGTCCAGCCGCACCCGGACGTGCCCGGGCTTCACCTCGTCGCTCACACCCACCATCCTCTCAAGCTCCCGACACACGGAAGCGGGCCCGCCCCCGAAGGGACGGACCCGCTCAACGCGAGGCGAAGCCTCAGGCGTCCTTCGACTCCTCGGCCGGGGCCTCGGTGGTCTCGGCCGCGGCGGCCTCGGCGTCCTTGGCCGCACGCTTGGTGGCGGCCTCGGCCTCACCAGTGGCCTGCTGCGCCACGGTCAGCGCCTCCACCAGCTCGATGACGGCCATCGGCGCGTTGTCGCCGCGGCGGTTACCGATCTTGGTGATACGGGTGTAGCCACCCGGGCGGTTCTCGAACCGCGGGGCGATCTCCGTGAAGAGCGTGTGCACGACGCTCTTGTCCGAGATCAGCTCCATGACCTGACGGCGGTTGTGAAGGTCACCCTTCTTCGCCTTGGTCACCAGACGCTCCGCGTACGGACGCAGACGACGGGCCTTGGCCTCGGTCGTGGTGATGCGACCGTGCTCGAAGAGAGCGGTGGCCAGGTTGCGCAGCATCAGACGCTCGTGTGCGGCGCTGCCGCCCAGACGGGCACCCTTGGCGGGCTTCGGCATGTGTATCTCCTTCATTGCTGCACCGGCCGTATCAGGTACCGGTGTCAGTTCCCACGAGGCGGCCGCCCCGCGGAAGACTCACACGGCTGGGGTCCGAGGCACCGCCCCGGACCCCAGCCGGTCGAACTCAGTACTGCTCGGTCTCCACGAACCCGGCGTCCGCGTCGTCGTCCGCGCCGAAGGCGTCGGCCGCGGCGGTCGGGTCGAATCCGGGCGGGCTGTCCTTGAGCGCCAGGCCCATGCCGGCCAGCTTCGCCTTGACCTCGTCGATCGACTTCGCACCGAAGTTGCGGATGTCGAGCAGGTCCGCCTCGGAGCGCGCCACGAGCTCACCCACGGAGTGGATGCCCTCACGCTTGAGGCAGTTGTACGAACGAACGGTGAGCTCGAGCTCCTCGATCGGCAGCGCCAGGTCGGCGGCGAGGGCGGCGTCCGTCGGGGACGGGCCCATGTCGATGCCCTCGGCGTCGATGTTGAGCTCGCGCGCCAGACCGAACAGCTCGACCAGCGTCTTACCGGCGGACGCCATGGCGTCGCGCGGCCGCATGGCCTGCTTGGTCTCGACGTCGACGATCAGCTTGTCGAAGTCGGTGCGCTGCTCGACACGGGTCGCCTCGACCTTGTAGGTGACCTTGAGCACCGGCGAGTAGATCGAGTCGACCGGGATACGGCCGATCTCCTGGCCCACCTGCTTGTTCTGCACGGCGGAGACGTAGCCGCGACCGCGCTCGACGGTCAGCTCCATCTCCAGCTTGCCCTTGCCGTTCAGGGTGGCGAGGACCAGGTCCGGGTTGTGGACCTCGACACCGGCCGGGGGCGCGATGTCGGCAGCGGTGACCAGGCCGGGGCCCTGCTTGCGCAGGTACATCACGACCGGCTCGTCGTGCTCCGAGGAGACGACCAGCTGCTTGATGTTGAGGATGAGGTCGGTGACGTCCTCCTTGACGCCCGGCACGGTGGTGAACTCGTGCAGGACACCGTCGATGCGGATGGACGTGACCGCCGCACCCGGGATCGAGGAGAGGAGCGTACGACGCAGGGAGTTGCCGAGGGTGTAGCCGAAGCCCGGCTCCAGCGGCTCGATCACGAACCGGGAGCGGTATTCGTCGACGACCTCTTCGGTCAGAGAGGGACGCTGAGCGATCAGCATGTTTGTGGTCCTTCAGTCGTGGGCGCCCGCTATTTGACGCCCGCTGTACTGACAAGGGTACGGGCGGTACGGCGCCATCGGCCCCGCACCGCCCACACCGGCCGGCTCTTACCTGAGGAGAGCCGACGAGCCTTACTTCGAGTAAAGCTCGACGATCAGCTGCTCCTGCACCTGGGTGTCGATCACCTGGCGCTCGGGCAGGCTGTGCACCAGGATCCGGAGGTTCGACGGGATCGCTTCCAGCCAGGCCGGAACGGTCTTCTCGCCGGCTTCGGCCTTGGCCACCTCGAAGGGGGTCAGGTTCCGAGAGCCCTCGCGGACCTCGATGATGTCGTTCACTGCCACACGAGCCGACGGGATGTCGGTCTTGCGGCCGTTCACGGTGATGTGTCCGTGACGCACCAGCTGACGGGCGTGGTCCCGGGACTTGGCAAAGCCGGCCCGGTAGACCACGTTGTCGAGACGGGTCTCAAGGATGCGCAGAAGGTTCTCACCGGTCTTGCCGGTCTTCTGGTTCGCTTCCTTGTAGTAGTTCACGAACTGCTTCTCAAGGACACCGTAGATACGGCTGCACTTCTGCTTCTCACGAAGCTGGAGCAGGTACTCGCTGTCCTTGGTGCGCCCGCGACCGTGCTCACCCGGGGGGTAAGGACGGATCTCGATCGGGCACTTCGCGCTCTCGCACTTGCTCCCCTTGAGGAAGAGCTTCTGCTTCTCCCGACGGCAACGCTTGCAGTCGGCCCCGGTGTAACGCGCCATTGTCTAGTTGTCTCCTACTTCAGGTGGTCAGACGCGGCGACGCTTCGGCGGGCGGCATCCGTTGTGCGGCGTGGGGGTGACGTCCTGGATGGAGCCAACCTCGAGACCGGTCGCCTGGAGCGAACGGATGGCCGTCTCGCGACCCGAACCCGGGCCCTTGACGAAGACGTCGACCTTGCGCATGCCGTGCTCCTGCGCGCGGCGGGCGGCCGACTCGGCGGCCATCTGCGCGGCGAAGGGGGTGGACTTGCGCGAGCCCTTGAAGCCGACGTGGCCGGCCGAGGCCCAAGAGATCACGTTCCCGGTCGGGTCGGTGATCGAGACGATCGTGTTGTTGAACGTGCTCTTGATGTGAGCGTGCCCGTGGGCGACGTTCTTCTTCTCCTTGCGGCGCACCTTCTTGGCGCCGGCCGTACGGCCCTTCGGAGGCATGAATTTCTCCCGTGGAGGTGGTCGGTCCTACAGCGAAGACCGCTGGTGAGCGTCCTGCTGAGGACTACTTCTTGCCCGGCTTCTTCTTGCCGGCGATCGCGCGACGCGGACCCTTGCGGGTACGGGCGTTCGTGCTGGTGCGCTGACCGTGCACCGGCAGACCGCGACGGTGCCGCAGACCCTGGTAGCAGCCGATCTCGACCTTGCGGCGGATGTCGGCCTGGATCTCGCGACGGAGGTCACCCTCGGTCTTGAGGTTGTTGTCGACGTACTCGCGGATCTTGACGAGGTCTTCCTCGGCCAGGTCGCGGACCCGGGTGTTCGGGTTCACGCCGGTGGCGGCGAGAGTCTGCTGCGAGAGCGTCCGCCCGATACCGAAGACGTAGGTGAGGGCGACCTCCACACGCTTTTCGCGCGGGAGATCAACGCCTGCGAGGCGTGCCATTGATGTGGCTCCTGATGGCTATTCGGAGGTCTTCCGCAGCACCGTTCCCGTAAGACTCTGCAGAATTACGAGCCGGGTCCCCGGCCTCCGAGCCGGGGGTGTCGTCCCCACGCGAGTGGTGCGGGGGGTCGGGTGTCTGCGTATGTACGTATGTGCTTGCGTCGCGCGAACTGCGAAATTGCAGGTGGTCGGCGTGCGTCAGCCCTGGCGCTGCTTGTGGCGCAGGTTGTCGCAGATGACCATGACCCGGCCGTGGCGGCGGATCACCTTGCACTTGTCGCAGATCTTCTTGACGCTCGGCTTGACCTTCATGGGATGTGAGGTTCTCCGGGTCAGTGCCGTCACCCCACGGGAGCGGGGCGCCGACAAGATCTACTTGTAGCGGTAGACGATCCGGCCACGCGTCAGGTCGTACGGAGAAAGCTCCACCACGACCCGGTCATCCGGGAGGATGCGGATGTAGTGCATCCGCATCTTGCCGCTGATGTGCGCGAGGACCTTGTGACCGTTCTGGAGCTCCACCTTGAACATGGCGTTCGGCAGGGACTCGATCACGGTGCCCTCGATTTCGATGGCACCTTGCTTCTTGGCCACGCTTCGCCCTTCGAATCGGCTACCTTGATCGACTCTTGCGTCTCCGCGACATCAAAGATGTCACCTATCTCCAGGCATACGGATGCACGAGAGCCGACGCGTCAGTCTACGTCAGTGCCTGGGAAAAGACGAATCCAGGATTATTGCCCACCAGGGGTGATCCTTACGCTCCCGGGGGCGCCCCCGGGAGCAGCCGCACTGGCGACGAGGTCTCCCCTGGCCCTTGAGCCCTTGGGGTCTCCCCTGGCCCTTAAGCCCTTGCGGCAGGGTCGGGCGCGGCGGTGATCCCCAGCTCGGCCAGCTTCGCCTTGCCGCCGTCCGGCGAGGTCAGCACCAGCGGACCGTCCTCGGTCAGCGCGACCGAGTGCTCCCAGTGCGAGGACCAGCTGCCGTCGTTCGACTTGACCGTCCAGTCGTCGTCGAGGACGTGGGTCTTGGCCGTACCGAGATTGACCATCGGCTCGATCGCGATGCAGAAGCCGGGCACCAGCTTCGGGCCGCGGCCGCGCTTGCGGTCGACGTAGTTCAGCAGGTGCGGGTCCATGTGCATCTGCGAGCCGATGCCGTGGCCGCCGTAGTCCTCGACGATGCCGTACTTGCCGCTGGTCGGACGGGGCTGGCGCCGGATGTAGCCCTCGATCGCCCGGGAAATGTCCACCAGGCGGTTGCCCTTGGCGACCGCCGCGATGCCGGCCCACATCGACTCCTCGGTGACCCGGCTGAGCTCGATCAGCTCCGCGGAGTGACCCGATCCGACGAAGGCGGTGTACGCGGCGTCGCCGTGCCAGCCGTCGATGATCGCGCCGCAGTCGATGGAGATGATGTCCCCGTCCTGCAGGACCGTCTCGGTGTCGGGGATGCCGTGCACGACGACGTCGTTCACCGAGGTGCAGATGGTCGCGGGGAAGCCGCCGTAACCGAGGAAGTTCGACTTCGCGCCGTGCTCGGCGAGCACCTTGCGCGCCGCGTCGTCCAGGTCCTTGGTCGTGGCGCCCGGCACCGCGACCTTCCGGGTGGCCGCGTGGATGGCGGCGACCACCAGCCCCGCCTCGCGCATCTTCGCGATCTGCTCGGGGGTCTTGATCTCCACCATTGCGGCTGGCTCTCCCTTGCGGCTAAGCCGCCGCCGCGCTCGCGGAGGTGGCTGGTCGCCCTCGTGGTTGCTCAATTGATGATTGCGGCTACCACGGTACCCGTACGCGATACGGCCGCGGCGCCCCGTCAGGGCACCGCGGCCGTATCGAAGCCGGTGGTGGCTCTATGCGTCGTGCGAGGGCAGCGCGGCCATCGCGCGCTGCGTGACCTCTTCGACCTTGCCGAGGGCCGGGATCGTCACGACCAGGTCCTGGGCCTTGTAGTAGTCGATGATCGGCTCGGTCTCCGTGTGGTAGACCTCCAGCCGCTTGCGGACGGTCTCCTCGCGGTCGTCGTCACGCTGGTACAGGTCGCCGCCGCAGACGTCGCAGACGCCCGCGGTCTTCGGCTTGTTGTACTCGGCGTGGAAGACGTGGCTTGAGTCCTTGCGGCAGATCCGCCGGCCGGCGATCCGCTTGACGACCTCGTCCTCCGGGACCTCCAGGTCCAGGACGGCGTCCAGCTTGAGGTTCTTGCCCTTGAGGAACTCGTCCAGCGCCTCGGCCTGGCCGAGGTTGCGCGGGAAGCCGTCGAGGAGGAAGCCCTCGGTGGCGTCGGCCTGCTCCATGCGGTCCTCGGCCATCCCGATGGTGACCGAGTCGGGCACCAGGTTTCCGGCGTCCATGTACGACTTCGCCTCGACACCCAGGGGCGTGCCCTGACTGATGTTGGCGCGGAACAGGTCCCCCGTGGAGATGTGCGGGATCGCGAGGTTCTTGGCAAGGTACGCAGCCTGCGTACCCTTGCCGGCCCCCGGGGGTCCGACGAGGACGATTCGCATCAGCGGAGGAACCCTTCGTAGTTGCGCTGCTGAAGCTGGCTCTCGATCTGCTTCACGGTCTCCAGGCCCACACCCACGATGATGAGGATGCTCGTCCCGCCGAACGGGAAGTTCTGGTTCGCGTTGAAAAGCACCAACGCCACTGTTGGTACGAGCGCGATCAGCCCCAGGTACAGCGAGCCCGGCCACGTGATCCGGTTGAGCACGTAGCTGAGGTACTCGGCCGTCGGGCGACCAGCCCGGATACCCGGGATGAAGCCACCATACTTCTTCATGTTGTCGGCAACTTCTTCGGGGTTGAAGCTGATGGCGACGTAGAAGAACGCGAAGAAGACGATCAGCAGGAAGTACGTAACGATGTAAACCGGGTGATTTCCCTTGGTGAAGTTGGTGGCGATCCACGTCGCCCATGCCGCCTTCGACCCGCTGAACTGTGCAACGAGGGCTGGAATGTAGAGCAGCGATGACGCGAAGATGACGGGAATCACACCCGCCTGATTCACCTTGAGCGGGATGTAGGTGGACGTACCGCCATAGGACCGGCGGCCGATCATCCGCTTCGCGTACTGCACCGGAATGCGCCGCTGGGCCTGCTCGACGAAGACCACCAGGGCGACCATCGCCAGGCCCACCGCGATCACCGCGAAGAACTCGATCCAGCCGTCCGCGAGCTTGCCGGTGAGCTTGATCTGCCACAGGGCGCCCGGGAAGCCGGCGGCGATCGAGATGAACATCAGGATCGACATGCCGTTGCCGATGCCGCGGTCGGTGACGAGCTCACCGAGCCACATGATCAGGGCGGTGCCGGCGGTCATCGTGATGACCATCGTGATGGTGGTGAAGATCGAGTCGCTGGGCACGATCTCGCTGGCGACCGGGCAGTTCTGGAACAGCGCGCCGCTGCGGGCGGTGGCCACCAGGCCGGTGCCCTGCAGGATGGCGAGCGCCACGGTCAGATAGCGGGTGTACTGGGTGATCTTCGCCTGGCCCGACTGCCCCTCCTTCTTGAGGGCCTCCAGCCTGGGGATCACCACGGTCAGCAGCTGGAGGATGATGCTCGCCGTGATGTACGGCATGATCCCCAGCGCGAAGATCGTGATCTGCAGCAGCGCACCACCGCTGAACATGTTCACCAGGGCGAACAACCCGCTGTTGCCGCCGGCCTGCCGCATGCAGGTCTCGACGTTCGCGTAGTTCACCCCGGGGACCGGGACGTGCGCTCCGATCCGGTAGAGCACGATGATGCCCAATGTGAACAGCAGCTTCTTGCGCAGGTCGGGCGTCTTGAACGCTCGGGCGAACGCGGTGAGCACGGTGCCTCCTGCGCCTCTTCGCCCCATAGGCGAGAGGTGACGGTCTTGAGGATCGACGAATACATAGGCCAAAAACCGCGCGGACACGGCCCACGCGGCGGGGGCCCGGGGCCGGAGCCCCGGAAAACAGCAGTGCCTGCCACCTTACCGGCGACCGTACCCCCTTGGAACGACCAACCGGGGATGCCCCAAACGATGGGCATCCCCGGTCAGTTGAACCAACGAACTCAGATGAGTTCGGTGACGCTGCCGCCGGCGGCGGCGATCTTCTCCTTGGCGGAGCCGGAAACGGCGTCAACCGAAACCTGCAGCGCCACGGAGATCTCGCCCTGGCCCAGGACCTTGACGAGCTCGTTCTTGCGCACCGCGCCCTTGGCGACCAGGTCGGCCACCGTGACCTCGCCACCCTGCGGGTAGAGCGCGGCCAGCTTGTCCAGGTTCACGACCTGGAACTGCTTGTGAGCGGGGTTCTTGAAACCCTTCAGCTTCGGGAGGCGCATGTGGAGGGGCATCTGCCCACCCTCGAAGCGCTCCGGAACCTGGTAACGGGCCTTCGTACCCTTGGTACCACGACCAGCGGTCTTACCCTTGGACGCCTCGCCACGACCCACGCGGGTCTTGGCGGTCTTGGCGCCCGGGGCAGGACGGAGGTTGTGGACCTTCAGCGGGTTCTGCTCCGCCATGTCAGTCGACCTCCTCAACCGTCACGAGGTGGCGGACGGTGTGCACCATGCCGCGGAACTCGGGGCGGTCCTCCTTGACAACCACGTCGTTGAGCTTCTTCAGGCCCAGCGAACGAAGGGTGTCGCGGTGGTTCTGCTTGCTACCGATGTAGGACTTCGTCTGCGTGATCTTGAGGTGCGCCATTACGCGGTCACCCCTGCACGCGCCCGCAGCAGAGCGGCGGGAGCAACGTCCTCCAGCGGCAGGCCACGACGGGCGGCGATCTCCTCGGGACGCTGCAGTCCCTGGAGAGCCTCCACCGTGGCGTGCACGATGTTGATCGGGTTCGACGAACCGAGCGACTTGCTCAGCACGTCGTGGATGCCCGCGCACTCCAGAACGGCACGCACGGGGCCACCGGCGATCACACCGGTACCGGGGGAAGCCGGCTTGAGCAGGACGACGCCCGCAGCCTTCTCGCCCTGGATGGGGTGAGGGATGGTGCCCTGGATACGGGGGACCTTGAAGAAGTTCTTCTTGGCCTCTTCCACGCCCTTGGCGATGGCAGCCGGAACTTCCTTGGCCTTGCCGTAACCGACACCTACGGTGCCGTCACCGTCGCCCACCACGACCAGCGCGGTGAAGCTGAAGCGACGACCACCCTTGACAACCTTGGCGACGCGGTTGATCGCGACAACGCGCTCAACGTACGCGGTCTTCTCGGCGGCAGCGCCACCGTCGCGACCCTTCCGGTCCCGCCGCTCGCCGCCACCGGCACCGCTCCCGCGGCGCTGGGGTCCAGCCATTGGATTTACCTCTCTCTGTTACGTCCGCTAGCTCCGGAACCGGGGCTTAGAACTTCAGCCCGGCTTCGCGGGCGGCGTCGGCCAGAGCGGCAATCCGCCCGGCGTACTGCTTGCCACCACGGTCGAACACGACGGCCTCGACACCGGCGGCCTTGGCACGCTCGGCGACCAGGGAGCCGACCTTCTGGGCCTGGGCGCTCTTGTCGCCCTCGCCACCACGGATCGACGCGTCCAGGCTCGACGCCGAGGCCAGCGTGTGGCCCTTGATGTCGTCGATGACCTGCGCGGTGATGCCGCGGTTGGACCGCGTCACGACCAGACGCGGACGCTCCGCGGTACCCGAAATCCGCTTACGGATGCGGATGTGGCGACGCTTGGCGGCGGCGCGCTTGTAGGCGTCACCCTTCGCGATCTTCACACCGTATGCCATGGCTTACTTACCAGCCTTTCCGACCTTGCGGCGGATGACCTCGCCGGCGTACTTGACGCCCTTGGCCTTGTACGGGTCAGGCTTGCGCAGCTTGCGGATGTTCGCCGCCACCTCGCCGACCTTCTGCTTGTCGATGCCCTCGACGCTGAGCTTGGTCGGGGACTCGACCTTGAAGGAGATCCCCTCGGGGGCCTCGATCACGATCGGGTGGCTGTAGCCCAGGGCGAACTCCAGGTTGGAGCCCTTCGCCTGGACGCGGTAACCGACACCGCTGATCTCGAGCGCCTTGCTGTAGCCCTGGGTCACGCCGGTGATCATGTTCGCCACCAGCGTGCGGGACAGGCCGTGCAGGGCCTTGTTCTGACGCTCGTCGTTCGGGCGGGTGACGTTGATAACGCCGTCCTCACCCTTGGCGACCTCGATGGGAGCGGCCACGGTGTGCGAAAGGGAGCCCTTGGGACCCTTCACGTTGACCGTGCGGCCCTCGATGGTGACGTCCACACCAGCGGGAACCTGGATGGGCAGCTTGCCAATGCGCGACATTAGCTATTCCTCCGTTCCCGGGTTACCAGACGTAGGCGAGGACTTCCCCACCCACGCCCTTCTTCTGCGCCTGCTGGCCGGTGAGCAGACCGTGGGACGTGGAGATGATCGCCACGCCCAGGCCGCCGAGCACCTTCGGCAGGTTGGTGGACTTTGCGTAGACCCGCAGGCCCGGCTTCGAGATCCGCTTGATGCCGGCGATCGAGCGCTCGCGGTTCGGGCCGAACTTCAGCTCGAGGACGAGGTTCTTGCCGACCTCGGCGTCCTCGACGCGCCAGCCGGTGATGTAACCCTCCTGCTGGAGGATCTCCGCGATGTGCGACTTGATCTTGCTGTGCGGCATCACGACGGTGTCGTGGTACGCCGAGTTCGCGTTCCGCAGACGGGTCAGCATGTCTGCGATGGGGTCAGTCATGGTCATGAATTGGCCTTCGGCCTCTCTCGCCGGGGTTTCCTATGTGCGCCATCCCTCTCCCCGATCAGAGTCGGGACGGGTGCGGCGCGGGGACCTACGGCGTAGTAAGCGACGTTATGCGGGCTTCGCCCGCGGTCGGTCTCGGGCGGCGGGACGCCCAAACCCCTCTACCCTACGGGAAAAAAGGGGCAGGACTCCCGCCGACCGATTGCTTACCGAGAGCCCCGGTCATCCCAAGTGGGGGATTACCAGGAGCTCTTGGTCACGCCCGGCAGCTCGCCACGGTGAGCCATCTCACGAAGGCACACGCGGCACAGGCCGAACTTGCGGTAGACGGAGTGCGGACGGCCGCAGCGCTGGCAGCGCGTGTACGCGCGGACAGCAAACTTCGGCTTACGAGCCGCCTTAGCGATCAGAGCCTTCTTCGCCACGGTCAGTTCTCCTTGAACGGGAAGCCGAGGTGACGAAGCAGGGCGCGGCCCTCATCGTCGTTGGACGCCGTGGTGACCACGGTGATGTCCATGCCCCGCGTCCGGTCGATCTTGTCCTGGTCGATCTCGTGGAACATGACCTGCTCCGTGAGACCGAAGGTGTAGTTGCCCCGACCGTCGAACTGCTTCGGGGACAGACCACGGAAGTCGCGGATGCGCGGCAGCGCGAGCGACAGCAGGCGGTCCAGGAACTCCCACATGCGGTCACCGCGGAGGGTGACGTGGGCACCGATCGGCTGGCCCTCGCGCAGCTTGAACTGCGCGATGGACTTACGGGCCTTGGTGACGGCCGGCTTCTGGCCGGTGATCGTGGTGAGGTCGCGGATGGCGCCCTCGATCAGCTTGGAGTCGCGGGCGGCGTCGCCCACACCCATGTTGACCACGATCTTGGTCAGACCGGGGATCTGCATGACGTTCTCGTAGGAGAACTCGTCCTTCAGCTTCCCGGCGATCTCTTCGCGGTAGCGCGTCTTCAGACGCGGCGCGTTGGTGGTGGCAGTCATCAGATGTCCTCACCGGTCCGCTTGGCAACGCGGATCTTGTTGCCCTCGTCGTCGAAGCGGTATCCGACGCGGGTGACAACCTTCTGGCCGTCCTTCTCCACAACCAGCTGAACGTTGCTGACGTGGATGGGGGCCTCGGTCGTCACGATGCCGCCGGTCTTCGAACCACGAGCGGTCTGGCCGGCCTTGGTGTGCTTCTTGACCCGGTTGACACCCTCGACCAGGACGCGGTCCTCGCGGGGGAAGGCCTGGATGACCTTGCCCTGCTTGCCCTTGTCCTTACCGGTGATGACCTGGACCAGGTCGCCCTTCTTGATCTTCATCGGTTACAGCACCTCCGGCGCGAGCGAGATGATCTTCATGAACTTCTTCTCGCGCAGCTCACGGCCCACGGGGCCGAAGATACGGGTGCCGCGGGGGTCGCCATCGTTCTTGAGGATGACGGCCGCGTTCTCGTCGAAGCGGATGTACGAGCCGTCGGGACGGCGGCGCTCCTTGACGGTGCGAACGATGACCGCCTTGACGACGTCACCCTTCTTCACGTTGCCACCGGGGATCGCATCCTTGACGGTGGCGACGATGACGTCACCGATGCCCGCGTAGCGGCGACCGGAACCACCGAGAACACGGATGCAAAGGATTTCCTTCGCACCAGTGTTGTCGGCGACACGCAGTCGCGACTCCTGCTGGATCACGTCTATCTCCTGTTTGTCTGCCGGTTCCCGGTGAGAAGCGCGAGTGCTTCGCGCTTCTCACCGAGCCTGGCGGAACTGTTCCTAGGGGGTCCCCCTAGGAGGGATTACTTGGCCTTCTCGAGGATCTCGACGATGCGCCAGCGCTTGGTGGCGGACAGCGGCCGGGTCTCCATCAGGAGGACGCGGTCGCCGACGCCGGCAGCGTTCTGCTCGTCGTGCGCCTTGAGCTTGTTGGTACGGCGGATGACCTTGCCGTACAGCGCGTGCTTGACGCGGTCCTCGACAGCGACGACGACGGTCTTGTCCATCTTGTCGCTGACGACGAGACCCTCACGGGTCTTGCGGAAGCCGCGCTCGTTCGTCTCAGTCACATTCTTCTCGCTCATCAGGCGCTCTCCACCGTCTCGATGCCCAGCTCGCGCTCACGCATCAGGGTGTAGATCCGGGCGATGTCCTTGCGGACGGCCTTCAGCCGGCCGTGGTTCTCGAGCTGTCCGGTCGCCGCCTGGAAGCGGAGGTTGAACAGCTCTTCCTTGGCCTCACGGAGCTTGGCAACGAGGTCCTCGTTGTTCAGCTCGCGCAGCTCGGACGCCTTGGTAACGGCCGACATCACGATTCACCTGCCTCGCGCCGAACGATGCGGCACTTCATCGGAAGCTTGTGGGCGGCGCGGGTCAGCGCCTCCTTAGCAACCTTCTCGTTCGGGAAGGACAGCTCGAACATCACCCGACCGGGCTTGACGTTCGCGACCCACCACTCCGGGGAACCCTTACCGGAACCCATGCGGGTCTCGGCAGGCTTCTTCGTCAGCGGGCGGTCCGGGTAGATGTTGATCCAGACCTTGCCACCACGCTTGATGTGACGGGTCATCGCGATACGAGCGGACTCGATCTGACGGTTCGTCACGTAGGCCGGGGTGACGGCCTGGATTCCGTACTCACCGAAGGCCAGCTCGGTGCCACCCTTGGCCATACCGTTGCGCTTCGGGTGGTGCTGCTTGCGGTGCTTGACCCTGCGAGGGATCAGCATGTCGGTCAGGCCTCCGTTCCGGGGGTCTCCGCCGGAGCAGCGGCAGCGGCCTCGGCCTTGGGGGCCTCGGCAGCGGCGCTCTGCTGCTGCGGCTTGCGGCCGCCGCGGCCACCGCGCTCGCCACCGCGACGCGGGCGGTCGTTGCCGCCACCGCGAGCCGGGCGGTTACCCGCACGGGCGGCAGCGTTCTCGGCGCGAACCTCGGCGATGTTCTTGACGTCGCCCTTGTAGATCCAGACCTTCACACCGATGCGGCCGAAGGTGGTCTTGGCCTCGAAGAAGCCGTAGTCGACGTTCGCACGGAGCGTGTGCAGGGGCACACGGCCCTCGCGGTAGAACTCCGAGCGGGACATCTCGGCGCCGCCGAGACGGCCACCGCACTGGATCTTGATGCCCTTGGCGCCGGCCTTCATCGTCGACTGCATGCTCTTACGCATGGCGCGACGGAAGGAGACGCGGGACGAGAGCTGCTCGGCGACGGCCTGGGCCACCAGCTGCGCATCGGTCTCGGGGTTCTTGACCTCGAGGATGTTCAGCTGGACCTGCTTGCCGGTCAGCTTCTCCAGCTCGCCGCGGATGCGGTCCGCCTCGGCGCCGCGGCGGCCGATGACGATGCCCGGACGAGCGGTGTGGATGTCAACGCGGACGCGCTCACGGGTGCGCTCGATCTCCACCTTGGAGATACCGGCGCGCTCCATGCCCTTCGTCATCATGCGACGAATGGCGACGTCTTCCTTGACGTAGTCCTTGTACAGCTTGTCGGCGTACCAACGGGACTTGAAGTCCGTCGTCACACCGAGCCGGAACCCGTGCGGGTTTACCTTCTGGCCCATTACCGGGTTCCTTCCTTGCTGCTGACGACCACGGTGATGTGGCTGGTCCGCTTGCGGATCCGGTAGGCACGACCCTGGGCACGCGGACGGAACCGCTTCAGGGTCGGGCCCTCGTCGACGTACGCCTCGCTGATGACCAGCGAAGAGGCGTCGGTGTGGTCGTAGTTGTGCGCGGCGTTGGCAATGGCGCTGTCCAGCACCTTGCCCACCGGCACGCTCGCGGCCTGCGGGGCGAAACGCAGGACCGCCTGAGCCTCCGTGGCATCCATGCCACGGATAAGGTCCACCACGCGGCGGGCCTTCATGGGCGTGACGCGGATGTACCGCGCCTGGGCCCTGGCTTCCATGGTTGTCCCTTCGGTGTCAGTCATAGTCTTCGCACTCCGGTCGATCAGCGACGACGCGACTTGCGGTCGTCCTTCTCGTGGCCGCGGAAGGTGCGGGTCGGCGCAAACTCGCCGAGCTTGTGGCCGACCATCGACTCGGTGACGAACACCGGGACGTGCTTGCGGCCGTCGTGCACCGCGATCGTGTGGCCGAGCATGGCCGGGACGATCATGGAGCGGCGGGACCAGGTCTTGATGACGTTCTTGGTGCCTGCATCGTTCTGTACGTCCACCTTCTTGGCGAGGTGGTCGTCGACGAAGGGCCCCTTCTTGAGACTGCGCGGCATCTAAACCCGCTCCTAGCGCTTCTTGTTCGTCTTGCGGCGGCGGACGATGTACTTGTTGCTTGCCTTCTTCGGCGAGCGAGTACGACCCTCCTTCTGGCCCCAGGGCGAGACCGGGTGGCGACCACCGGAGGTCTTGCCCTCACCACCACCGTGCGGGTGGTCGACCGGGTTCATCACGACACCACGCACGGTCGGGCGGACGCCCTTCCAGCGCATACGGCCGGCCTTGCCCCAGTTGATGTTCGACTGCTCGGCGTTGCCGACCTCGCCGACGGTGGCGCGGCAGCGCACGTCGACCAGGCGGATCTCACCGGACGGCATACGAAGGTGGGCCATCGCGCCCTCCTTCGCCAGCAGCTGCACGGAGGCACCGGCCGAGCGGGCGAACTTCGCACCGCCGCCCGGACGCAGCTCGATCGCGTGGATCGTCGTACCCACGGGGATGTGGCGCAGCGGCAGGTTGTTGCCCGGCTTGATGTCGGCGCCAGGGCCGTTCTCAATCCGAGCACCCTGGACCAGGCCACGGGGCGCGATGATGTAGCGCTTCTCGCCGTCTGCGTAGTGCAGCAGCGCGATGCGCGCGGTGCGGTTCGGGTCGTACTCGATGTGCGCGACCTTGGCCGGCACGCCGTCCTTGTCGTGACGACGGAAGTCGATCACGCGGTAGGCGCGCTTGTGGCCACCACCCTGGTGGCGAACGGTCACACGACCGGCGTTGTTACGGCCGCCCTTGCTGTGCAGCGGGCGGACCAGCGACTTCTCCGGCGTGGACCGCGTGATCTCGACAAAGTCGGCGACGCTGGAGCCACGACGGCCCGGGGTCGTCGGCTTGTACTTGCGGATACCCATTTCTCAGTCCTCGTCCGATTCCGGACGACTCGGACTCCGTTAGGAGACCGGGCCGCCGAAGATGTCGATACGGTCGCCCTCGGCGAGGGTCACGATGGCGCGCTTGGTGTTGGCGCGCTTGCCGTAACCGGTGCGGGTGCGCTTGCGCTTGCCCTGCCGGTTGATCGTGTTGACCCCGGTGACCTTGACCGAGAAGACCGCCTCGACGGCCTGCTTGATCTGGGTCTTGTTCGCGCCGGGCGCGACGATGAACGTGTACTTGTTCTCGTCCAGCAGCGCGTAGCTCTTCTCGGAAACCACCGGCTTGACGAGAACGTCGCGCGGGTCCGTGAAGGTCTTGCTGGTGACGACGGCCTCAGTCATCAGGCGTCGCTCCCTTCGGTCTCAGCGGCCTTGGGGCCAGACACGAAGGACTCGAAAGCGGCCTTGGTGAAGACCACGTCGTCGGAGACGAGCACGTCGTACGTGTTCAGCTGGCCCGGCTCCAGGATGTGAACCTGGGGCAGGTTGCGGGCGGACAGCCACGCGGCCTCGTCGCTGCGCTCGGCGACCAGGAGCACGTTCTTGCGCTCGCTGACCTTGCCGAGGAGAGACTTGGCGGCCTTGGTGGAAACCGCGCCCTCGACCACGCCGGAAACGACGTGGATGCGGCTGTTGCGGGCCCGGTCGGTGAGGGCACCGCGCAGGGCGGCGGCCTTCATCTTCTTCGGGGTCCGCTGGCTGTAGTCACGCGGCACGGGGCCGTGGACGATGCCACCGCCGGCGAACTGCGGCGCACGGGTCGAACCCTGACGCGCCCGGCCGGTGCCCTTCTGGCGGTACGGCTTCTTGCCACCGCCGCGGACCTCGCCGCGAGTCTTGGTCTTGTGCGTGCCCTGACGGGCCGCGGCCAGCTGCGCGACAACGACCTGGTGGATCAGCGGAACGCTGACCTTGGCGTCGAAGATCTCCGCGGGGAGCTCGACGGACCCGGCCTTGTCGCCTGCCGGCGAAAGGATGTCAATGGTGCTCATCGGTTACCTCAGGCCCCCTTGGCCGCGGTACGGACCAGGACGAGGCCGCCGTTCGGACCAGGAACTGCGCCCTTGATGAGCAGCAGACCCTTCTCCGCGTCAACGGCGTGGACGGTCAGGTTCTGGGTGGTGACCCGCTCATTGCCCATACGGCCGGCCATCCGCATGCCCTTGAACACGCGGCCCGGGGTGGCGCAGCCACCGATGGAGCCCGGCTTGCGGTGCACGCGGTGGGCACCGTGCGAGGCCTTGCCGCCGTGGAAGCCGTGACGCTTCATGACACCGGCGAAGCCCTTGCCCTTGCTCTTGCCGGTCACGTCCACCTTGACGCCGGACTCGAAGGTCTCAGCGGTCAGCTCCTGGCCGAGGGTGTACTCGCCGGCATCGGGAGTACGGACCTCGACGAGGTGACGACGGGGGGTGACGTCGGCCTTCGCGAAGTGGCCCTTGAGGGGCTTGTTCACCTTGCGCGGGTCGATCTCGCCGAAGGCGATCTGGACGGAGTCGTAACCGTCCTGGTCATTGGTGCGCACCTGGGTAACGACGCAGGGGCCGGCCTTCACCACGGTCACCGGGACGACACGGTTGTTCTCGTCCCAGACCTGGGTCATGCCGAGCTTCTCGCCCAGGATGCCCTTGATCTGCTTAGCCATCTCTTCCGCGCCTCTCAGAGCTTGATCTCGATGTCAACGCCGGCCGGAAGGTCCAGGCGCATCAGCGAGTCAACGGTCTTGGGCGTCGGGTCGAGGATGTCGATCAGGCGCTTGTGCGTGCGCATCTCGAAGTGCTCGCGCGAGTCCTTGTACTTGTGCGGCGACTTGATGACGCAGTACACGTTCTTTTCAGTGGGCAGCGGCACCGGGCCCGCGACCGACGCACCAGTGCGAGTCACCGTCTCGACGATCTTCTTCGCCGAGGAGTCGATGACCTCGTGGTCGTAGGCCTTGAGCCGGATGCGGATCTTCTGTCCCGCCATGGCTACTTCGTAGTCCTGTCTCTCGTAACGCTCTGGGACCCGGCAGGCTCCGCTTCATCGAGAAGCAGTGTTCTTCTCCGACCCACGCGGTCGGGCGTGTCGCACCCCTTCTCGTAAATCTCCGCACGAGAGATCCTTCAAGAAGGAGGAGGCAGGGGAAGAACACCCACCGGGCGCCTGGCCGAGGCACCCCGCTGACGCTTCCCGGAAGATTCCCGTATTTCCGGCCCTGAGAAGGGACGACGAATACCTGGGACTCGCTTCCAGTCCTCCCGGCGGGAGGCGCGCAGCATCGGCACTCAACCGAGCAACCTGGACAGTGTGCCATACGCGGGATGGGTAAGGCCAATCGGACCCCAACTGTCAAGGAGCCCCGCCCACCTGATGGCGGACGGGGCTCCTCGAAGAACTGCTACCGGATCAACCGGATCAACAATTACTTGTTGATCTTGGTGACCTGGCCGGCGCCGACGGTCCGGCCACCCTCACGGATGGCGAACTTCAGGCCCTCCTCCATGGCGACCGGCTGGATCAGCTCGACCGACATCTCGGTGTTGTCGCCCGGCATGACCATCTCGGTGCCCTCGGGGAGGGTCACGACGCCGGTCACGTCCGTGGTACGGAAGTAGAACTGCGGGCGGTAGTTGTTGAAGAACGGGGTGTGACGGCCACCCTCGTCCTTCGACAGGATGTACGCCTGGGCCTCGAACGAGGTGTGCGGCGTGACCGAGCCCGGCTTGATGATGACCTGGCCGCGCTCGACGTCCTCGCGCTTGATGCCACGGAGGAGCAGACCGACGTTCTCACCGGCCTGGCCCTCGTCGAGCAGCTTGCGGAACATCTCGATGCCGGTGACCGTGGTGGTGGTCTTCTCGGTCTTGATGCCGATGATGTCGACGGTCTCGTTGACCTTGAGGACACCACGCTCGATACGACCGGTGACAACGGTGCCACGGCCGGTGATCGTGAAGACGTCCTCGATCGGCATCAGGAACGGCTTGTCGACGTCACGCTCGGGCTGCGGGATGGACTCGTCGACGGCCTTCATCAGGTCGAGGACGGACTTGCCCCACTCGGCGTCGCCCTCGAGCGCCTTGAGCGCCGAGACCTTGACGACCGGGACGTCGTCGCCCGGGAACTCGTACTCGGAGAGGAGCTCACGGACCTCGAGCTCGACGAGCTCCAGGATCTCCTCGTCGTCCACCATGTCGGCCTTGTTCAGGGCGACGACGATGTAGGGAACGCCGACCTGGCGGGCCAGGAGCACGTGCTCCTTGGTCTGCGGCATCGGACCGTCGGTCGCGGCGACCACGAGGATCGCGCCGTCCATCTGGGCGGCACCGGTGATCATGTTCTTGATGTAGTCCGCGTGACCGGGGCAGTCGACGTGGGCGTAGTGACGCGACTCGGTCTGGTACTCGACGTGCGCGATGGAGATGGTGATACCGCGCTGGCGCTCCTCAGGAGCCTTGTCGATCTGGTCGAAGGCCGAGGCCTCGTTCAGGTCCGGGTACGCGTCGTGCAGCACCTTGGTAATGGCGGCCGTGAGGGTCGTCTTACCGTGGTCAATGTGACCGATGGTGCCGATGTTGACGTGCGGCTTAGTCCGCTCGAACTTCGCCTTCGCCACTGGGGTCCTCCTGTGGAGTGGTTCTGTACGCCTTACTCATCGGCGCCAGGTGATCTTTGCTGGGGTGCCGGCTGCCGGGGCATTCCTCACGGATTGCGGGGATTACCCCGGCAGACGGTGTCAAGCCTAAAGCGTGTTCCGACTCGCGGGAGACGGAGCTACTCGCCCTTGGCCTTCGCGATGATCTCCTCGGCGACGTTCCGCGGAACCTCGGCGTAGGAGTCAAACTGCATCGAGTAGCTTGCGCGACCCGACGTCTTGCTGCGGAGGTCTCCGACGTAGCCGAACATCTCCGAGAGCGGAACCAGGCCCGTGACGAGCTTGGCGCCGGCGCGCTCCTCCATGGACTGAATCTGACCACGGCGGGAGTTGATGTCGCCGATCACATCGCCCATGTAGTCCTCGGGCGTGGTGACCTCGACCTTCATCATCGGCTCCAGCAGGGCCGGGCTGGCCTTGCGGGCGGCCTCCTTGAAGGCCATCGAACCGGCGATCTTGAAGGCCATCTCGGAAGAGTCGACCTCGTGGAACGCACCGTCGAGGAGCGTGACCTTGACGCCGGTCAGCGGGTAGCCGGCGAGAACACCGAACTCCATGGCCTCCTGGCAGCCCGCGTCCACGGACGGGATGTACTCCCGCGGGATACGGCCACCGGTGACCTTGTTCTCGAACTCGTACCCGTCGCCCTCGAGCGGCGCGATCGCGATCTGCACCTTCGCGAACTGGCCGGAACCACCAGTCTGCTTCTTGTGCGTGTAGTCGAGACGCTCGACGGCCTTGCGCAGGGTCTCACGGTAGGCGACCTGCGGCTTGCCGACGTTGGCCTCGACCTTGAACTCACGCTTCATACGGTCGACCAGCACGTCGAGGTGCAGCTCGCCCATACCCGCGATGATGGTCTGGCCGGTCTCCTCGTCGGTGTGCACCTGGAACGAGGGGTCCTCTTCGGCGAGGCGCTGGATGGCGACACCCAGCTTCTCCTGGTCGCCCTTGGACTTGGGCTCGATGGCGACCTGGATGACCGGCGCCGGGAAGTCCATCGACTCCAGGATCACCGGGTGGCTCGCGTCGCAGAGGGTCTCACCGGTGGTGGTCTGCTTCAGACCCATGACGGCGACGATGTCACCGGCACCCACCGACTCGATCTCCTCACGCTTGTTCGCGTGCATCCGGTAGATCTTGCCGATGCGCTCCTTCTTGCCCTTCACCGAGTTCTGCACCTGCGAGCCGGCCTCGAGGCGGCCCGAGTACACCCGGATGAAGGTGAGCTTGCCCAGGTGGGGGTCGCTCGCAATCTTGAACGCGAGGGCGGCCAGCGGCTCGCTCTCGGACGGCTTGCGCGCGACGACCTGCTCCGCGTCGTTGACCGCGTGGCCCTCGATGGCCTCGACGTCCAGCGGGGAGGGCAGGTAGCGCACGACCGCGTCGAGCAGCGGCTGCACACCCTTGTTCTTGAAGGCGGTACCGCAGAACACCGGGGTGACGGTGGTGACGTCGGCCTTGCCGGAAGCGATCGTGATACGGCGGATCGCCGCGTACAGCTGCTCCTCGGTGGGCTCCTGGCCCTCCAGGTACAGCTCCATGATCTCTTCGTCGTTCTCGGCGACGGCCTCGAGCAGCTTGCCGCGCCACTCGTCGGCGGCCTCGGCGTGCGTGGCCGGGATGTCGACGACGTCGTACATCTCGCCCTTGGCGGCCTCGGCGGACCAGACGAGCGCCTTCATGCGGACGAGGTCGACCACGCCCTTGAAGTCGGCCTCGGTGCCGATCGGCAGCTGCATCACGATCGGGGTCGCGCCGAGGCGGTCCGTGATCATGTCGACGCAGCGGTGGAACTCGGCACCGGTACGGTCCAGCTTGTTGACGAAGCAGATACGCGGCACGCCGTAGCGGTCCGCCTGACGCCAAACGGTCTCGGACTGCGGCTCGACACCGGCGACGCCGTCGAACACCGTCACGGCACCGTCGAGCACGCGCAGCGAGCGCTCCACCTCGACGGTGAAGTCGACGTGGCCGGGCGTGTCGATGATGTTGATGGTGTGATCGACGTCCTCGAGCGGCCAGTGACAGGTCGTCGCGGCGGACGTAATCGTGATGCCGCGCTCCTGCTCCTGCTCCATCCAGTCCATCGTGGCAGCGCCGTCGTGGACCTCACCGATCTTGTACGAAACGCCGGTGTAGAACAGGATCCGCTCGGTGGTGGTCGTCTTGCCCGCGTCGATGTGGGCCATGATCCCGATGTTGCGGACCTTGGCCAGGTCAAGCGAAGTGGTGGCCATAGTGGCTCAATCTTCTCTCGGTCTCGATGTGGGTTGCGACTACCAGCGGTAGTGCGCGAAGGCCTTGTTGGACTCGGCCATCTTGTGCGTGTCCTCGCGCTTCTTGACCGAAGCGCCGAGGCCGTTGGAGGCGTCGAGCAGTTCGTTCATGAGGCGCTCGGTCATGGTCTTCTCGCGGCGGGCGCGGGAGTAGCCCACGAGCCAGCGGAGCGAGAGAGTGGCCGCACGGCCGGGCTTGACCTCGACCGGGACCTGGTAGGTCGCGCCACCGACGCGGCGGGACTTGACCTCAAGGGTCGGCTTGATGTTCTCGAGCGCGCGCTTGAGCGTGATGACCGGGTCGTTGCCGGTCTTCTCGCGCAGACCCTCCATGGCGCCGTAAACGATGCGCTCGGCGGTGGAGCGCTTGCCGTTCAGCAGAACCTTGTTGATGAGGGAGGTCACCAGAGGAGAGCCGTAGACCGGGTCGATGATGACCGGGCGCTTCGGGGCGGGGCCCTTACGAGGCATTCTTACTTCTCCTTCTTGGCGCCGTAGCGGCTGCGAGCCTGCTTGCGGTTCTTGACGCCCTGCGTGTCGAGGGAGCCGCGGATGATCTTGTACCGAACACCCGGCAGGTCCTTCACACGGCCGCCACGCACGAGCACGATCGAGTGCTCCTGGAGGTTGTGGCCCTCACCCGGAATGTAAGCGGTGACCTCGATCCCGCTGGTCAGACGCACACGCGCGACCTTACGCAGGGCCGAGTTCGGCTTCTTCGGGGTGGTGGTGAAAACACGCGTGCAGACGCCACGGCGCTGGGGAGAACCCTCGAGCGCGGGCGTCTTGTTCTTCTCGACCTTGTCCTGCCGGCCCTTGCGGACCAGCTGCTGGATCGTAGGCACCGTTTCTCCGGTTTCTGTGTGCCAGTCTCGGTAAAGCTAACCTGGAACGCCCCCGACCCACGCGGTCGGGTGTGTCGAATACTGCAGTCCGGTCCTCGCTGGAACGAGTGAGGCGGCAGATTGCGGTGTCATAAACCTGGCTCCCGTGTGGACGCCGCTCCCGGCCCAGTGGCTGGGGGAGAATGCGCGCACGGCAGCCCAGGGACACCCCAGGCACAAGGTCAGAGCGTACCTACCGCATTGGCTGCGGTCAAAACAAATGCACACGCGAAGGACACGCCGGACTCGTCACGGCGTTGCGGCCACCGTAGTGCGATCCACGGCCGTACGGAAGAAGGCGCCACACCCCTGCAACACGCCCGGGCCACGCCGGAATCCACCGGAGCCGTCAGAGGCCGACCGCCGCCGACAGGATGAAGATCAGCAGGAAGAGCGCCCAACCGCCGATCGCCAGCCAGCCCAGGATCAGTCCCGTGATGGCCTGCCCGTCCCCGCCCTGTCCGGTCCGGCGGATCTCGGCGCGCGCCTTGTGCCCCAGGATGACCGCCGGGATCGCCGTCAGGCCCCAGGTCACCGGCGTCATGATCCCGCAGACCAGCGCGCCGGTCGCCGAGCTGTTCGTCGTCACCGGCATCGGCATCGGCATCGGCATGAACGTCGCCGGCACCATCGGCCGCTGCGGCATGAACTGCGCCTGCGGCACCGGCCCCATCGGCAGGTCCGCGACCAGCATCTGCAGCTCGGAATGCGTCTGCGCCTCGTAGGCCCGGGCGATCCGCTGCTCGTACTCCGGCTGCAGCAGCCGCCCCTCGGCGAACCCCGCCTTGAGCACATCGACCGCCCGCTCACGATCGGCGTGCGAAGCCCGCATGGCCGGCACCTGATTCGGCGGCTGAGCGGGCTGTCCACCCTGCCAAGGCTGGAATGCCACTTCGCGAACCTCCCCCCGCTCGACAGTTCTCCCCATCTTCTCATCACAGACGCAGCAATGGGGAGACAAGTTCCCCCGCACGGCCCCCAATGCCGCAGGGCGGCCACCCCACGAGGGGTGACCGCCCTGTTGCTGTCGTACCGGCCGTCGTGCCGGTACACATCGGCTTACTGGTTGTACGGACCGTAGTCGTAGTCCTCCAGCGGGACCGCCTGGCCGGAGCCGGTGCCGAAGGGCGAGTAGTCGATGTCGTCGTAACCGACGGCCGAGTACATCGCGGCCTTGGCCTCCTCGGTGGGCTCGACCCGGATGTTGCGGTAGCGGGACAGGCCCGTACCGGCCGGGATGAGCTTACCGATGATGACGTTCTCCTTGAGGCCGATCAGGGAGTCCGACTTGGCGTTGATCGCCGCGTCGGTCAGAACCCGGGTCGTCTCCTGGAAGGACGCCGCCGACAGCCAGGACTCGGTGGCCAGCGAAGCCTTGGTGATACCCATCAGCTGCGGACGGCCGGAGGCCGGGTGGCCGCCTTCCGCCACGACGCGACGGTTCTCGCCCTCGAACTTCGTGCGCTCCACCAGCTCGCCCGGCAGCAGCTCCGCGTCGCCGGACTCGATGATCGTCACACGGCGCAGCATCTGCCGGATGATGATCTCGATGTGCTTGTCGTGGATCGCCACGCCCTGGCTGTTGTAGACCTTCTGGACCTCGCCGACCAGGTGGACCTGGACGGCGCGCTGGCCGAGGATCCGCAGCACGTCGTGCGGGTTGACGGCACCCACGGTCAGCGGCTGGCCGACCGTGACGTGGTCGCCCTCCGCCACCAGGAGGCGGGCACGCTTGGAGACGCCGTACGCCGTCTCGTCGCTGCCGTCGTCCGGGGTGACGATGACCTTCTTGGTCTTCTCGGTCTCCTCGATCCGGACGCGGCCGGCCGCCTCCGAGATCGGGGCGACACCCTTGGGCGTACGGGCCTCGAAGAGCTCGACGACACGCGGCAGACCCAGGGTGATGTCGTCACCGGCCACACCACCGGTGTGGAAGGTACGCATCGTCAGCTGGGTGCCGGGCTCACCGATGGACTGGGCGGCGATGATGCCGACCGCCTCACCGATGTCGACCAGCTTGCCGGTGGCCAGCGAACGGCCGTAGCAGTAGGCGCAGGTGCCGACCGCGGACTCACAGGTCAGGACCGAGCGGGTCTTGACCTCCTCCACGCCCGCGTTGACCAGCGCGTCGATGAGCACGTCACCGAGGTCGACGTTGGCCGGTGCGACGACCTTGCCGTCCACCACGACGTCCTCGGCGAGCATGCGGGCGTAGACGCTGGACTCGACGTCGTCCGCCTTGCGCAGGACACCGTCGGCGCCCTTCGAGGCGATCCGCAGCTTGAGGCCGCGCTCCGTACCGCAGTCCTCCTCGCGAATGATGACGTCCTGGGAGACGTCGACCAGACGACGGGTGAGGTAACCGGAGTCGGCGGTACGCAGAGCGGTGTCCGCCAGACCCTTACGGGCACCGTGCGTGGAGATGAAGTACTCCAGCACGGACAGACCCTCGCGGAACGACGCCTTGATCGGACGCGGGATGGTCTCGTTCTTCGCGTTCGACACCAGACCACGCATACCGGCGATCTGCCGCATCTGCATCATGTTTCCTCGGGCACCCGAGTCAACCATCATGAAGATGGGGTTGGTCTTGGGGAAGTTCTCGTTCATCGCCTCGGCGACCTCGTTGGTCGCCTTGGTCCAGATGTTGATCAGTTCCTGAGTGCGCTCGTCCTTGGTGATCAGACCGCGCTCGTACTGCTTCTGGACCTTCTCGTCCTGGGCCTCGTAGCCCGCGACGATGGCCTTCTTGGCCTCCGGCACGACGATGTCGGAGACGGCGACGGTGACGCCCGAGCGGGTGGCCCAGTGGAAACCGGCCGCCTTCAGGTTGTCCAGGGTCGCCGCGACGATGACCTTCGGGTAGCGCTCGGCCAGGTCGTTGACGATCGCGGAGAGCTGCTTCTTGCCCACCGAGTAGTCGACGAACGGGTAGTCCTCGGGCAGCAGCTCGTTGAAGAGCGCACGGCCCAGGGTCGTCCGCAGGCGGAAGCTGTCACCCTGCTGCCACTCGGTCGCACCGAAGCCGTCGGCCTCGTCCACGGCCGGCGGGGTCCAGCCACGCGGCGGGACGGTGCCGATCGGGAAGCGGATGTCGACCTTGGCCTGGAGCGAGAGCTCGCGGGCGTCGAAGGCCATGATCGCCTCGGCGACCGAGCCGAAGGACCGGCCCTCGCCCTTGACCTCGCGCTCCTCCTCGTCCGTGGTGAGGAAGAAGAGGCCCAGCACCATGTCCTGGGTCGGCATGGTGACCGGACGGCCGTCGGCCGGCTTGAGGATGTTGTTCGAGGACAGCATCAGGATGCGGGCCTCGGCCTGCGCCTCCGCGGACAGCGGGAGGTGGACGGCCATCTGGTCACCGTCGAAGTCCGCGTTGAACGCGGTGCAGACGAGCGGGTGGATCTGAATGGCCTTGCCCTCGACCAGCTGCGGCTCGAAGGCCTGGATGCCGAGGCGGTGCAGGGTGGGAGCACGGTTCAGCAGAACCGGGTGCTCGGCGATGACCTCTTCGAGGACGTCGTACACGACCGTGCGGCCGCGCTCCACCATGCGCTTGGCGCTCTTGATGTTCTGCGCGTGGTTGAGGTCCACCAGGCGCTTCATCACGAACGGCTTGAACAGCTCCAGCGCCATGGCCTTGGGCAGACCACACTGGTGCAGCTTGAGCTGCGGGCCGACGACGATGACGGAACGCGCCGAGTAGTCGACTCGCTTACCGAGCAGGTTCTGACGGAAGCGGCCCTGCTTGCCCTTGAGCATGTCGGACAGCGACTTCAGCGGGCGGTTACCGGGACCGGTCACCGGGCGACCGCGGCGGCCGTTGTCGAACAGCGCGTCGACGGCCTCCTGCAGCATCCGCTTCTCGTTGTTCACGATGATCTCGGGGGCGCCGAGGTCAAGGAGACGCTTGAGGCGGTTGTTGCGGTTGATCACACGGCGGTACAGGTCGTTCAGGTCGGAGGTCGCGAAGCGGCCACCGTCCAGCTGCACCATCGGACGCAGGTCCGGCGGGATCACCGGGATGCAGTCCAGCACCATGCCCTTGGGGCTGTTGCGGGTCTGCAGGAAGGCGGAGACGACCTTGAGGCGCTTGAGCGCACGGGTCTTCTTCTGGCCCTTGCCGGTCCGGATGATCTCGCGGAGGCGCTCGGCCTCCTCGTCCAGGTCGAAGGTCTCCAGGCGCTTCTGCAGGGCAGCGGCACCCATGGAACCGTCGAAGTACGTGCCGAAGCGGTCACGCAGCTCGCGGTAGAGCAGCTCGTCGCCCTCAAGGTCCTGGACCTTGAGGTTCTTGAAGCGGTTCCAGACCTCGTCGAGACGGTCGATCTCGCGCTGCGCACGGTCGCGCAGCTGCTTCATCTCACGCTCGGCGCCCTCGCGCACCTTGCGGCGCACGTCGGCCTTGGCGCCCTCGGCCTCCAGCTCGGCCAGGTCGGTCTCGAGCTTCTTGGCGCGGGCCTCCAGGTCGGAGTCGCGGCGCTGCTCGATCTGCTGGCGCTCGACGGAGACGTGGGCCTCCAGCGAGGGCAGATCGCGCGTACGGCGCTCCTCGTCCACGAACGTGATCATGTACGCGGCGAAGTAGATGACCTTCTCGAGGTCCTTGGGCGCGAGGTCCAGCAGGTAGCCCAGCCGGCTCGGCACGCCCTTGAAGTACCAGATGTGGGTAACAGGAGCGGCCAGCTCGATGTGGCCCATCCGCTCACGGCGCACCTTGGCGCGAGTGACCTCGACGCCGCAGCGCTCGCAGATGATGCCCTTGAAGCGGACGCGCTTGTACTTACCGCAGTAGCACTCCCAGTCCCGGGTCGGACCGAAGATCTTCTCGCAGAAGAGTCCGTCCTTTTCGGGCTTGAGGGTGCGGTAGTTGATGGTCTCCGGCTTCTTGACCTCACCGTGGGACCACTGACGGATGTCGTCAGCGGTGGCGAGGCCGATCCGCAGCTCGTCGAAGAAGTTGACGTCGAGCACTATGCGTCAATCCCTCTCAGGGTCGTGTCTAGATGGTCTGTACGGGGTCCGGGGCGGGGCCGGGACCTCCTTGGAGCAAGGGGGTCCCGGCCAGACCCGTCAGACCTCTTCGACGCTGCTCGGCTCGCGCCGGGACAGGTCGATGCCGAGCTCCTCCGCAGCGCGGAAGACGTCCTCGTCGGTGTCGCGCATCTCGATGGACATGCCGTCCGAGGACAGCACCTCCACGTTGAGGCACAGGGACTGCATCTCCTTGATGAGCACCTTGAAGGACTCGGGGATGCCGGGCTCGGGGATGTTCTCGCCCTTGACGATGGCCTCGTAGACCTTCACGCGGCCGGTCACGTCGTCGGACTTGATCGTCAGCAGCTCCTGGAGGGCGTACGCGGCGCCGTAAGCCTCCAGCGCCCACACCTCCATCTCACCGAACCGCTGGCCACCGAACTGAGCCTTACCACCCAGCGGCTGCTGGGTGATCATCGAGTACGGACCGGTCGAACGCGCGTGCAGCTTGTCGTCGACCAGGTGGTGCAGCTTGAGGATGTACATGTACCCGACCGAGATCGGGTCCGGGAACGGCTCACCGGAGCGGCCGTCGAACAGCTGCGCCTTGCCGGAGCCCTTGACCATCCGCTCGCCGTCGCGGTTGGGGAGCGTGGAGTCGAACAGACCCGCCAGCTCGTCCTCGCGCGCACCGTCGAAGACCGGGGTCGCGACGTTGGTGCGCGGCGCGACGTCGTCGGCGCCGATCGCCTGCAGACGCTGCTGCCACTCCTCGGAGCCCTCGACCTTCCAGCCCTGGCTGGCGAGCCAGCCGAGGTGGATCTCCAGGACCTGTCCCGGGTTCATTCGGGACGGGACACCCAGCGGGTTGAGGATGATGTCGACCGGGGTGCCGTCCTCCAGGAACGGCATGTCCTCGACCGGCAGGATCTTCGAGATGACGCCCTTGTTGCCGTGGCGGCCGGCGAGCTTGTCACCGTCGGTGATCTTGCGCTTCTGGGCGACGTAGACGCGGACCAGCTGGTTCACGCCCGGGGGCAGCTCGTCGCCCTCCTCGCGGTCGAAGACGCGGACGCCGATGACCTTGCCGATCTCACCGTGCGGCACCTTCAGCGAGGTGTCGCGCACCTCGCGCGCCTTCTCACCGAAGATCGCGCGGAGCAGGCGCTCCTCGGGGGTCAGCTCGGTCTCACCCTTGGGCGTGACCTTGCCGACGAGGATGTCGCCGGCGACGACCTCGGCACCGATCCGGATGATGCCGCGCTCGTCGAGGTCGGAGAGGACCTCCTCGGAGACGTTCGGGATGTCCCGGGTGATCTCCTCGGGGCCGAGCTTGGTGTCACGGGCGTCGACCTCGTGCTCCTCGATGTGGATCGAGGAGAGGACGTCGTCCTGCACGAGGCGCTGCGACAGGATGATCGCGTCCTCGTAGTTGTGGCCCTCCCACGGCATGAACGCGACGAGCAGGTTCTTGCCGAGCGCCATCTCGCCCTGGTCCGTGGACGGACCGTCGGCGAGGACCTGGCCCTCGATGACCCGCGCGCCCTCGTCCACGACGACCTTCTGGTTGAAGGAGGTGCCCTGGTTGGAGCGGGTGAACTTGGCGACGCGGTACGTGGTGTACGTGCCGTCGTCGTTGGCGACGGTGATGTAGTCCGCGGAGACCTCCTGGACCACACCGTCCTTCTCGGCCTTGATGACGTCGCCGGCGTCGACCGCGCAGCGGTACTCCATGCCGGTGCCGACCAGCGGCGACTCCGCCTTGATCAGCGGAACGGCCTGGCGCATCATGTTCGATCCCATGAGCGCGCGGTTGGCGTCGTCGTGCTCGAGGAACGGGATCATGGCGGTCGCGGCCGACACCATCTGGCGCGGCGAGACGTCCATGAAGTCCACCTCGTCGGCGGGGACGAGGTCGACCTCGCCGCCACGACGGCGGACCAGCACACGCTGCTCGGAGAAGCGCATGTCGTCGCTGAGCTTGGCGTTGGCCTGCGCGATCAGGAAGCGGTCCTCCTCATCGGCGGTGAGGTAGTCCACCTCCTCGGTGACCTGGCCGTCGACGACCTTGCGGTACGGCGTCTCGATGAAGCCGAAGACGTTGACCCGGCCGTAGGAGGCCAGCGAGCCGATCAGACCGATGTTGGGACCTTCAGGGGTCTCGATCGGGCACATGCGGCCGTAGTGCGACGGGTGCACGTCACGGACGTCCAGGCCGGCCCGCTCACGGGAGAGACCACCCGGGCCCAGCGCCGACAGACGGCGCTTGTGGGTCAGACCCGACAGCGGGTTGGTCTGGTCCATGAACTGGGACAGCTGGCTGGTGCCGAAGAACTCCTTGATGGAGGCGACGACCGGCCGGATGTTGATCAGGGTCTGCGGCGTGATCGCCTCGACGTCCTGGGTGGTCATGCGCTCGCGCACGACGCGCTCCATACGAGCCAGACCCGTGCGGACCTGGTTCTGGATGAGCTCGCCGACGTTGCGCAGACGACGGTTGCCGAAGTGGTCGATGTCGTCGGTCTCGACGACGATCTCCCGGCCGCTCTCGCCCATCGTCTCGGTCTCGCCGGCGTGCAGCTTGACCAGGTACTTGATGGTGGCGATGACGTCGTCGGTGGTCAGCACGCCCGCGTCGAGCGGCTCCTCGCCGCCGAGCTTCTTGTTGACCTTGTAGCGGCCGACCTTGGCGAGGTCGTAGCGCTTGGGGTTGAAGTACAGGTTCTCCAGCAGCGTCTGCGCGGCCTCACGGGTCGGCGGCTCGCCCGGACGCAGCTTGCGGTAGATGTCCAGCAGCGCGTCGTCCTGACCCTGGGTGTGGTCCTTCTCCAGGGTGGCGCGCATGGACTCGTACTCGCCGAACTCCTCGAGGATCTGCTCGGTGGTCCACCCGAGCGCCTTGAGCAGGACGGTCACGGACTGCTTGCGCTTGCGGTCGATGCGCACACCGACCATGTCGCGCTTGTCGATCTCCATCTCCAGCCAGGCACCCCGGGACGGGATGATCTTGGCGGAGAAGATGTCCTTGTCGGACGTCTTGTCGATGGAGCTGTCGAAGTAGACGCCCGGCGAGCGGACCAGCTGCGAGACGACGACACGCTCGGTGCCGTTGATGCAGAAGGTGCCCTTGTTGGTCATGAGCGGGAAGTCGCCCATGAAGACCGTCTGGGACTTGATCTCGCCGGTCTCGTTGTTGGTGAACTCGGCGGTGACGAACAGCGGAGCCGCGTACGTGAAGTCGCGCTCCTTGCACTCGTCGATGGAGTTCTTCGGGGGCTCGAAGCGGTGGTCGCGGAACGTCAGCGACATCGACCCGGAGAAGTCTTCGATCGGGGAGATCTCTTCGAAGATCTCTTCGAGACCGGACTTGGTGGGAACTTCCTGCCCACTCTCCAGCGCAGCCTCGACGCGACCCTTCCATGCGGCATTGCCGAGCAGCCAGTCGAAGCTTTCGGTCTGCAGCGCAAGGAGGTTCGGAACCCCGAGGGGCTCCTTGATCTTCGCAAAAGAGATGCGCAGCGGGGCGGTGCTGTCGCCGTTGTTCGTATTGGCAGTCGAGGCGTTGCGCGAGGCGGCCAAGAGGGGGTCCTTCCGAGGGCTCGGACTCACTACGCGCGTACCGGTTCCGAATCGAGCAGACTGAGAGAAAGCCCAGGTCAGGGCGGATCATCCAGCTTTGCTCGGGCTCGGATATGCCCCTGGTGACGGGCAGGGAGCAGCTAACAGGCAGCGCAAAGGGTCAGTGTAGCCACTTGGCACACTGATGTCCAGAGCGAGTTTCCGAAGACCGGTTCAGCACTGTGATACCGATCTTCTCCCTCCGGGAGGTCGCGTCCTCCCCGACGGAGGATCCCCTCGTTGTTTGTTCTTCTCAATGCCCTGCGCCTGCCGAAAGCCCTGCGCCAGTGGCGCACACCGATGCTTCCCTCTTCGTCGGCGATCCATGCCTCGAACCCTGGATCGCTTCTGCGTCGCGTCCCGAGAATTGCGCGCCGCGTGCGGTTCGTCAAGGCCCCCCACCTCTGCGAGATCGTCACATGGGGGCACGTCCGGGCAACGATGATCACCATACTCGCACTCCGGCCCCGGGCAATGCAGCCGTGGCGAGCACGCCGAAGGGCGACCACCCGCATGGGTGATCGCCCTTCGCTGTCGTCCGTTACGCCTCAGGCGCTCAGGACCCGAGTCAGAGACTCAGTGGGGTCACTTGACCTCGACGGAGGCGCCGGCGCCCTTGAGGGCCTCGGCGGCCTTCTCCGCGGCGTCCTTGGCGACCTTCTCGAGGACCGGCTTCGGGGTGCCGTCGACGAGGTCCTTGGCCTCCTTCAGGCCCAGGGAGGTCAGCTCACGCACGACCTTGATGACCTGGATCTTCTTGTCACCGGCGCCGGTGAGGATGACGTCGAACTCGTCCTGCTCCTCGGCGGCCTCGGCGGCGGCGCCACCAGCGGCACCGGCGACGACGACCGGCGCGGCAGCGGCGGCGGTGACGTCGAACTTCTCCTCGAACGCCTTCACGAACTCGGAGAGCTCGATGAGGGTCATCTCCTCGAACTGCGCGAGCAGATCTTCCTGGCTGAGCTTCGCCATGGTGGCGGTCCTTCCACTAATTCGGCTGGTGCCGGATGTACATAAAAGGCGGGCGTACTGGGCCCGCTACGACCGTCGCCTCACGCGGCGACGATCACTGCGCGAGCCGAATTACTCGGCACCGCCCTGCTCGGCCTGCTTGGCGCGAAGCGCGTCCACGGTGCGGACCAGCTTCGACGGGAGCGCCTGGAAGACCGAAGCAGCCTGGGACTGCTTGGCCTTGAAGGCACCCGCCAGCTTGCTGAGCAGAACCTCGCGGGACTCGAGGTCCGCAAGCTTCTTGATCTCGTCGGCGGACAGCGCCTTGCCGTCAAGGACACCGCCCTTGATGACGAGAGCGGGGTTCTCCTTGGCGAAGTCACGAAGACCCTTCGCCGCCGTGACCGGGTCACCGGTCACGAAGGCGACAGCGGTCGAGCCCTTGAGGTGCTCGTCCAGCTGAATCCCGGCCTCCTTGGCCGCGATCTTGGTCAGCGTGTTCTTCACCACACGGTACTGAGCGTTCTCGCCGAGAGAACGACGCAGCTCCTTGAGCTGCGCCACAGTCAGTCCGGTGTAAGAAGTCACAACAGCTGCGTTGGATTCACGGAGCTTCTCAGTGATCTCCGCAACGGCTGCGTTCTTTTCAGACGTCGCCATGAGCCTCGGCCTCCTTCCGGGTGATGAGGACCGCGCAGAAGGGGCTGGGCAAAACAAACGCCCCGGCGCAGGCGCACGGGGCGAGACTCGACCAGGCATACACCCGGGAGTTCTTCCACATTCACACCTGCGCAGGCCGTCCGCAGCTAGCGGATCCTTCGGCCACCGCACATCCGTGATCGGACGCGCAGAGACAACCAGCGGTCTTTGGCTTCGCGGATACGTTACGGGAGCGGCCCGCGTCAGGCAAATCGGCCGGGAAGGGGCAGTGGGCGCCCCTCCCGGCCGACGGGCCGAACGTGCGTAGCGGCGCGCGTTACGGCTGGGAGACCTTGTCGAAGTCCACGGTCTCACCGGCCGGCGGCTCGGTCACCGTGACCTTGGTGCCGTAGTCCGAGTAGTAGACCGTCGAGTCGAACGTGGTGGCGCCACCGACCATCTGCTCGCGCTTCTTGACCAGCAGGTTGTCCGAGCTGATCCACAGATCGATGGTCTCGTTCTTCGTGCCGGCGGCCTTCAGCTGCGCCTCCAGCGCCTTCAGGTCCTGCTCGCTGATGCTCTTGGACTGCATGCGCGTCAGCTCGGACACCGAGAGCGTGCCGGTGTAGTGGGTCGCCTGGACGCCGCGGACGTCCTCCTTGCCGGCTTCCTTGACCTTGCCCGAGGCGATCAGCAGCTGCATCGCGCGGTTCGGGTTGTTGTTGTTCATCTGGTCCTTGAGCAGCGCGCCGGCCGGACCCATCTTCTTCGCGAGCGCGTCGTAGTCGTACTTCACCCAGTTCTTGCCGCCCACCGGCATCCCGGCGGCGCCCATGTTCATGAACATCGCCTGCGGCGTGTACAGCGTCTTCACGGGCTTGCCGGCCACCGGGGACTGGCCGCCGGACTGCGTGATGTCGACGTCCATCCGCATGCCTGCGGACCAGTCCATCGCACCCTTCATCGTCTGGGTGGACGGGCCGTTCTTGATCTCGCCGTCGACCTTGGCGGACTTCTTGCCGTCGGTCTGCTCCGAGGCGGTCTTCAGCGAGGCGAGCGCCACCTCCAGCGGCGACTTGCCGTCCGCGCCGCCGCTTCCGCCGGCGTTGTCACTCTTGTTGCCGTTACAACCGGTCAGACCGGCCACCATGACAACTCCCGCCACAACGGCGGCCATACGCGTGCTGCGCACTCGGGCTCCCCCTTTAAATCTGCCTTACGGACCTCGGGACGACCTTAGACCAGAGGGGTGACAGCGCATGCGTCAGGCCCCGCTCTCCTCGCCGGAGAACGGGGCCTGAATGCGAGGTGCGCGCGCTACGAGGCGTCGTCGATCAGGAAGATCAGACGGCCTCGTCCTCGACGAGGAGGTTGCGGGTGCGGTTGGCGTCCAGCGGGATGCCGGGGCCCATCGTGGTGGTGATGGTGGCCTTCTTGATGTAGCGGCCCTTGGCGGCGGACGGCTTGAGGCGGGTGATCTCCTCGAGCGCCGCGGCGTAGTTCTCCACCAGCTTGGTCTCGTCGAAGGAGACCTTGCCGATGATGAAGTGGAGGTTCGCGTGCTTGTCCACGCGGAACTCGATCTTGCCGCCCTTGATGTCGGTGACAGCCTTGGCGACATCCGGGGTGACGGTGCCGGTCTTCGGGTTCGGCATCAGACCACGGGGACCGAGCACGCGGCCGAGGCGGCCGACCTTGCCCATGAGGTCCGGGGTGGCGACGACGGCGTCGAAGTCCAGGCGACCCTTGGAGACCTCGTCGATGAGCTCGTCCGAGCCGACGATGTCGGCGCCGGCGGCTTCCGCGGCCGCAGCACGGTCACCGGTCGCGAAGACCAGGACCCGGGCGGTCTTACCGGTGCCGTGCGGGAGGTTCACGGTGCCACGGACCATCTGGTCGGCCTTGCGCGGGTCGACGCCCAGACGCATGGCGACCTCGACGGTCGCGTCGAACTTGGTCGAGGAGGTGTCCTTGGCGAGACGGACGGCCTCGAGCGGGGCGTACAGACGCTCCCGGTCGATCTTCGCGTCCGCGTTGCGAAGAGTCTTGCTGCGCTTCACTTCTGCTCCTGATGCAGTGGGTGGAGTCGTGGTGCGGACCAGCGCCTGGTCCTGCCACGGGGGTGCCAAAAAGGGGCTGGGATCAGCCCTCGACCGTGATGCCCATGGAGCGGGCGGTGCCGGCGATGATCTTCGACGCGGCGTCCAGGTCGTTGGCGTTCAGGTCGGGCATCTTGGTGGTGGCGATCTCGCGGACCTGCGCCTCGGTGATCTTGGCGACCTTGGTCTTGTGCGGCTCGCCGGAGCCCTTCTCCACGCCCGCGGCCTTCAGGATGAGCTTCGCGGCCGGCGGAGTCTTGGTGACGAAGGTGAAGGAACGGTCCTCGTAGACCGTGATCTCCACCGGCACGACCATGCCACGCTGCGACTCGGTCGCGGCGTTGTAGGCCTTGCAGAACTCCATGATGTTGACGCCGTGCTGACCCAGCGCGGGGCCGACCGGCGGAGCCGGGTTTGCGGCACCGGCCTGGATCTGGAGCTTGATAAGCCCCGTGACCTTCTTCTTCTTGGGAGGCATGCTCTCTCCGGGTCCTAGTGAGAGGTGTTTCGCCATTCCACCCGGTCATCCGGATGGAGGCATACCGCACAACGATAACGGGTATAGCGGTGCGGCCAAAAACCGAGCAGGTCAGACAGGCCGCGAAGGGCCCGCCCGACCTGTTCGGAAGACTGGGAACTGAGGACCGAGTGGGGTCAGTTCTTCTGGATCTGGTCGAAGGAGAGCTCGACCGGGGTCTCCCGGCCGAAGATCTCCACCAGGCCCTTGACCTTCTTCGAGTCGGCGTTGATCTCGTTGATCGTGGCCTGCAGCGTCGCGAACGGACCGTCGGTGACGGTGACGGAGTCGCCCACCTCGAAGTCCAGGACCTGGACCTCGACCTTGCGGGACGGCGCCGGCTTGCCCTCGGCCGCGGCGGCCTCCTTGGCGGCCTTCTCCTCGGCCTCCGGGGCGAGCATCTTGACGATCTCGTCCAGCGTCAGCGGGTAGGGGTCGTAGGCGTTGCCGACGAAGCCGGTGACACCGGGGGTGTTGCGGACGACGCCCCAGGACTCGTTCGTCAGGTCCATGCGCACCAGCACATAGCCGGGGAGCTTGTTCTGGCGGACGGTGCGACGGTCGCCGTTCTTGATCTGGACGACCTCTTCCTGCGGCACCTCGGCCTGGAAGATGTAGTCCTCGACGTTCAGCGAGACGGCGCGCTGCTCGAGGTTGGTCTTCACACGGTTCTCGTAGCCCGCGTAGGTGTGGATGACGTACCACTCGCCGGGCAGGCCGCGCAGTTCGTCGCGGAGGGCGGCCACCGGGTCGACCGGCTCCTGCTCCTCGGCGGTCTCGTCCTCGGCGGTCTCGGCGGCGGCCTCGTCCTCGACGTGCACCGCGGCTTCTTCGGCGGGCTCGCCGGCTTCGGCATCCTCGGCGTCGAGCTCGTCGGCGACGTCGGCGCCCTCGACGATCTCACGCTCGGTGTCGTCGCCCTCGACCTCGGCCGAGGCAGCCGCGTCAACGTCGGCCGCTGCCGTCTCGGCGGATTCGGCGGCGTCGTTCAGGTTCGGGTCAGACACGGTGGCTGCTTCTTCCTGGCTTCAAGGGGTTGAACATGCGAAACGGGCGCCCGCGCAGGCGCCCTCCGCGGGATCAGCCGAAGACGTACCCGACGACTCGGTTGATTCCCAAGTCAATCACGGTTACGAGACCGATGATGATGACAACGAAGACGATCACCACACTGGTGTACGTCGACAGCTGGCTACGCGTGGGCCAGACGACCTTACGGAGCTCCGCGACGATCTGGCGGTAAAAGAGCGCGAGACGCGCGAAGGGGCCCTTCTTGCCGCGCTTGCCGCCACGACGGGGCTTCTTCTGGGACTCCGAGGCATCGTCCTCGGAACGGCCACGCTCAGGCATGTCGATGGAGCCCAGGGCGTCCGTCACTCGTCCTCACCTGAATCCGGGTCGTGGCCGTGCCGCGCCCGGTGGAGCCGCACGGCGGTGCATACGTACGCGTGCACGCACTGCGGTGAGAGTGCGTGTAGCAGGGCCGGAGGGACTTGAACCCCCAACCGCTGGTTTTGGAGACCAGTGCTCTACCAATTGAGCTACGACCCTTTGTGGTTCCCCCAACCTACCGCATGCGGCCGACTGCACTAGGTGCATGCGCCGCGGCGACCCGTTGGGAGCCAACGATCAGCGAGTGTACGTGCTTCCGGGCCGGGCGTCGAACACGATTGTCCCGGTGGTGCCCCGCAAACCCGTGTGTCCGGCTCGTCAGGGGTCTGCAACGATGCATGTATGAGCGCTGCAACCCCTTCCGCATCGTCCCCCACCGACCGCCGGGTATCGGCCCGCGTCGGTTCGATCTCCGAGTCCGCGACCCTGGCCGTCGACGCCAAGGCCAAGGCCCTCAAGGCCGCTGGACGCCCGGTGATCGGCTTCGGCGCCGGTGAGCCCGACTTCCCCACGCCCGACTACATCGTCGAGGCGGCGATCGAGGCCTGCCGCAACCCGAAGTACCACCGCTACACCCCGGCCGGCGGCCTCCCCGAGCTGAAGACCGCGATCGCCGCGAAGACGCTGCGCGACTCCGGCTACGAGATCGAGGCCGCGAACGTCCTGGTGACGAACGGCGGCAAGCAGGCCATCTACGAGGCGTTCGCGGCCATCCTCGACCCGGGTGACGAGGTCATCGTCCCGGCGCCGTACTGGACGACCTACCCCGAGTCGATCCGCCTCGCGGGCGGCGTGCCGGTCGACGTGGTCGCCGACGAGACCACCGGCTACCGGGTGAGCGTGGAGCAGTTGGAGGCGGCTCGCACCGAGCGCACCAAGGTGCTGCTGTTCGTCTCGCCGTCGAACCCGACCGGCGCGGTGTACACCCGCGAGCAGGTCGAGGCGGTCGGCCGCTGGGCCGCCGAGCACGGTCTGTGGGTGCTGACCGACGAGATCTACGAGCACCTGGTCTACGGCGACGCCGAGTTCTCGTCGCTGCCGGTGGTCGTGCCCGAGCTGCGCGACAAGTGCATCGTCGTCAACGGCGTGGCGAAGACGTACGCGATGACCGGCTGGCGGGTGGGCTGGGCGATCGGCCCCAAGGACGTCATCAAGGCCGCCGCGAACCTCCAGTCGCACGCCACCTCCAACGTCTCCAACGTCGCGCAGGCCGCGGCCATCGCGGCGGTCTCCGGCGACCTCGCGGCCGTCGAGGAGATGAAGGTCGCCTTCGACCGGCGCCGCAAGACCATCGTGCGGATGCTCAACGAGATCGACGGCGTGCTGTGCCCGGAGCCGGAGGGCGCCTTCTACGCGTACCCGTCGGTCAAGGAGCTCCTGGGCAAGGAGATCCGCGGCAAGCGCCCGCAGACCAGCGTCGAGCTGGCCGAGCTGATCCTGGAGGAGGCGGAGGTCGCCGTCGTTCCGGGCGAGGCCTTCGGCACCCCCGGCTACCTGCGGCTCTCGTACGCGCTGGGCGACGAGGACCTGGTCGAGGGCGTGTCCCGGATCCAGAAGCTGCTGGCGGAGGCCAAGTAGCCGCACGGGCTTGTGCGCAGGCGCCCTGAGCGGGCGGTCGGAAGGCGTTCCGGCCGCCCGCTCGCGCGTTCTCCCGGACACCCCTTCGGGAAAGGCCCTACCGGCGTACCGCCCGGATGCGGCAAGATCGGCTGATGGAGCCCTTGTCAGGGGGACGTCCCCCGAACCCCACGAGCACTCGTGACCGCGGCCGGGCCGCCGTACGAGACCTGCGCCGGCTGCCGAAGGCCCATCTGCATCTGCACTTCACCGGTTCGATGCGGCCGGCGACCCTGCTGGACCTCGCCGACAAATACGGCGTCCATCTGCCGGAGGCCCTGCGGGGCGGTGAGCCGCCCAGGCTGCGGGCCACCGACGAGCGCGGCTGGTTCCGCTTCCAGCGGCTGTACGACATCGCGCGCTCGTGTCTGCGCGCGCCCGAGGACATCCAGCGGCTGGTGCGCGAGGCCGCCGAGGAGGACGTCCGCGACGGGTCGCGCTGGCTGGAGATCCAGGTCGACCCGACCTCGTACGCTCCGCGGCTGGGCGGGCTGATCCCGGCGCTGGAGATCATCCTGGACGCGGTGCACAGCGCCTCCCGGGACACCGGGCTCGGCATGCGCGTCCTGGTCGCGGCGAACCGCATGAAGCACCCGCTGGACGCCCGTACGCTGGCGCGTCTGGCGGTGCGCTACGCCGATCGGGGAGTGGTCGGCTTCGGGCTCTCCAACGACGAACGCCGGGGTTTCGCCCGGGACTTCGACCGCGCCTTCGCCATCGCCCGGGAGGGCGGTCTGCTGGCGGCGCCGCACGGCGGCGAGCTGTCCGGGCCGGCCAGCGTCCGGGACTGTCTGGACGATCTGCACGCCGGCCGGGTGGGGCACGGCGTCCGGGCCGCGGAGGACCCCGCGCTGCTGCGCCGGCTGGCCTCGCGCGGGGTGACCTGCGAGGTGTGCCCGGCGTCGAATGTGGCGCTGGGGGTCTACGAGAAGCCGGAGGACGTGCCGCTGCGGACGCTCTTCGACGCCGGGGTGCCGATGGCGCTCGGCGCGGACGACCCGCTGCTGTTCGGCGCGCGGCTGGCCGCGCAGTACGAGATCGCCCGCACCGCGCACGGCTTCACCGACCTCGAACTCGCCGAACTGGCCCGGCAGTCGGTACGCGGCTCACGCGCCCCGCAGGACGACCAGCAGCGGCTGCTGACGGAGATCGACGCCTGGCTGGCCGAGTAGGGGCCCGGCTGGCCCCGTGCGGGGCCTTCCGGGGCCGCTCGGGCCCTTGGCCCCTGCCGGGGGCCTTGAAGCCCTGCTAGAGGCTGACGCCGACCGTCACCGGTTCGTTGACGAGCGTGACGCCGAAGGCGGCGTGGACGCCGTCGCGGACCTCGCGGGCCAGCGCGAGCAGGTCCTCGGTGGTGGCGGCGCCGCGGTTCGTGAGCGCCAGGGTGTGCTTGGTGGAGATACGGGCCGGGCCGCTGCCGTAGCCCTTGGTGAAGCCGGCGCGGTCGATGAGCCAGGCCGCCGAGGTCTTCACCAGGCCGTCGCCGGCGGGGAAGGCCGGCGGGGCGACATCGGGGCCGAGGCGGTCCTGGACGCGCTGCAGGAAGGCGGCGTGCTCGGCCTCGGTGAGGATCGGGTTGGTGAAGAAGGAACCGGCCGACCAGGTGTCGTGGTCCGCCGCGTCCAGCACCATGCCCTTGCCCGCGCGCAGGGCCAGGACGGTCTCCCGGGCGATGGCGGCCGGGACCCGGTCGCCGGCCTCCACGCCGAGGGCGCGGGCGGTCTCGGGGTACTTCAGGGGCGCGGAGAGGCCTCCGGCGTCCTCCAGGGCGAAGCGCACCCGCAGCACCACGAACCGTTCGGGGTCGGCCTTGAAACGGCTGTGGCGGTAGGAGAAGCCGCACTCCTCGCCCGGGATCGTGACGGTCTCGCCGGCGCGGCGGTCGTAGGCGACGACCTCGGTGATCGTCGTGGCGACCTCCTGGCCGTACGCGCCCACGTTCTGGATCGGCGTGGCGCCCGCCGAGCCGGGGATGCCGGCCAGGCACTCGACGCCGGCCAGCCCGGCCTCGACCGTACGGGCGACGGCGTCGGACCAGTTCTCGCCCGCGGCGAGCTCCAGGGCCGTGCCGTCCAGCGAGAAGCCGCTGGTGGCGATGCGCAGGGCGGTGCCCTCGAAGCCCTTGTCGCCGATGACGAGGTTGCTGCCGCCGCCGATGATCAGCAGCGGGGTGCCGGCGTCGTCGGCGGCGCGGACGGCGGCGACCACCTCCTCGTCGGTGGTGGCCGTGACGAGGCGGGTCGCCGGGCCGCCCAGCCGGAAGGTGGTCAGCCGGGCGAGGGGGGCGTTGTGTTCTACGTGGCGTTCCTGCACGCGCCCAAGGGTACGGGGGCGGTCCGACAGTGCCGTCCGGCCGCCCCCTCCGTCCGCCGCCCGCTCAGGCGAGGCGGACCACCGCACGGGCCATGCCCAGTACCTTCTTGCCGGCGCTTATCGCGGTGAGGTCGACCCGGACCGTACGGGCGTCGTCGTCGAGCTTGGCCGCCACCTTGGCGCTGACCTCGATCAGCGCGCCGTCGTCGTCGTTGGGGACGACGACGGGCTTGGTGAAGCGCACGCTGTACTCGGCGACCGCCCCGGGGTCGCCGGTCCAGTCGGTGACCACCCGGATCGCCTCGGCCATGGTGAACATGCCGTGGGCGATGACGTCCGGCAGCCCGACCTCCTTGGCGAACTTCTCGTTCCAGTGGATCGGGTTGAAGTCGCCGGAGGCGCCCGCGTAGCGCACGAGTGTGGCACGACTCACGGGAAAGGCCTGCGCCGGGAGTTCGGTGCCGACCTCGACGTCGTCGTAAGAGATCTTCGCGGTCATCTCAGGCCTCCTCGGCGCGACGGGACACCAGCTTGGTGAGGGCGGTCACGACGTGTTCGCCCGCCTGGTCGTGCACCTCGCCGCGGATGTCGATGATGTCGTTGCCCGCCATGGTCTTGACGGCCTCGATGGTGGAGGTGACGGCCAGTCGGTCACCGCTGCGCACCGGCCGGGTGTAGGCGAACTTCTGGTCGCCGTGCACCACCCGGCTGTAGTCCAGACCCAGTTGCGGATCCTCGATGACCTGTCCCGCCGCCTTGAAAGTGATCGCGAACACAAAAGTCGGCGGCGCGATCACATCGGGGTGACCGAGGGCCTTGGCCGCTTCGGTGTCGGTGTAGGCCGGGTTGGGGTCACCGATCGCCTCGGCGAATTCGCGGATCTTTTCCCGGCCGACCTCATAGGGGTCGGTGGGCGGGTACGTGCGTCCGACAAAAGACTGGTCGAGCGCCATGGGCTCGCAACCTCCGTGTACTGATGGTGATAACGCCGTGAGGCCGCCCCCAGAATGGGGACGGCCTCACGGACGAGCCTGGTGTTATCGCGTCTCGCGGTGCGCGGTGTGCGAGTTGCAGCGCGGGCAGTGCTTCTTCATCTCAAGACGGTCCGGGTCGTTACGCCGGTTCTTCTTGGTGATGTAGTTCCGCTCCTTGCACTCCACGCAGGCCAGCGTGATCTTCGGGCGGACGTCGGTGGCAGCCACGTGAGTGCTCCTTGACGGACGGATGGACGGATGAACGCAGAAAAGAGTAGCCGATCGAAGGACCGACCCCACAATCGGCTACTGTCAGTAGCGGTGACCGGACTTGAACCGGTGACACAGCGATTATGAGCCGCTTGCTCTACCGACTGAGCTACACCGCTGCGATGCGGGAGTCCCTCGCCCGAAGGCGAGGTGCCTCTCACATCAGAGCCCCAATACGGAATCGAACCGTAGACCTTCTCCTTACCATGGAGACGCTCTGCCGACTGAGCTATTGGGGCGAGCGATGAAGACATTACACGGCCCGCCGCCAAACGTGAAATCCGTATCCGGGCCGCGCCCCAACGGCCTCGCGCACCACACCGGTACGACTATTTCGCGCCTGCGCGAAGCTCCCCGGGAGGCGCCCTAGTCTCGAAGGCACGCTGCGTGATCTTGCACGCCCGGGCCTTCGAGGAGCGCGATGTCCGACAGCAGTCCGCCGCAGCCCCAGCCGGGAAGACCGGGCGGCCCCGGTCGGTACACCAGGTCGGACGGCGGTTCGCTGGTCCTGTGCGGCGCCCGGCTCGCCGACGGCCGCACCGTGGACGTACGGCTCGGCGACGGACGCATCGAGGCCGTGGGGACGGCCGGCAGCCTCGCCCCCCAGGGCGCCCGCGTCGACCTCTCCGGCTACCTGCTGCTGCCCGCCCCCGCCGAGCCGCACGCGCACTGCGACACCGCCCTGACCGCGGACTCCGACGGCCCCGCCTCCGGCTCCCCCGAGGACGTCCAGCGGCGGACGACCGAGGCCGCGCTGCTGCAGCTGGGGCACGGCGCCACCGCCTCCCGCAGCCACGTCAGGATCGGCGACGTACAGGGCCTGCGCTCCCTCCAGGCGGTGCTGCAGGCCCGCAGGTCGCTGCGCGGGATGGCCGATCTGGCGGCGGTCGCGGTGCCGCGGGTGCTGACCGGGGTGGCCGGCGCGGACGGTCTGTCGATGCTGCGGGACGCGGTGAAGATGGGCGCCTCGGTCATCGGCGGCTGCCCGGACCTGGACCCCGATCCGGCCGGCTACGTCGAGGCGGTCCTGGAACTGGCCGACGAGCACGGCTGCCCGGTGGACCTGCACACCGACGGCGACGATCCGGCGCGGCTGGCCCGCTTCGCGGCGATGTCCGGGGGCCTTCGGCCGGGTGTCGCCCTCGGGCCGTGCGCCGGGATGACGCGGATGCCGCGCAGCGTGGCGGCCCGGGTCGCCGAGCAGCTGGCGGCCGCGGACGTCGCCGTGGTCTGTCTGCCGCAGGGCGACTGCGCGGGCCTGGAGCGGTACGGCTCGCGGGTGTCGCGGCCGGCTCCCGTGCGGCTGCTGCGGGCGGCCGGGGTGCGGGTGGCGGCCGGCAGCGGGGCGCTGCGGGACGTGGCGAACCCGGTGGGGCGTGGCGACCCGTTGGAGGCCGCGTACCTCCTGGCGTCCCTGGGCGAGGCCACGCCGGAGGCGGCGTACGAGTCGGTGAGCGCGGCGGCGCGGGCGACGCTGGGCCTGCCGGAGGTGCGCGTCGAGGCGGGCTTCCCCGCGGAGCTGCTGGCGGTGCGCGGCGAGCGGATCGCCGGGGTGCTCTCCCTGGCGTACAGCCGGATCGTGATCCACCGGGGGCGGGTGGTCGCCCGTACCAGCGCGGTGCGCGAGTACTGCGACGCGACGGGAGAGGTGGCGCTGGAGCTGCCCCGGCAGTCGCAGCGCTGAGCACCGCGTACCCGGGGGCGGCGAGAAGGCGCCCCTCGTCCGGCCGGTCCCGCGCCCGCCGGCGACCCTTCGGCGTACGGTCGGGATCATGCGCATTGTCATCGCAGGTGGACATGGTCAGATCGCGCTGCGGCTGGAGCGGTTGCTCGCCAAGCGCGGGGACGAGGTCGCGGGCATCATCCGCCGGCCGGAGCAGGCCGGCGACGTCCTGGCCGCCGGGGCCGAGCCGGTGGTCTGCGACCTGGAGTCGGCGTCCGTGGAGGACCTCGCCCGGCACCTGGAGGGCGCCGACGCGGCCGTCTTCGCGGCGGGCGCCGGACCGGGCAGCGGCATCGCCCGCAAGGACACGGTGGACCGCGGCGCGGCGGCGCTCTTCGCGGACGCGGCCGAGGCGGCGGGCGTACGCCGCTTTCTGGTGATCTCCGCCATGGGCGCGGACCGTGAGCCCCCCGAGGGCACCGACCCGGTCTTCGCGGCCTATCTGAAGGCCAAGGGCGCCGCGGACGCGGACGTACGGGCGCGCGCCGGACTGGACTGGACGATCCTGCGGCCGGGCCTGCTGACGGACGAGCCGGGAACGTCGCTGGTGGCGCTGGCCGACGCCACCGGGCGCGGGGCGGTGCCCCGCGACGACGTGGCGGCCGCTCTCGTGGAGCTGCTCGACGAGCCGGGCACCGTCGGCCTAACGCTGGAGCTGATCGGCGGCGAGGTACCCGTGGCGGAGGCGGTGCGGGCGGTGGCGCGGCGCTGAGACCCGCGGCTGCGCGGCCTCGGCGGCGACCGCGGGGTCGGCGCACGGAAAAGGCCCCTGAGTCGTATCGCTACAACTCAGGGGCCTTTTCACACCTGTGGCGGCGCCAGGATTCGAACCTGGGAAGGCGAAGCCGGCAGATTTACAGTCTGCTCCCTTTGGCCGCTCGGGCACACCGCCAGGGTTTGCTGCCGGGAGATCCGCTTTGGGGCGGTGCTCCGTGGCAACGACGTAAACCATACCCGATGGCTGGGGGTGGTTCGCCACTCGATTCCGGAGCGCTGGATCTTGGCCGGGTGGCTAGGCTTGGCAGGCGGTCCGGGCACGGTCCGCAGCCCTGACGGATCTAGGTACGAGGAGCCAACTCAACATGGCCGACTCCAGTTTCGACATCGTCTCGAAGGTAGAGCGGCAGGAGGTCGACAACGCCCTCAACCAGGCGGCCAAGGAGATCTCGCAGCGCTACGACTTCAAGGGCGTGGGCGCGTCGATCGCATGGTCGGGCGAGAAGATCGAGATGCGGGCCAACGCCGAGGAGCGGGTCAAGGCCGTGCTCGACATCTTCGAGACCAAGCTGGTCAAGCGCGGGATCTCGCTGAAGGCGCTGGACGCCGGCGAGCCGCAGGCCTCGGGCAAGGAGTACAAGATCTTCGCCTCCATCGAGGAGGGGATCTCGCAGGAGAACGCGAAGAAGGTCGCCAAGATCATCCGCGATGAGGGCCCCAAGGGCGTCAAGGCGCAGGTGCAGGGCGACGAGCTGCGCGTCAGCTCCAAGAGCCGGGACGACCTGCAGGCGGTGCAGCAGCTGCTGAAGGGCAAGGACCTGGACTTCGCCATCCAGTTCGTGAACTACCGGTAGCGGCCCGGCCTCCGGGTGCCATGGATGGGGCGGTGCGCTGCGGCGTGCCGCCCCACCGGCTTTGGTGAGGGTCCGTAGGAGCCCCTGCCGGCGGGCGCCCTGCCGGAGCGCTTGACCTCAACCGCGCTTGAGATTGCAGTCTCATGGCATGACTTCTCTTGACGCACAGCGCAGCGCCGCCCCGGTGACCGGTCCCGGGGACGGCTTCGTCACGGATGTGTTCCCGCAGGTCCGGCGGCCGGACGCGGGGACGGTACTGATCAGCGAGTGGGACGCCGGTAGCCCCGAGGGGCAGCGGGCCGTCCTGGACGGCGTCGCCCGGGCCTGGGAGCGGACGCCGCTGCCGGCGGGGTTCCTGTCGCGGGTGCTGTTCGCCGGGACGGACGGGCGCAGCGTGCTCAACTACGCGCAGTGGACGAGCGACGCGGGGCACCGGGAGTTCGTACGGAGCGAGGACACCGGGCTGAGCGAGCGGATCGCGGCGGCGCTGAAGGCGGCGGGGGAGGTGACCGTCTCCGAGCCCGCCCGCTACCGGCTGTACCGCAGCATGCTGCCCGACGGGGACCCGGGGACGCCGGGCTGCGTCGTGCGCGTCGCCTTCCGCACGACGGGGCACGACGCCGCGCGGGGGCTCGTCGACGGCCTGCTGGACCTGCTCGGCGGGGTGCAGCGGGGCGAGGGCGGGATCGCCTCGCACTTCCACATCAGCGAGGACGGCACACGGGTCGTCAACTACAGCGAGTGGACGGACCCGGAGTCGCACGCCCGGCAGATCGGCACCAGCCTGCAGGCCGGCGGTCCGGTGATGAGCTTCATCGCGAGCCTGCCGGGGGTCGAACCGCTGGGGTTCCGGCGGTATGCGACCCCCAGGGGGCTCGTACGGGTGTGACGCGGTCTCGCGTCAGCGGGTGGCGAACGGCTGGTCGGTGGGCACGATCTCCCGGCCCAGCGGCACCAGGGAGAGCGGGATCATCTTGAAGTTGGCGATGCCGAAGGGGATTCCGATGATCGTCACGCACAGGGCGATACCGGTGACGATGTGCCCCAGGGCCAGCCACCAGCCCGCGAAGACGAACCAGATGACGTTGCCGATCGCCGAACCGGCGCCGGCGTCGTGCCGGACGACCGTCGTACGGCCGAAGGGCCACAGGGCGTAGCCGGCTATCCGGAAGGACGCGATGCCGAAGGGGATCGTGATGATCAGGATGCAGCAGATGATGCCCGCGACGACATAGCCGAGCGCCAGCCAGAAGCCGCTGAGGATCAGCCAGAGGACGTTGAGGAGGGTTTTCATGATCGGCAGCCTTCCACGGGCACGGCACAGAACGTAACTGCTCTGCTAGACGCACCGAGCCTGGTGAAACGTTGCACTCATGATGCGACGGGTCGGCGGGGACGGCCACCGTTCCCGCCGGCGCCCGGGGCCTCACGGGCCGTGATGGCCCGCCATCTGTTCGAGGCGGGTGATCCGTTCGCGCATCGGGGGGTGGGTGGAGAAGAGCCGGGACATCCCGCCGCCGGCGCGGAAGGGGTTGGCGATCATCATGTGGCTGGCGGTCTCCAGCCGGGGCTCGGGCGGGAGCGGGAGCCGCTGGGTGCCGGCCTCCAGCTTGCGCAGGGCCGAGGCCAGGGCGAGCGGGTCGCCGGTGAGCTGGGCGCCCGAGGCGTCCGCCTCGTACTCGCGGGAGCGGCTGACGGCCAGCTGGATCAGCGAGGCCGCGATCGGCCCGAGGATCGCGACCAGCAGCATGCCCACGAGACCGGGGCCCTCGTCGTCGTCGGAGCGGCCTATGGGAATCAGCCAGGCGAAGTTGACCAGGAACATCACGACCGAGGCCAGTGCGCCCGCGACGGAGGAGATCAGGATGTCGCGGTTGTAGACATGGCTGAGCTCATGGCCGATGACGCCGCGCAGCTCACGCTCGGTCAGCAGTTGCAGGATGCCGTCGGTGCAGCAGACCGCGGCGTTGCGGGGGTTGCGGCCGGTGGCGAAGGCGTTGGGCGCCTGGGTCGGCGAGATGTACAGCCGCGGCATGGGCTGACGGGCGGCCGTCGAGAGCTCGCGGACCATCCTGTAGAGCTGGGGGGCCTCGAACTCGCTGACCGGGCGGGCCCGCATGGCCCGCAGGGCCAGCTTGTCGCTGTTCCAGTACGCGTAGGCGTTGGTGCCCAGGGCGACGAGGACGGCGATGATCAGGCCCGTACGGCCGAAGAGGCTGCCGATGACGATGATGAGTGCGGACAGTCCCCCGAGGAGGACGGCGGTCCTGAGCCCGTTGTGCCGGCGGTGCACGGTACGCCCTCCAAACGGTGCGGCAGGGGAACCCTGTGCCTTGTTGCTCCACTCTCCAGTGGACCCTTACGCACTGGTCAACGCGAGATGAACGGGCCTGGTTCCCCGGCGCGCGGACGGCGGGGCCGGGCGGGGCGCGGAGGTGCGCGACGTGGTGCCGTACCGCCGTACGGGTGGGCAGGAGGCCGTAGGGGCCCGGGTGGGTCCCCTACGGCGCGCGGCGGTCCGTCAGAGCAGCGCCCCGGACGCGAAGCGCAGGACGAGCTGCGGGGCGCCGGAGAGGGCCACGCCGAGGACGGCGGCCAGGGCGATGGCGGTGGCGAGGGGGCCCGGGATCCTGGCCCGGGACGGCTCCGCGGCGCGGGGGGCCGCCGCCGCGCCGGCCTCCTCGGCGGCCTCGGCCTCCTCGGCGCCCCGGAAGAGCACCGCGGTCCACTGCAGGTAGTAGTAGAGCGCGATCACGACATTGACGGCCATGACGACGGCGAGCCAGGCCAGCCCCGCGTCGACGGCCACGGCGAAGACCGTGACCTTGGCGAACAGGCCGATGATGCCCGGCGGAAGACCGGCGAGGCAGAGCAGGAAGAAGCCGAGCGCGAGCGCCGCCAGAGGGCGCCGGGCGTACAGGCCCCGGTAGTCGGCGATGCGGTTGGCCGGGCTCGTACGGGCCACCAGGGCGGCGACGGCGAAGGCGCCGAGGTTCACGGCCGCGTACATCAGGGCGTAGGCCACCGTGGAGCCGATGGCGTGCGCCGGATCGTGGGCGTATCCGGCGGCCGCGAGGGGGACCAGGAGGTAGCCGGCCTGGCCGACCGAGGACCAGGCGAGCAGGCGTACGGCGCTGTGCGCGCGGCGCGGGTCCTGGCGCAGGGCCGCGACGTTGCCGACGGTCATGGTGAGCGCGGCGAGGACGGCCAGCGCCGGGCCCCAGATGTCCGCGTACGCGGGGAAGCCCTGGACCGTGACGAGGATCAGGCCGGAGAAGCCGACCGCCTTGCCGACCACGGAGAGGTAGCCGGCGATGGGCAGCGGTGCGCCGACGTAGGTGTCCGGCACCCAGAAGTGGAACGGGGCGGCCGCGGTCTTGAAGGCGAAGCCGACCAGGGTGAGCGCGACGCCGGCGCTCGCCAGGGTGGCCAGGCGCGGGTCGGGCAGGTCGGCCAGGCCGCTCGCCACCCGGGAGAGGTACAGGCTGCCGGTGGCGGCGTACAGGAAGCTCACGCCGAGCAGCATCACGGCGGTCGCGGCCACCGAGGACAGGAAGAACTTCAGCGCCGCCTCGGAGGAGAGCCGGTCGCCGCGGCGCAGCCCCACGAGGGCGAAGGCGGGCAGCGAGGCCACTTCGAGGGCGATGACGAGGGTGGCGAGGTCCCTGGAGGCGGGCAGCAGGGCCGCGCCGGCCGCCGAGGACAGCAGCAGGAACCAGTACTCGCCGGTGGGCAGGTCGTGGTCCTTGATGGTGTCGATGGACAGCAGGGCGGTCAGCAGCGCCCCGCCGAGCACCAGGAACTGGATGACCAGGGTGAACGGGTCGGCCACGTAACTGCACACATCGGGGTGCCCGGGGAGGCAGAAGGTGCGGCGGTCGCCGTTCAGCAGGGGCAGCAGCGTCAGCGTGGCGAGCGCGAGGCCGGCCGTGGCGACCCAGCCCAGCAGCGGCTTGCGGGCCGCCGGGAGGAAGAGGTCGGCGACGAGCACCACCAGGGCGACGACCGCGGCGACGGTGGGCGGCGCGACGGCGAGCCAGTCGACGGACTGGACCAGTGAGGTGACCGAGCTCATCACTTACCGCCTCCGAGGAGCTGCTGGACGGCCGGGTCGGTGAGGCCGAGGAGGGCCGCGGGCCACAGTCCGGCGAGGACGGTGAGGACGGCGAGGGGGGTCCAGGCCGCGTACTCGTGGCGCGCGATGTCGGGGACGACGGGGGCCGCGGCCGGGGCGGGGTCCGCGGCGGTGGCGTCGTCCGGGTCGCTCCCGTCACCGAGCGGGGCGGTCGGTGCGAGGTGCGGGGTGCCGCCCATGCAGACGCGTCGGACGACGAGCAGCAGGTACGCCGCGGTCAGCAGGGTGCCCAGACCGGCCAGCACCATGAACGTCAGGAAGGCGGGGCGGCTGAGGCCGGCGGCCGGCCGGAAGGCGCCGAACATCGCCAGCATCTCGCCCCAGAAGCCGGCCAGGCCGGGCAGGCCCAGCGAGGCGACGGCCGCGAAGGCGAGCAGGCCGCCGAAGCGGGGCGCCCTGCCGTAGAGGGCGGCGCCGGTCGTGCCGGCGAGGGCGTCGAGGTCGGTGCTGCCGTAGCGGTCCTTGAGGGCTCCGACCAGGAAGAAGAGCAGGCCGGTGATCAGGCCGTGGGCGATGTTGGCGAACAGCGCGCCGTTGACGCCGGTGGGGGTCATGCTGGCGATGCCGAGCAGGACGAAGCCCATGTGGCCGACGGAGCTGTAGGCGATCAGGCGCTTGAGGTCGCCCTTGGCGCCCTTGCGCACGAGGGCGAGGCAGGCCAGCGAGCCGTAGACGATGCCGACGGCGGCCAGCGCGGCGAGGTACGGGGCGAAGGTGTGCATGCCCTCGGGCGTGATGGGCAGCGCGATCCGCACGAACCCGTACGTGCCCATCTTCAGCAGGACGCCGGCCAGCAGCACCGAGCCGACGGTGGGGGCCGCGGTGTGCGCGTCGGGCAGCCAGCTGTGCAGGGGCCACAGCGGGGACTTGACGGCCAGTCCGATGCCGATCGCGAGCACCGCGAGCACCTGGACGGTGTGGCTGAGCTTGGCGTTCGGGCCGTTGTCAGTGGCGAGTGCGACCATGTCGAACGTGCCGGACTTCACGCCGATGAGGAGGAGGCCCAGCAGCATCACGACGGAGCCGAGCAGCGTGTAGAGGATGAACTTCCAGGCCGCCGCCTGCTTGTCCGCACCGCCCCAGCGGGCGATGAGGAAGTACATCGGGATGAGGACCATCTCGAAGGCGAGGAAGAACAGCATCAGGTCGAGGACGGCGAAGGTCGCGAGGGTGCCGGCCTCCAAAGTGAGCAGCAGGGCCACGAATGCCTTGGGAGACGGGCCCGCCGGCATGTGGAAGTAGCTGTAGAGCGCGCACAGGAAGGTCAGCAGCGCGGTCATGACGACAAGGGGGAGCGAGATGCCGTCGACGCCGAGGTGGATACGGATGTCGAGCGCCGGGATCCAGCTGATGTCGGTGGTGGCCTGCATACGGGCCGGGTGAGCGTGGTCGAAGCCGACGGCCAGCGCGAGGGTGGCGGCCAGCACGAGGCCGGTGACGGTCACGCCGTGGCGCAGCACGGCCTGGTCGGGGTTCTTGCCCTTCAGTCCGGGCGGTGCCGGGAGCAGCGCGGCGAGCGCGCCGACGAGAGGCAGGACGATGGCCCCCGCGAGGAGAAGCTGCAGAGCGGTGTGGTTCACGGGTCAGGCCCTCCTCAGGGGTTCGGCTCCGGCGAGGCAGGCCACGAGGGCTGTCGGCTGGGGGTGCGGGGATCGGCCCCCGGGGAATGGCAGCACGGTCAGGCTCCCGTGCCGGTGGCGACGAGGACGGCGGCGACGGCCAGCACGAGCGAGCCCGCGAGCAGCGCGCCGAGGTAGGTCTGCACGTTCCCGGTCTGGGCGCGGCGGACGGCGGCGCCCAGCAGGCGGGGCGCGGTGCCGGCGCCGCGGACGTAGGTGTCGACGACCTCGCGGTCCAGGAAGCGGACCAGCGTGGCGGCGGCGCGTACGGGCCGGACGAAGAGGGCGGAGTAGACGGCGTCGAGGTGGAAGCCGACGGCCGCGTGGCGGTGCAGCGGGCCCAGGAGGAGTCGGCCGGGGTCGGCGGGATCGGCGGCGCCGGCGATGTTCCCGTAGACCGGGGCGTGGGTGGCGATCGCCGTCTCCTCGGAGACCGCGGGGCTGGCGTCGGGGTCGACGATGACCGCGCCGATCGGGGTGCGGGCGGCCAGGGCGGTGGTGTGGCGCCAGGTGGCGTAGGTGACCAGGCCGCCGATGAGGGCGAGACCGGTGCCCAGGACGGAGGTGGTCAGGGTCGGGGCGAGCGAGCGCCCGTCGAACCATTCGGGCAGCAGGGGGGCGGTGAGACCGAGCGCGAGGGTGGGCAGGAAGAGCACCCACAGGACGGCGTTCATGACGACCGGCTGCGGGCCGTGGTCGGGGGCTTCGACGCCCTTGCCCTTGAAGGCCAGCAGCCACAGGCGGGCGGCGTAGGCCGCGGTGAGGAGGGCGGTGAGCAGTCCGGAGACCAGTACGGTCCAGCCGGCGGCGCCGGGGACGGCGGCGGCCTCTCCGGTGGCGGCGTGCTCGGCGGCGCCCAGGACGGCTTCCTTGGAGAAGAAGCCGGCGAACGGCGGGACGGCGGCGAGCGCGAGCAGCGCGACGGTGACGGTCCAGTACGCGTCGGGAATGCGCCGGGACAGGCCGCTCATCCGGGACATGGCGGCCAGCGAGTTGGTGCCCGCGGCGTGGATGATCACGCCCGCGCCGAGGAAGAGGAGGGCCTTGAACGCACCGTGCGTCAGGAGGTGGAAGACGGCTGCGCCGCGGTCGCCGACGGCCAGCGCGCCGAGCATGTAGCCGAGCTGACCGACCGTCGAATAGGCCAGGACGCGCTTGATGTCGTCCTGGGCCAGCGCGGCCAGTCCGGAGCCGACCATGGTGATCGCGGCCATGACGGCGAGCACGACCAGCGCGGCCGCGGAGGCCGCGAAGACCGGGAGGAGACGGGCCACGACATAGACACCGGCCGCCACCATCGTCGCGGCGTGGATCAGCGCCGAGACCGGCGTCGGGCCGGCCATCGCGTCCGGCAGCCAGGTGTGCAGCGGGAACTGCGCCGACTTGCCCGCGACACCGCCGAGCAGAAGCAGCGCGATCAGCGTCGGGTGGTCCAGCCCGCCGTTCGCGACGGAGCCCAGGATGCCGGTGATGTTGAAGGTGCCGGCGTCGGCGGCCAGCGCGAAGATGCCGAACAGGAAGGGCACGTCGCCGAGCTTGGTGACGAGGAAGGCCTTGAGCGAGGCGGCGCGGGCGGCCTCGGTCTCCCAGTAGTGGCCGACCAGGAAGTAGGAGCAGATGCCCATGACCTCCCAGCCGACCAGCAGCATCATCAGGTCGCCGGTGTAGACGACCAGCAGCATCGCGGAGGTGAACAGCGAGACCAGCGCGGCGTAGGAGGGGTAGCGCGGATCGTCGCGCAGATAGCCGGTGGAGTAGAGCTGCACACAGGTCGCCACGACACCGACCAGGACGGCGATCAGCGCGGCGAAGCCGTCGATGTGCAGGGCCAGGTCGATGGGGATCGAGCCGGTCGGGGTGAGCTGGGTGGCGACGTCGGTGGCCGGTCCGCCGCCCTGCCCGACGGCGACGACCACGGTGAGCGCGGCCGCGGCGAGCGTCGGCAGCACGGCCAGCGGCCGTACGAAACCGGGCGTGCGGCGCCCCAGGAGGAGGCCGGCGACGCCCCCGAGGAAGGGCAGGAGGGGAACGAGAACGGCGGTGGTCGTGAGCGTCACGCGGTGGCCTCCGCCTTGGTGTCCGGCTGCGGCGTCCCGTCCGCGGCGTCCGCCCCGGCCGGCTGCTCGGCGAGGTCGCGGAGCCGGTCGATGTCGGAGCTGCCGCGGTTGCGGTAGACGAGCAGCACGATCGCCAGACCGATGCCGATCTCGGCGGCGGCGATGGCGATGGTGAAGAGGGTGAGCGCCTGGCCGGCGTGCAGGGTGTCGCGCAGCCAGACGTCGAAGGCGACGAGATTGAGGTTGACGGCGTTGAGCATCAGCTCGACGGACATCAGCACCAGGATCGCGTTGCGGCGGGCGAGCACGCCGTACAGACCGGTGCAGAAGAGGAGGACGGCGAGGACGGCCGGATAGGCGAGATGCATCAGCGCTGCTCCTCTCGCGGGGCGGGGGCACCAGAGGCGCTGTTCCCCAGCGCCGCCGCCGGGGCCTTGCCCTCGCCGCCCTTGCGGGACAGCACGATCGCCCCGACGAGCGCGGCGAGCAGCAGCACCGACAGCGCCTCGAAGGGCAGCACCCAGTACTGGAAGAGGCTGCGCCCGGAGACTTCGGTGGAGCCCTGGGCGGCGCCGTCGAGGTTGATCCAGGTGGCGCGGAAGGCGTCGACGACGACCCAGACCAGGGCGCCGGCCGAGGCGAGGGCCACCACGAGCGCGGCCCAGCGGTTGCCGGAATCGGCGTCCGGTGAGCGGCCGATGGGGGCCTTGGTGAGCATCAGCCCGAAGAGCAGGAGGACGACGACGGAACCGACGTAGATCAGTACCTGCACCCAGGCGATGAACTCGGCCGTGAGGAGGAGGTATTCGACGGCGATCCCGCCGAGGGCGACGACCAGCCAGAGGGCGGCGTGCACCAGCTGCCGGGTGGTGACGGTGACCAGGGCCGCGCCGAGGGTGGCGATCCCGACCAGGAGGAAGGCGATCTCGACACCGGTGGGCGAAAGGAAGCCGTGGCCTGCGGCGGTGGCGGCGAGCGTCACGCTTCCTCCCCTGAGGTCTTGGGTGGTTCCTGGTCCTGGGCCGCGGCGGCCTGCGCCTCGGCTTCCGCCGCCTGCTGGGCGACGAGCTTGTCCGCGGCCTTGCGGGCGGCGGCGATCTCCTTGGGCTCCTCGGCCGCCGGGTCGAGCGCCGGCGGCTCGGGCACCGTCCACATCCACTCGCGGAGCTTGTCGCGCTCGTGGGTCAGTTCGCGGATGTCGGTCTCGGCGTACTCGAACTCCGGCGACCAGAAGAGCGCGTCGAAGGGGCACACCTCGATGCAGATACCGCAGTACATGCACAGCGCGAAGTCGATCGCGAAGCGGTCCAGCACATTGCGGCTGCGCTCACGGCCTCCGGGCGCGGCCGGCGGCACCGTCTCCTTGTGGGAGTCGATGTAGATGCACCAGTCCGGGCACTCCCGCGCGCACAGCATGCAGACCGTGCAGTTCTCCTCGAACAGGCCGATGACGCCGCGGGTACGGGGCGCCAGGTCGGGCTGGACGTCCGGGTACTGCGCGGTGACCGACCGCTTCGTCATCGTCCGCAGGGTGACGGCCAGGCCCTTGGCGAGGCCGCTGCCGGGGAACTTACGGGGCCGCCCGGAGGGCGTCGAAGAGGGGTGGTGGTCGGGAGACGGGAGGGACATCAGGAGATCACCACCTTCACTACGCCGGTGAGGGCGATCTGGGCGAGAGCGAGCGGGATCAGGACCGTCCAGGCGAGCTTTTGCAGCTGGTCCTCGCGCAGCCGCGGGTAGGTCACCCGCAGCCAGATTACGCCGAAGGCGAGGATCGCGGTCTTCAGCAGCGTCCACAGCCAGCCCAGGCCGTCGGCGCCGAACGGGCCGTGCCAGCCGCCGAGGAAGAGCACCGAGGTCAGCGCGCAGAGCACGACGATGCCCGCGTACTCGGCGAGCAGGAAGAGGGCGAAGCGCAGTCCGGTGTACTCGGTGTACGCGCCGAAGATGATCTCCGAGTCGGCGACCGGCATGTCGAACGGCGGGCGCTGCAGCTCGGCGAGCCCCGCGGTGAAGAAGACCGCCCCGCCGACGATCTGCCACGGCAGCCACCACCAGTGGAAGGCCTCGACGATGCCGGGCAGCGAGAGCGTGCCGGCGGCCATCGCCACCGACGCCGCGGCGAGCAGCATCGGCAGCTCGTAGGCGAGCAGCTGCGCGGCCGTCCGCAGACCGCCCAGCAGCGAGAACTTGTTCGCCGAGGCCCAGCCCGCCATCAGTGAGCCGAGCACGCCCACGCCCATGACGGCGAGGACGAAGAAGATCCCCGCGTCCAGGGCCTGTCCGACGGCGTTGTGCGGCCCTATCGGGATGGCGACGAGCACCAGGAGGTAGGGCAGCAGGGCGACGGCGGGCGCGAGCTGGAAGATCCGCCGGTCGGCACCGGCCGGAACGATGTCCTCCTTCTGCGCGAACTTCACACCGTCGGCGACGAGCTGCGCCCAGCCGTGGAAGCCGCCCGCGTACATCGGACCGAGGCGGCCCTGCATATGGGCCATGACCTTGTGCTCGGTCTGCCCGATGACCAGGGGAAACACCAGGAACACGGCGAAGACGGCGAGCAGGCGCAGCGCGATGTCGAGGGCGTCGCTCATGCCGACACCTCGCTTCGCTCGGCCCCGCATTCGCGAGGCGCGCACCTCTCCACGATTCGCTCGCTGCGCTCGCTCATGCCGACACCTCGCTTCGCTCGGCCCCGCATTCGCGAGGCGCGCACCTCTCCACGATTCGCTCGCTCATGGGGTGTCGCCTCCTGCCGGGTCTTGGGGGGTGGCTTGGTCGGGGCGGGGCTCGGGCTGCTGGACCGGCTCGGCCCGCTGCTCGGCCTCCCCCGTCGGCTCGGGCGCCGATTCGGGCGCCGATTCGGGCGCCGGTTCGGGCTTCTCCACGGGCTCGGGCTGCTGCTGCGGCTCCACCGGGCTCTGCGGGGCCGTCTCCTCGGGCGCCGCCTTCTGCTCCGGCTGCTCCGGCGCCGCCTTGCGCTCCGGCTCGTCGAAGGCCGGGCGCGCGTGGTGCCACGGCGCGTCGGAGGAGCGCGGCGCGGCGGGCTCCTCGGGAGCCTTCGCCGCCGGGGCCTGCTCGGGTCCGGCCGCCTCCGCCGCCGCACGCTGCTGGCTCGCCGAACCCTCGCCGGCCGAGCGCGTACGGCGGGCCGGGCGCTCCGGCCGCCCGGTAGGCGCCGGGGCCGCCGGTGTCTCCGCGGCCTCCGGGGTCTTCGGGGTCGCTGCCCCCTCCCCCGCGGCCTGCTGGCTCGCCGAACCCGCGCTCGCGGTCCGGGCACGTCGCACCGGGCGCTCACCGGCGGCGGCACCGGCCGCGCGGGCCCCGCCCGCCGCCCGCGTACCCCGCGCCGGCCGCGCGGGCGCAGGCGGCAGCTGGCCCTTCAGCGGGCCCCACTCGTTCGGGTCCGGGACGCCCGGCGGCAGCATCTGGCGGCGCTTGGGCCCGCCGTGCTCGGACTCGCCCGGCTCCTTGGCGCCCGGCCACGCCTTGGCGACCCGCGCCGCCAGCACGAAGTCCTTGCGCAGCGGGTGCCCCTCGAAGGACTCGGGCAGCAGCAGCGGTACGAGGTGGGGGTGACCGGTGAAGTCGACGCCGAACATCTCGTGGGTCTCGCGCTCGTGCCAGCCCGCGCCCGCGTACACGCCGACGGCGGTGGGCAGCGCGGCCGCCCCGTGCGGGACCGTCGTGCGCACGATCAGCCGCCGGACGGTGCCCGGGTGGGCGACGTCCGCGAGGTGCGCGCAGATCCGGAAGCCGGTACCGGGCTCGTCGACGGCGCTCAGCCAGTCGAAGTAGCTGCAGCCCAGGTCGTCACGGGCCGCCGTCAGCGCGGCGAGCCAGCCGTCCGACGGGACGTCGACGGTCAGCAGGTCGTACGCCAGCTCCGCCGTGGCTCCCGCGCCGAAGATCTCGCTCGCGGGCCGCGGCAGCCAGCCGACCACGGGCTCGGGCTCGGTGGCGGGCTGCTCGGCGGCCTCCGGCTGCTCGGCCGGCTGCTCAGCTGGCTGCTCGGGCTGGTCCGGCTGCTCGCTCATCGAGGCTCCTCCCCCGGTGCCGTCGGTTTCTCCGCCGGCTTCGGGGCGGGCGGCGCCACCAGCCCGCTGCGCAGCGCGGCCGCCGAGGGCCGGGCGGCGCCCTTGGTGTACCGCTCCCCCAGCGACTCGCGGGCGATCTTCTCCTGGAGCTTGAGGATGCCCTGCAGCAGCGCCTCCGGCCGCGGCGGGCAGCCCGGTACGTACACATCGACCGGGATGATCTGGTCGACGCCCTTGGTGACCGAGTACGAGTCCCAGTAGGGACCGCCGCAGTTGGAGCAGGCCCCGAAGGAGATGACGTACTTGGGCTCGGGCATCTGCTCGTAGAGCCGCTTGACCGCGGGCGCCATCTTGTCGGTGACGGTGCCGGAGACGACCATCAGGTCGGCCTGGCGCGGGCCGGGCGCGAAGGGGATCACACCGAGCCGGATGAAGTCGTGGCGCGCCATGGAGGCGGCGATGAACTCGATGGCGCAGCAGGCCAGGCCGAAGTTGAAGACCCACAGGCTGTAGCGGCGGCCCCAGTTGAGGACCACCTTCATCGGTTCGGGCGCGAGCCGGGCCAGGGTGCCCAGGCGTCGCGGCTCCGGCAGGAACTCGGGGGCGGCGCCCTCGGACGCGGCTGCCGAGCTGTTGGAGACGGGGGTCACGTCCATTCCAGGACGCCCTTCTTCCATGCGTAGAGCAGGCCGACGGCGAGGAAGCCGAGGAAGATGAACATCTCCACGAGCGTCACGCCGCCGAAGCCGGGAGCGGCGAAGACCGTCGCCCAGGGGAACAGGAAGATCGAGTCAACGGCGAAGACGACGTAGAGGAAGGCGTAGACGTAGTAGCGGACCTGGGTGTGCGCCCAGCCCTCGCCGACCGGGTCCACGCCGCACTCGTACGTCAGCAGCTTCTCCGGCGTCGGGACGGCAGGGCGCAGCAGCCGCCCGGCCCCGAAGGCCACGGCGACGAACAGCACACCGACCACGGCGATGAGCCCCACGACCGAATAGCCCTGGAAATAGTCCGCGGCGATGGTGGTGCGTACGGTCGCGTCCGGCACGTCCGCCCCTCGCTCCCTGACTGCGCTTGTTCAACGACTTCGACGATCTGTACGGACGGGAGTCTAGGCCCTGTCAGGCCCACCCGAGCAGCCGCGTCGTCGCCGACGGTGAGCTTGTCCGTACTTCGTCCGTACTTCGCCCTACCTGGGCGGGAGGCAGCGTAGACATCCTGCGCGGTTGTCTCATCAGGTGTCTCACGAAGCGGGATGCCGTGGCCCTCCCACCGGGGGGCGGGAGGGGGCGGGATCAGCGGACCGGGCCGCCGTCGAAGGGGCTCCGGCTGTCGGGGCCGGCGGCGGGCGCGGGGGGTTCCGGAGCCCGGGGAGCCGGCGTCGGGGGTGCTGCCGGCGGCCGGGGCGCCGGGGCATGGGCCGCGGGCCCGGTCTGCGGCGGGGCCTGGGGCGCGGGCTGCGGCGGGTAGTGCTGCTGGGGCGCCGGCTGGGGTTGCTGGGGCTGGAGCGGCGCCGGTGCCCGGGGCGCCGGTTGCGGCTGGGCCTGAGGCGGCATGTGCGGCTGTGCCGGCAGCGGCGCCTGCGGCGGTGTCTGTGCCGGTGCGTACGTCGGCGCCTGGCCGGGCGCGGCCGCCGGCGGCTGCCCCGGTGCGTACACCGGCGCCTGGCCCTCCATGTACGTGGTCGCCCGGACCGGCGCGTCGGCCGTCGTCCGGCCCTCCGCGGGCGGTGCGGGCTGCTGCCGGCGCCGGCCCGGATCCCGCGAGGCCGCGCGGTTCATCGCCTCGGCCGCGATCTGCGCCGCCGCCTCCCGTGTCCGTTCGCCGAGCAGCTCCGTACGGATCGCGCCACCGGCCGCCAGATGGCGGTCGTAGGGCAGCGGCAGCACCGCCGCGCCGCCGGCGCCCAGATGCTCGGCGGCCTTGCGGACGTCGACGCCGCTGTCGGGCGAGGAGTGGGTGAGGACGACCACCGTGGTGGGCAGCAGTCCGGGGTGCAGGCCGCCGATCCAGTCCAGTACGGAGCGGGTGGCCGCCACGCCCTCCGGGGTCGCCGGGGTGACCAGCACCCGCGCGTGTGTGGTCACCAGCGCGGTGCGCGCCACCTCGGCGGGCAGCGTCTCGCAGTCCACGACGGTGGCCGCGAAGTGGCGGCGCAGGGACGTCATCACGACGCGGTAGGTGTCGATGTCCAGACGGGTGCCGATCGCGCCCTGGCTGCCGGGCAGCAGCCAGCCGCCGCCGGCGAACGGCAGGAGATAGCCGGTCAGGTCCGTGATCAGCATCGACGGATCGACGATCTGCGCCAGATCGCTGCCCGACCAGCGCACCTCACGGGCGCCCAGGCGGTGCGGCAGCGTGCCGAGCGCCGGGTCCGCCTCGACCGCGAGCACGGGGTCGGAGCGGTAGTGCGCGAAGGTGAGCGCCAGGAGGGCGGCGACGGTGGACTTGCCCGCACCGCCCCGGATGCTGGACACGGCGATCTGCCGGCCCGTGGTGACGGGCTGCTGGATGGCGTACGCGGCCTGGGTGACGGCGGCCGTCTCGGCGGCCGGCGACGAGGCGAAGACACGGCGCAGCGCGCGGCCCGCGCGCCGGGCCAGCGGGTCGCCGCGGCGCGGCCTGGGTTGCCCGTCGGCCAGCTCCGGCGGCAGAAGGGGCACGGAGACCGGCGTCCGCGCCGGCAGCCCGGACCGGCCGTAGCGGCCGGGGGCGGGGGCCTGGGCGGACGGGGCTGACGGGGTGGAAGGGGCAGAAGGGGCGGGCGGTGCCGGCGTCCGGGGAGACGGCGCCGCGGCCTGGATCGGCGCCGGGGCGGGGCCGGCGGGCGAGGGCATCGGCCCGGCGGCGGGTATCGGCCCGGCCGTCTGCACCGGCTCGGTGGCCGGCACCGGCTCGGCCGCCGGAAGGGCACCCGGCCCGTAGCTCGCGCTCACCGCATCCATGCCTTCCGCCGCTCCGGCTCCCACTCGGGCCCCCTCGCCCACTCCCGCTCCGTCCACGTTCGCTCGGTCCGGATCCACTCGGTCCGGACTGGCTCCCGACGATGACAAGACCCTCCACCACCCTCCGGGTCAGGACGTGCCGAACAGCAGGCCGTAGAGCCCGAAGGCCCCGAGGGCCACCGGGATCAGCGCCACCACGCTCACCGACTCGGCCAGGTCCAGCCACCGCCGCAGCCGGGCCCGCAGCGTCTCCGGCAGCCGCACGGCGAGCACCGCGACCGGCAGCACGGCCAGGACACCCAGCGTGGCCAGCGCGAACCCCGGCGCCCCACCGTCGGCGGCCCAGAGCAGCACCAGCCGTACGCCCACCACCAGGCCCGCCGCCAGCAGCGCGACGACCTCCACGGCCAGCGGATAGGCGCGGGCCCGCGAGCACAGGACGACGCACAGCAGCAGCCCGGCGAGCACCGTCCACAGGTCGGGCGTGCGCACCGCGAGCACCCCGGCGGCGCCGGCCGAGGCCGCCATCGCCACCGTGGCCAGAGCAAGCTCCCGATGGGCGGCGCCCAGCGCGCCCGCCACCTGGTGCCGACTGACCGGTGTGCCGCCGGAACGCTGGTCGTCGAGCCGGGTCAGGCCGGCCGCCATCAAAGCGAGCCTCGGCAGATAGCCGAGGACAAGTACGGAGCCGAAGCCGAGCGCGACTCCCGTGCGCGCGGGGGTGGTCAGGGCCAGCCCCAACTCCCAGGCGCCCACGGCGAGCGCGACCGACGCCGCGCCTATCAGGCCGCCGCGCCCGAGCCCCGCACACAGTCCGAGGAGCGCGAGCACGGCCGCGACGGTCAGCCCGACGGCGGCGAGCCTGGGGCCGCCGTCCGGGACCGCCTGCCATGCCGCGGCCATCCCGAAGGTGCCGCCGAGCAGCAGGGTCACCTGGGGGACGCGCTGCCCCGTTCGTCCGGCGCGGGTACCGAGGGCCGCTCCGGCACCGGCGAGGGCGACGGCAACGAGGCCGAGCCCCAAGGCGGCGCTGCCGTTCCCGTACCAGGTGTGTGCGCAGATCCCGGCGACCGCCCCGAGCAGCACGCTCGCCGCCGTCGCGGTCCAGGCCCTGCTCTGCTCGCCCCATCCCCAGCCGCGGACGTCGAGGGGGCCGGCCAAGGCGTCGGTGCGGTCCCGCGCCACGGACTCCGGCTGCCGCGCGGCGAAACCCGGCTTCAGCAACCGGCCGTCGTCACTGCGCGCCATCGCCACCCGCCCCTCCCGTTGTGCATCGCCACACCATACGGTCCCGGCGTCGCGCCCTGTCCACCGCTGTGGACAACGAGACGGGCACAACCGATGCCCACGCGCCGCGCCGGGCCGAGGCCTTGACCTGCGACGGTCGGCACGGCGCGGGAAGCGGTGGTGGGGAAAACCCCACCATCCGCCACCCCAGCCACCCCATGGCACCCGCGGCCGCGGCCGGGCAGGCTGGGGCCATGACGGACAGTTCCCGACCCGGTGCCGCTGCTGACGACCTTGACGGTGCCTCACCCCCGCCGCCCAGAGCGCCGCTCGGCAAGGCGACGTGGCAGGAGATCGCCTACCTGCTGGCCAACTTCCCGTTGGGCGTTGTGGCGTTCGCGGTGGTGGTGGTCTGGCTGACGCTGGGACTCGGGCTGTCGGTCACCGTGATCGGCCTGCCGCTGCTGGCCACGGGGCTGATGGCGTGCCGGCAGTACGGGAGGCTGGAGCGGGCCAGGGCGCGGGCGCTGCTCGGGGTGCGGGTCGAGGAGCCGAGCCCGCTACGGGCGCGGGAGTCCGGGTTCTTCCCATGGCTGTGGACGCGCCTGAAGGACCCCGTCGCCTGGCGGCACGCGCTGTTCGCGTTCATCCGGCTGCCGTGGGCGCTTCTCACCTTCGCGGTCGTCTTCGTCTCGCTCTTCGTGGGATGGCCGGCGCTCCCCTGGGTGGCGCGCTGGCTGTCGAACGTCGACCGGGCGATGGTGCGCGGTCTGCTGTCGCCGTCCGACGAGCTGGAGCGGCGGATCGCCGAGCTGGAGTCGGACCGGGTGACGGTCACCGACACCGCGGCCGCCGATCTGCGGCGGATCGAGCGGGATCTGCACGACGGCGCGCAGGCCCGGCTGGTGGCGCTGGCCATGGGGCTCGGGCTGGCGAAGGAGAAGCTGCTGGAGGGTCAGGCCGACGAAACCGTGGCGGCGATGGTGGAGGAGGCGCACGGTGAGGTGAAGCTGGCCCTTCAGGAGCTACGGGATCTGGCCCGGGGCATCCATCCGGCGATCCTCACCGACCGCGGGCTGGGGCCCGCCCTGGCCTCGCTGGCCGGGCGCTGCACGGTGCCCGCGACGACCTCCGTCGACCTGGCCGAGCGGCCCGCGCCCGCCATCGAGGGCATCGCCTACTTCACCGTCTCCGAACTGCTGCAGAACGTCTCCAAGCACAGCGCGGCGCGGCGGGCGTCCGTCGAGGTGTGGCGGGCGGAGGACCGGCTGCTGATCCAGGTGGTGGACGACGGGCGGGGCGGGGCGCGGCTGGACGGCGGCAGCGGGATGGCCGGGCTCGCCGAGCGGCTGGGGTCGGTGGACGGGCTGTTCGTGCTGGATTCGCCGGTCGGCGGGCCCACGCGGGTGACGGCGGAGCTGCCGTGGCGGCCGCGCGCCGGGGCGGGGGCGGCACCCGTGCCGACATCGAAGCGGGGGCACCGGCCGAGGGGCCGGTGACCTGCCGGTTGTGCTGAACCCCAGGTCCGGGGGTGGGGAAAACCCCAGGAAAAGACTGCGAAAACCCCCATGGTGCGCCGGGCTCGGCTCGCGGAGGCTTGTCGCAGCGGAAAACCGCTGGGCCCGCCCAGGGCCGGCAGATCACGCAGCGGCGCCGACAGGCAGGACCCGCGTACGACAGAAACGGACGACGAGACGATGGATACCGCATACGCACCGCAGCCCCGCGGCTCACGCGTTCCCGTGGGACTGCGCGCCCCGTTCTCCGGGCGCACCTGGCGGGAGTTCCTCTACCTCTTCCTCAGCCTCCCGATGTCCATCGTGATGTTCGCCTACGCCCTAGCGGTGATCTCGCTCGGCGCCGGTCTGCTGGTGACGTTCCTGGGCATTCCGGTGCTGGCGGGCGGCCTGGCCGGCAGCCGGGGGCTGGGCAGCGTGGAGCGTGCGCGGGCCAGGGGTCTGCTGGCGCTGGACGTGGCCGATCCGGAGCCGGTGCGCCCCTCGAAGCCGGGCGTGATGGGCTGGGTCGGGGCCGTGCTGAAGAGCGGGGTGTCCTGGCGGCACCTCCTCTACTCCCTGTTGCACTTCCCATGGGCGGTCTTCTCCTTCGTCTTCTCGCTGACGTTCTGGACCATCGGCTGGGCGCTGCTGGCCTATCCGCTGTGGCGGTGGACGTTCCCCGCCTATCTCGACCAGCCGGGCATCCAGATGTGGGGCGACGGCAGCGGCAGCGGCTTCTACCTCGACACCCCCGCGGAGATCTGGCTGACCAGCGGGATCGGGCTGCTGCTCGTGCTGGCCGGGCCCTGGGTGATCCGCGGGCTGACGCAGGTGGACCGGGTCATGGTCCGCGGTCTGCTGGGCCCCTCCTCGCTCGCGACCCGGGTCGTCGAGCTGGAGTCGGACCGCGGCGTGGTGGTGGACACCGCGGCGGCCGATCTGCGCCGCATCGAGCGCGATCTGCACGACGGCGCGCAGGCCCGGCTGGTCTCGCTCGCCATGGACCTGGGCCTGGCCAAGGAGAAGCTGGCCAAGGACCCCGAGGCCGCGGCGCGGATGGTCGACGAGGCGCACGGCGAGGTGAAGATCGCGCTCCAGGAGCTGCGGGATCTGGCCCGGGGGATACACCCGGCGATCCTCACCGACCGTGGCCTCGGCCCGGCGCTGTCGGCGCTGGCCGCCCGCTGCACGGTTCCGGTGAGGGTGACGGTGGACCTCGACCACCGCCCGGCGGCGGCCATCGAGGGCATCGCCTACTTCACCGCCTCCGAGCTGCTGCAGAACGTCTCCAAGCACGCCCGGGCCACCCGCGCGACGGTGGATGTCTGGCGCACCGCCGACCGGATCGTGGTGCTGGTGACGGACGACGGCAGGGGCGGCGCCCGCACCGACGCCGGCACCGGCCTGGCCGGCCTCGCGGAGCGACTCGGCTCCGTCGACGGCCTGCTCATAGTGGACTCCCCGATCGGCGGCCCGACGTCCATCACCGCCGAACTGCCCTGGCGCGGGTGACCTCGGGGGCACCGCAGCGAGGACAGCGGGCGGCGGCCGGGGCCGGGACGGGGGTCCGGCCCCGCCCGCCCGCGCCGCCTGCCCCGCCTCCGCGCCGCCCCTGCCGTCCCCTGCCTCCCCTGCCCCCTGATCCGCCCGCCCGCGTCCGAATGCTGGAATGCTGGGGACCGGCAGGGTGGGAGCGATCAGACGTGGGGGATCCGAAGTCGTGGAGGACAAGGTGCGGGTGGTCATCGCCGAGGATTCGGTGCTGCTCCGGGAGGGGCTGACCCGGCTGCTCACCGACCGTGGGCATGAGGTCGTGGCGGGTGTGGGGGACGCCGAGGCGCTGATCAAGGCGATCAGGGAGCTGGCGGACGAGGACGCGCTGCCGGACGTGGTGGTGGCGGACGTACGGATGCCGCCGACGCACACCGACGAGGGGGTGCGGGCCTCGATCCGGCTGCGCCGCGACCATCCGGGCCTGGGGGTGCTGGTGCTCTCGCAGTATGTCGAGGAGCAGTACGCCACGGAGTTGCTGGCCGGGTCGAGCCGGGGTATCGGCTATCTGCTCAAGGACCGGGTCGCCGAGGTGCGGGAGTTCGTCGACGCGGTGGTCCGGGTCGCCGAGGGCGGCACCGCGCTGGACCCGGAGGTGGTGGCGCAGCTGCTGGGCCGCAGCCGTAAGCAGGATGTGCTGGCCAATCTGACGCCGCGCGAGCGCGAGGTGCTGGGGCTGATGGCCGAGGGCCGGACGAACTCCGCCATCGCCCGGCAGCTGGTGGTCAGCGACGGCGCGGTCGAGAAGCACGTCAGCAACATCTTCCTGAAGCTGGGGCTGGCGCAGAGTGACGGGGATCACCGCAGAGTGCTCGCCGTGCTCACCTACCTCAACTCCTGACCGACTGACACCTTGTCAGTTTTGGCAGGCCGCGGCCATTTCCCTCGCGGCCCAGGACTTTGGGCGTAGAACCAATGGAGGAGTCCGGAGCGTCATGAATAAGGGGTCACGGGGGCGGTGATTTCATGACAAAACACACCAGAGCGGTGTCTCATCTTGACGTCCATCATGTGATCGCCCCAGGGAAGGTCACCCTTACCCACGTACGATGGTTATGGGACAACCGTCCGGTACGACTCGTCCCGAGCCCTGCCTCCGGCGGGGACGCCGCACCCCTCGAGGGAGGTCCGAAGCAGTGACCAGCCAGGTCAGTAGCCCAGCCGAGCAGACCGACGCAGCGCTAGTCGGGGAACAGCGCTCTTCCGGTAACGGCGGGCAGAGCAAGGAAGTCCGGCGCCTGGACCGGGTGATCATCCGGTTCGCCGGTGACTCCGGTGACGGAATGCAACTCACCGGAGACCGGTTCACCTCAGAAACGGCGTCGTTCGGTAACGACCTGTCGACGCTGCCCAACTTCCCCGCCGAGATCCGGGCGCCCGCCGGCACGCTGCCGGGTGTCTCCAGCTTCCAGCTGCACTTCGCCGACCACGACATCCTCACGCCCGGTGACGCTCCGAACGTGCTGGTCGCGATGAACCCGGCCGCGCTCAAGGCGAACCTCGCCGACGTCCCGCGCGGCGCGGAGATCATCGTCAACACCGACGAGTTCACCAAGCGCCCGATGGCGAAGGTCGGCTATGCGACCAGCCCGCTGGAGGACGGCTCGCTGGCGGCGTACAACGTCCATCCGGTGCCGCTGACGACGCTGACGATCGAGGCGCTCAAGGAGTTCGGGCTCTCGCGCAAGGAGGCCGAGCGCAGCAAGAACATGTTCGCGCTGGGCCTGCTGTCGTGGATGTACCACCGCCCGACCGAAGGCACCGAGAAGTTCCTGCGCGCCAAGTTCGCCAAGAAGCCGGACATCGCGGAGGCGAACGTCACCGCGTTCCGGGCGGGCTGGAACTTCGGCGAGACGACCGAGGACTTCGCGGTCTCCTACGAGGTCGCCCCGGCGACCACGGCCTTCCCGACCGGCACCTACCGCAACATCTCCGGCAACCTCGCGCTGTCCTACGGCCTGGTCGCCGCCTCCCAGCAGGCGGACCTGCCGCTGTATCTGGGCTCCTACCCGATCACCCCGGCCTCCGACATCCTGCACGAGCTGTCCAAGCACAAGAACTTCGGTGTGCGGACGTTCCAGGCGGAGGACGAGATCGCCGGTATCGGCGCGGCGCTGGGCGCGGCGTTCGGCGGCGCCCTGGCGGTGACGACCACGTCCGGCCCGGGTGTGGCGCTGAAGTCGGAGACCATCGGTCTCGCGGTCAGCCTCGAACTTCCGCTGCTGATCGTGGACATCCAGCGCGGCGGGCCCTCGACGGGTCTGCCGACGAAGACCGAGCAGGCCGATCTGCTGCAGGCGATGTACGGGCGCAACGGCGAGGCGCCGGTGCCGATCGTGGCACCCAGGACCCCCGCCGACTGCTTCGACGCCGCGCTGGACGCGGCCCGGATCGCGCTGACGTACCGCACCCCCGTCTTCCTGCTCTCCGACGGCTATCTGGCCAACGGCTCCGAGCCCTGGCGGATCCCCGACGTCGGGGAACTCCCCGACCTGCGCGTCCAGTTCGCCTCCGGCCCCAACCACGAGCTGGCGGACGGCACGGAGGTCTTCTGGCCCTACAAGCGCGATGAGCAGACCCTGGCCCGCCCCTGGGCGGTGCCGGGCACGCCGGGCCTGGAGCACCGCATCGGCGGCATCGAGAAGCAGGACGGCACCGGCAACATCTCCTACGACCCGGCCAACCACGACTTCATGGTGCGCACCCGCCAGGCCAAGGTCGACGGCATCGAGGTCCCGGACCTCGCGGTCGACGACCCCGCCGACGCCGGCGGCAAGGGCGCCGGGACCCTGGTCATCGGCTGGGGGTCGACGTACGGACCGATCACCGCGGCGGTACGGCGCGTACGGGGCGCAGGGGAGCGCATCGCGCAGGCCCATCTGCGCCACCTCAACCCCTTCCCCCGGAATCTCGGCGAGGTCCTGGCGCGTTACGACAAGGTGATCGTGCCGGAGATGAACCTCGGGCAGCTGGCCATCCTGCTGCGCGCCAAGTACCTGGTCGACGCCCGCTCGCACACCCAGGTCAGCGGGATGCCGTTCAAGGCCGAGCAGCTCGCGGAGGTCTTTAAGGAGGCCATCAATGACTGAGACGATCTCGGAGAGGCCCTCGCAGATCGAGGCGCTCTCCCTGGTGCCCAAGGCCGAGGCCAAGCAGTCCATGAAGGACTTCAAGTCCGATCAGGAAGTGCGCTGGTGCCCCGGCTGCGGTGACTACGCCGTCCTCGCCGCCGTGCAGGGCTTCATGCCCGAGCTCGGCCTGGCGAAGGAGAACATCGTCTTCGTCTCCGGCATCGGCTGCTCCTCCCGCTTCCCGTACTACATGAACACCTACGGGATGCACTCCATCCACGGCCGCGCCCCGGCCATCGCCACCGGCCTGGCCTCCTCGCGGCGCGATCTGTCCGTATGGGTCGTCACGGGCGACGGCGATGCGCTGTCCATCGGCGGCAACCACCTCATCCACGCCCTGCGGCGCAACGTCAACCTCAAGATCCTGCTGTTCAACAACCGGATCTACGGTCTGACCAAGGGCCAGTACAGCCCCACCTCCGAGGTCGGCAAGATCACCAAGTCGACGCCGATGGGCTCGCTGGACGCGCCGTTCAACCCGGTCTCGCTGGCGCTCGGGGCCGAGGCGACGTTCGTGGCCCGTACGGTCGACTCCGACCGCAAGCACCTCACCTCGGTGCTGCGCGAGGCCGCCGCCCACCCCGGCACGGCGCTGGTGGAGATCTACCAGAACTGCAACATCTTCAACGACGGCGCCTTCGAGGTCCTCAAGGACAAGGAGAAGGCCCAGGAGGCCGTCATCCGCCTGGAGCACGGGCAGCCGATCCGCTTCGGCGCCCCGGCCCCCGACGGCCTCGGCTCCAAGGGCGTGGTCCGCGACCCGGCCACCGGCGACCTCAAGATCATCGACGTGCTGCAGGAGGGCACGGAGGGCGTGCTGGTGCACGACGCGCACAACCCCTCCCCCACCACGGCCTTCGCGCTGTCCCGGCTCGCGGACCCCGACACCCTCCACCACACCCCGATCGGTGTGCTGCGCAATGTCGAACGGCCGGTCTACGACACCCTGATGTCCGACCAGCTGGACACCGCCATCGAGCAGCAGGGCAAGGGCGACCTCGCCGCACTGCTGACCGGCAACGACACCTGGACGGTCGTCGGCTGACGAGCACGGCCCACGGCCGGCCGTGCCACAGGGCGCGGCCGAGGCGTGGCGGGCCCGGACACCGCTGCGGGTGTCCGTACGGGAACGTCTCATGGCGTTCCCGTACGGGCACCCGCCTGCGGTTGCGGGTGCCAGAGCCTCGTTCGGCGCGGGCGCGGCGCGTCCCTTCTGCGCGTCTCGTACGAGTGCCATGCTGGCGGCCTCCAACCGCCAAGGGGCAAGACATGAGCATCGTGGTCACCGGCGCCGGCGGGGCGCTCGGCCGGCTGGTCATCGAGGAGCTGCTCAAGCGCGCCGCACCGGGCGACATCGTGGCGGTCGCCCGGGACCGGGCCAAGACCGCGGGCCTGGCGGCGCTCGGCGTCGGCATCAAGATCGCGGACTACGGTCGGCCCGAGACGCTCGAAGGGGTCTTCGCGGCCGGCGACCGGGTCCTGCTCATCTCCGGCAACGAGGCCGGTCAGCGCCTCACCCAGCACCGCGACGTGATCGACGCCGCGCGTGAGGCGGGCGTGGGGCTGCTGGCGTACACCAGCGTGCTGGGCGGGCCGACCGCCACCTTCTCCATCGCCGAGGAGCACATCGCCACCGAGCAGGCGCTGCTCGCGTCCGGTGTGCCGTACTGCCTGCTGCGCAACGGCTGGTACCACGAGAACTACACCGGTGCGCTGGCCGGGACGCTGCGGGCCGGCGCGGTGATCGGCAGCGCGGGCGAGGGCCGGGTGGCCTCCGCCGCGCGCCGGGACTATGCCGAGGCGGCCGCCGTCGTGCTCACCGGCGCCGGCCATGAGAACTCGGTGTACGAGCTGAGCGGTGACACCGCCTGGTCGATGGCGGAGTACGCGGCCGAGGTGTCCCGGCAGACCGGCCGGAGGATCCCGTACCGCGATCTGCCCCAGGAGCGGTATGTGGCCCTGATGGTCGAGGCGGGGGTGCCGGCCCTGGGGGCACAGCTGGTCGCCGATGCGGACGCCGGGATCGCCCGGGGCGAGCTGGCGGCCACCCCCGGCGACCTCTCCCGGCTCATCGGCCGCCCGACGACACCGATCGCCGAGTCGATCGCGGACGCCCTGAAGCGGCTGACGGCCTGAGACGGCTGACGGCCCGCCTTCCGGACCGCGGCGGCTCCCGCCCCGAGGCGCCCTCCGATCTGAGGCAACTCCCCGCCGTCATTCTTCCGCCACCCCTTCGTCATGACCGTCTATCGATACGCACATGACAGGCGGGCTGATGCGGCGCTACCTTCGCAGGGTCGACGAAGCACCTCAGGAGGGTCCCCTTGCAGCATCGAGCCGATCAGCGCGCTGGACTCGCCTATGGCATCGCCGCCTACACCATGTGGGGCCTGCTGCCCCTCTACTGGCATCTGCTGGACGCCGTCGCACCGTCCGAGATCCTGGCCCACCGGATGGTGTGGTCGCTGCCCGTCGCCGTCGTCATCCTGGCCGTGCTGCGCCGCTGGTCCTGGATAGGCCCACTGCTGCGGCAGCCCAAGCGGCTCGGACTGGTTCTGGTCTGCGCCCTGGTCATCTCGGTCAACTGGTTCCTCTACATCTGGGCGGTCAACGCCGGGCATGTCCTGGAAGCGTCGCTCGGCTACTTCATCAACCCTCTGGTCAGCATCGCCTTCGGCGTGCTCGTGCTGCGTGAGCGGCTACGACCGCTGCAGTGGACGGCCGTGGGCGTCGGCGCCCTGGCCGTCGTGGTGATGACCGTCGCCTACGGCAAGGTGCCCTGGATCGCGCTCGGTCTGGCCCTGTCCTTCGCGACGTACGGGCTGGTCAAGAAGGGCATCAAGCTCGACGGCATCGAGGGCTTCAGCGCCGAGACGGCCATGCAGCTGCTGCCCGCACTGGGCTTCCTGATCTACCTCGGGGCACAGGGCCAGTCCAGCTTCGTCGGCGGCGGAGTCGGCCAGGCGCTGCTGCTCTCGGCCTGCGGAGTGGCGACCGCGGTGCCGCTGATCTGCTTCGGCGCCTCGGCGATGCGACTGCCGCTGACCGTGATCGGGATGCTGCAGTACCTGGCGCCGACCTTCCAGTTCGTGCTGGGGCTCCTGGTCTTCCACGAGGAGATGCCGCCGGAGCGCTGGGCCGGGTTCGCGCTGGTGTGGGTGGCCCTGGTGGTGCTGACCTGGGACGCCCTGCGGACGGCGCGACGGGGGCGGATGCAGCTGGCCGCCGCCGCGGCCCGCGCGGGCGAGGCAGCCGCGACCGAGGCGATGGCGTCGGTGGCCGAGCCCGCCACCGCTCAGCCCCCCGGCCTCAAGCCGTGATGTCGCGGGTGGTGAACCGCGCCCAGGCCGCCGCCCCGAACACCGCCGCGTACAGCGCCTGCAGGCCGAGGTTCTTCTGCAGCTGGTCCCAGTAGACGGGGTCGCGCAGCAGGTCCGCGAAGGACAGCCAGTAGTGCGGGAAGAGATACGGCTGGATGGCGTCCAACTGGGGGATGGTGTCCAGGATCTGCACGGTGATCAGCAGCCCGACCGTGGTCGCCATGGCGGCGATACCGCTGCTGGTGAGCGTCGATATGAACAGGCCGACGGCGGCCACCCCCGTCAGGGACAGCGCCACCGCTCCGGCGATGGCCAGCGCCCGCAGCAGCCCCTCGGCGAAGGAGACGGTCGTGCCGGAGAGCAGGGTGATCTCGCCCAGGGGAAAGAGCAGAGCGCCGGTCACCAGCGCGAAGAGCGCCACGACCAGGGTGCCCACCAGGCAGAACGTCATGGCTGTGGCGTATTTGACCAGCAGCAGGCGGGTGCGGCCCGCGGGGGCGACCAGGAGGTAGCGCAGCGTCCCGCCGTGCGCCTCGCCGGCTATGGAGTCGCCCGCGATCACACCGATGGACATCGGCAGGAAGAACGGCAGCGTCACCGCGAGCGAGGTGAAGACCAGGAAGAGACCGTTGTTGCTGACCTGGGAGATGAACGCCGGGCCGCCCGCACCGCCGCCGCCCTCCGCCCCGCCGTCGCCGGTCTCGATCTTGACGGCGATGCCGACCAGGACCGGTACGCCGGCGAGCACCGCCAGCAGCGCCAGGGTGCGCCAGCGCCGGAAGGTCATGGTGATCTCACTGCGCAGCAGGCCCAGCGACCACAGCGGTCGGGGCCGGCGCGGCACCGCCTCAGCCTGCGACATCGAATCCCTCCCCGGTCAGGTGCACAAAGACGTCCTCCAGCGAGGCGCGTTCGGCGCCGAAGGCGCGGACCCGGACACCGGCGTGCACCAGGGCGGCGTTGACGTCCGCCAGCTCCAGGGGCGCCTGATCGCCCGGCCGGTCCGAAAGGCCGACCGGCAGGTCGCCCGTCACCCGGTCGTCGGTGACCTGAAGTCCGGTCACGCCGTGCTCCTTCAGCACCCGCACCGCGTCCGCCGCGTCGGGAGTCGTCACCGTCAGCCGGCCGTGGCCGCGCGGCCCGAGGACCGTGGCGGAGAGGTCGGCGACCGTGCCCTGGGTGATCAGCCGGCCGCGGGCCATCACCGCGGCATGGGTGCAGACCTGCTCGATCTCGTCGAGGAGGTGGGAGGAGAGGAAGACGGTCGTACCGTCGGCGGCCAGTTCCCGGACCAGGGTGCGGATCTCCCGCATGCCCTGCGGGTCCAGGCCGTTGGTGGGTTCGTCGAGCACCAGCAGCTCACGGGGCTGGAGCAGCGCCGCGGCCAGTCCCAGGCGCTGCTTCATGCCGAGGGAGTAGGCGCGCGCCTTCTTGCCGGCCGCGGCGGCCAGGCCCACCCGCTCCAGTGCGCCGCCGACCCGCTGCGTACGGGTACGGGGGTCGGCGGCGGGGTCGGCGGCGTCGAAACGCCGCAGGTTGTCGCGGCCGCTGAGGAAACCGTAGAGCGCCGGTCCCTCGATGAGCGCCCCGACCTTGGGGAGCACGCGGCGGCCCGCGGCGGGCATCGGCTGCCCGAGCACCCTGGCGCTGCCGGCGGTCGCGTCGATCAGGCCCATCAGCATGCGGATGGTGGTGGTCTTGCCGGAGCCGTTGGGGCCGAGGAAGCCGAAGACGCTGCCGCGCGGTACGGCCAGATCGAGGCCGTCGACGGCGAGCTGGCCACCGCGGTAGGCCTTGGTCAGCCCCTGCGTCTCGATCGCCCGGTCCCCGGTCGGCGGGTGGTCGAAGGCGGCCGGGCCCGCGGGTGGGCGCGCGCCGGCGGCCCCCGGTACGGGCGGCTGTGGCATCGGCTCCCCCAACGTCGTACGGCTGGCCTGCGGGCCGCGCCGCGCCGCCCGGTGAGGGGCGGCGCGGCGGTCCCTGGTGCTGCGGTGGCCCGTTACTTGGCGGCGTTGGCCGCGTCGATCAGGGCCTGCTTGTCGACGGCACCGACGTAGATCGTGCCGTTGTCCGTTATCAGGGCGTTGACCAGGCGCGTGCTGAAGATCCGGCCGGAGCCGAAGGAGCCGCTGGCCTTGTCGCCGAGGCTGTCCAGGAACTTGCCGACGTCGCCGCCCGCGCCCTGGTCCTTGCCCGAGGGCAGGCCGGAGCCGGCGCCCTTGATCGTGGCGATGGACGTCCAGCCCTTGCCGATGACGTTCAGCCCGCCCAGGTCCTTCTCGACGTCCTTCATGCCCTTGCGGGACCCGAAGTCCTTGGTGCCCTTGCCGTGTTCGCGCTCGGCCTTCGCCCGCTCCTGGTCGCCGTTGACGACCTTGGCGCCCTTGGGCGGGGTGAAGGAGAACTGGCTCGCGGCGGGCTTGGCGAAGTCGACATCGGTGTAGCCGACGTCGATGGCGGCCGCGCCACCGCTCTTGGGGGTGAGGGTGAACTTCAGCGGGACGCCGTTGGCGGCGTCCACCGCGACCCGGATCGAGCCGACCGTCGAAGCGGCCTGCTTGGGCTTGATCAGCAGCTGGTAGGCGTCCCGCCCGGCGACCTTGGCGGTGCCGTCGACGGTGACCGAGGTCGTGTCCCCGGCCGCCTCCAGGGCCTGCTTGGCCAGGTCCTGCGGGGTGGCGTTCTTCAGGTCCTTGGGGAGATCCTTGGGCTCATGGCGCTGCTTGCCGTGCCGGCCGGCGTCCGGCGCGGTGCTGTGGACGGCGGTGTTGCTGCCGCTGTCGTAGGCCCAGACGTCCTTGCCGTTGTGGACGAGGCTGTACTCGGCGGCCTTGTCGACGATCGACAGCCGCTGCTTGTCGGGGCCGTCGGCGGCGACGCGCAGCGTGTGCGCACCGGACGCCAGCTCCATCAGCTTGCTCTCGGGCGCCGCGGACGCACCGTCGCCCTTCTTCTCGGCACCGCCCGGGCCGCCGCCGAAGCCGCCGGCCCCTCCGGCCATGCCCGGCAGGGCGGGCAGGCCGAGGTCCGTGGTGATCCGGACCGTGCCGGAGAGCTGCTGGACATCCGACTTGGCGATCTTGGCGATCAGTTCCTGTGCCGAGATCTTCGGCAGGTCCGGAGAACCGCCGGCGAACGCCGGGACCAGTCCGATCGTGGCCGCCGCCACTCCCGCCACCGCGACCGGCACGGCGTAGCGCACCGCTTTACGGCGCTGCGGGGAGTGTCCCCCGTCCCCTTCGGTGACCTCTGTCGGTTCGTACCGTGGCATCTGCCTACCTCCGTCGTATGCGGCGGTTGCTGCGCTGTCCGCTCACCCACCCCTGGGCTCAAGGTGACCCGTCCGCCGCGCTCTGGTGCTTTCCATCTCACCAAAGCCCCGGGCGTATCGCGTCAGCCCGCGGGGCCAACTCGTCGTACTGCTGAGGTATGACGCCGGGTCACCGCACGGCGTTGCACGTACGACAGGAGTCTGATCACTCCCTAGGGGACAGGCGGGCGATCCCTCAGGGGTCCGCCCGCCCCACGTCACCCGGCTCGGTGCACCACCGCGTCGCAGAGGCCTTCCAGGGCCTCCTTGGCCGGGCACTGCGGCAGCGGCGCCAGCATCGCGCGGGCCTCTTCCGCGTAGCGCACGGTGTCGCGGCGGGCCTCTTCGAGCGCCGGGTGGGCGCGCAGGCCGGCCAGCGCCTCGGCGTGCCGGGCGTCGTCGGTGAGATCGCCGGCCAGCAGCTCGCACAGCGCGCGGTCCTCCGGCGTGCCGGAGGCGCTCTCGGCCCGCGCCCGCAGATGCAGCACGGGCAGCGTCGGGATGCCCTCGCGCAGGTCCGTACCGGGCGTCTTGCCCGATTCGTGCGAGTCGCTGGCGATGTCGAGGACGTCGTCGGCCAGCTGGAAGGCCGTGCCCAGCCGCTCGCCGTACTGGGTGAGGATGTTGACCGTCGACTCGTCGGCGCCCGACATCATCGCGCCGAACCGGCACGCTACGGCGACCAGTGAACCGGTCTTGCCGGCGAGGACGTCCAGGTAGTGGTCGACGGGGTCCCGGCCGTCGCGCGGTCCCGCGGTCTCCAGGATCTGGCCGGTCACCAGGCGCTCGAAGGCCTCGGCCTGGATCCGGACCGCCTCGGGGCCGAGGTCGGCGAGGATGTGCGAGGCACGGGCGAAGAGGAAGTCCCCGGTCAGCACCGCGACGGAGTTGCCCCAGCGGGCGTTGGCGCTGGCCACGCCGCGGCGCACATCGGCCTCGTCCATCACGTCGTCGTGGTAGAGCGTCGCCAGATGCGTCAGCTCCACGACGACGGCCGAGGGCACCACGCCCGGGCTGTGGGGGTCACCGAACTGGGCTGCCAGCTGCACCAGCAGCGGCCGGAACCGCTTGCCGCCCGCGCGCACGAGATGCTGCGCGGCTTCGGTGATAAACGGCACGTCGCTCTTGGTGGCCTCCAGCAGGCCCTCCTCGACAGCCGCCAACCCGGCCTGGACATCGGCCTCAAGAGCCTGGTCCCGCACGCTCAGCCCGAAGGGCCCGACGACGGTCACGAGGGGTACTCCTGTCTGCTGACGATCAAACTGAATGTCGATCTGTCGCTGTCTCCACCATTGGCCAGCGTATCCGGTCTCAGTTCGATCACCGTGAGCGCCCGCCCCCCGAACCGCCCGCGAAGCACAGCGGCCTCCCGGCCGGTACGTTGCGGATCACCCTTTGATGCGGGTTTGACTCCGGTCAACGGGGCAACAAAGGCATCCGGTTTCCCGACCACCCCACGCGCCACAGCTCTGACCGGAGAGCCGAATACCCGCCCCGAAAGCGGCGTTCTTCGGCCATCCTCACAGGCCACTCCCCCCTCGCCTCCGGGACGACTGGCGGGACTCCACGAATCCCGGGGCGCCGGCCGCGCACGTGCACGGACGCCCCCGACGGTCACCCGTACGCCCGCGCCACCGCCCGCGCCAGCCTGGGCGAGGCGAACGCCGTGCCGCAGACGAAGCGCATCACCGGGCCGAAGGAGGCGGCCGCCGGCAGCCCCGTGAAGTACAGCCCCAGTACCGACGAGCCGAAGCCGGCGTCCAACAGAGGCCCGCCGGCCCGCGTCACGACCTCGGTGCGCAGCCCCTGGCCCAGGAAGTCCAGCGCCGCGAGATCCATCCGGTAGCCGGTGGCGGCCAGCACATGGTCGGCCGCGAGCTCCCCTCCCTGGCCGTCGGCGCCACGCAGCGCCAGTACGGGACGGCCGTCGCGCACCGTCGCCCGGACGATCCGCCGGCCCTGCGTGACCTGCACCCGTCCGACGAAGCGGTCCCGCAGCCACCAGGCGCCCAGAGGGCCGAGCACCTGCGCACCAGGTAGCGCCGCAGCGGCGCCGGCAGTCGGCGGAACGCGTCGGCGTGATACGCCAGCGCGTACAGCGACCAGGCATTGCCGAACGGGGACGGCGGCCGCAGCCGTGGCTGGCGGTCCGGTGGCGCGCCGAAGCCCACCGCGGCGGGCCCACGCGCCACCACCCTTACGGACGCCGCGCCCGCCTCGGCCAGCAGCACCGCGCTCTCCAGGGCCGACTGCCCCGCGCCGACGACCACCACCTCGCGGCCGGCCGGCGCCGACAGGTCGTGGTGCTGCGAACTGTGCGAGACGGGCCCGGTGGCGGACGGCCCTTCCGGGACCGCGGCGGCCAGTTCCGGCGGCAGGTGCGCCAGACCGCTCAGTCCGGTGGCGACGACCACCACCCGGGCACCGAACTGCTCACCGCTGTCCAGCTTCAGTTCGAAGCCGTCGGCCCGCCGATCGACCGAGACCACCCCGACCTGCTCCAGGTCCGGCACCAGCCGCTGCCGCACCCACTGGCCGTACTGGACGAACGTCTCCACCGGGATGATGTCCCAGTCCGACTCGTAGCGGCGCCCCCCTGTTGCCGCGCAGTGGTCACCGAGGGTGTGCCCGGCCTGCGGGGCGTGGATGCTGGAGGCCGCCGGTGTCGACTTCAGCAGCATGCCCGCGGGCATCTGCGCGTGCCAGTTCACCATCGGGCGGCCGAGGACCCGCACCGGCAGGCCGCGCGCCCGTAGGTGCGCGGCCGTCGACAGGCCGTACGGGCCGGCCCCGATGACCGCTACCGGAGTGCTCACTTGGGTTCCTCCCCTTGCCTGGGTGGTGCGGCGGTGCCCGCCCGGCGACCCGCCCGGCGCAGCCGCATCAGGTGGTGGGCGCCCGGCCCGACGGACCGCGCGAGCATGGTGAAGAACGGCAGCGGGTCGTCCCCGGCGAACCACGCCAGTTCGGTGCCCGGGGTCCGCGCCGGTACGTGCGTGGTGTCCGCGCCGCTGCACGGGTAGGCGAAGCGCGCGGGCAGATCGACGTTCTCGACGACGAAGCGGTGCCCGGCCCGCTGGGCGCCTTCGGGGACGGTGCGCCCGGTGAGGTACAGGTGCTGGGCTCGTACGACATCGACGCCAGCGGTGCTCTCGAAGAGCCGGAACTGCGCGCCCATGCGGGGGTTGAAGTCGAGCAGCCGGTACCGGCCGTCGCGACGGTCCAACCGCCAGTCCAGGTCGGCGATCCCGGTGAACCCGATCCGCTCGATGAACTGTGCGGACATCCGGGCGAGTTCGGCGTTGTCGACGACATACGCGCAGGCCGTCATGCCGGCGTGCGGTGGCCAGGAGCGCACCTTGACGCCGGTGAACAGCGCCAGCGGCGCGCTGTCCGCGCCGAAGCAGCCGTGCACGATCCAGTCCTCGGCCTGCTCGCGGGGCAGGTACTCCTGGAGGATCACGCCGGGCCGCGGCCCCCAGTCCCGCGCCAGGTCGAGCAGTTGCCCCGGCCCCTCTATCCGGGTCGTGCCGGCGACCGCGGGTCTTCTGCGCCGTACGAACGCCTCGCGGTTCTTGGCCACCACCGGGGCGCGCCTGCCTGGCGTACGCCTCGATCTCCCCGTAGGACGCGGGGAAGGCGGCGGCCGGCGAGGGCACGCCGTGTGCCGCGCACAGCTCGTGCAGGCCCTGCTTGCCGGCAAGCCTGCGCGGCAGGTCCGCCGCCACCCGCGGGAAGAGAAACGGTCCGGCGAGCGCCTCGGCATGCTCGGCGATCAGCACCGCGGCCTCTTCGTCGGTGGGAATCAGCACCGTCGGCCGCCCGATCCGGCGACCGATCCGCAGCAGCCCCGCCACCAGCCGGTCCGGCTCCTCGCGCCCCGTGGTCTGCCACACGAAACGGCCGCGGAGATAGTGGGAAGCCGCCGCCGGCGTGCAGCGGTCCTCCGTCACGGCGTACATGGGGACACCGAGCCGTCCCAGGCTGCGAATCGCCCCCACACCGCCGTGGTGCAAGGGATAAGGCCCGATCTTCACGATCAGCCCCGGAACACTCCGGTCGACCGCGAGCCGTGCGCCATTGCGAGCCACGTGTCCCCCCAACGGAACGGCCCCTCCCCGGCCCGTGCCAGGGAAGGAAGCTAGGCCCGAATTGCGCAGTACGGCAAGGTTTTTTCGGACATTGCCCACACTTGGGGTGTACCGGGGCCACGGCCGCCGGCCGGCTTCCTGCGCCCACGTCGCGCTCGTGCCCCGCGGCCGCCCCGCCGAGCGGCCCCGGCCTTCCACCCGCCCGGCCGGCACATCGGCAGCGCCGGCCGCCGCACGCCCGCCCGGCGCAACCGCCCACGCGAGTTATCCACAGGCCACTTCCCCGCGACGTGCCCGGCCGTACTCTGATCAACACAGCCACCGGCTCGGGGACACACCAGCCCCCGACGGTCCGGCTGCCCACCGGCGACGACGAACGCGAGGAGCTGTCCATGCCCGAGCAGAGCCCGTTCGAGCTGGCAGAAGGCGATCCCTTCGGCCCGCACAACCTCCCCTACGGCGTCTTCAGCACCACCGATGCCCCCGACCAACACCGCATCGGTGTCCGCTACGGCGCCCATGTCCTCGACCTGAGCGCCCTGCCCAGCGCCCTCCCGGCCGCCATCCATCCGCACGCCGAGCTCCTCGCCGCGCCGACCCTCAACCCCCTCCTCGCCGCCGGGCGGCCCGTCTGGCAGCAGATCCGCGCGGCCGTCCACACCGCCGTGACCGACCTCGCGCACCGCGACGAAGTGGCCCCGCTGCTCCACCCGTTGGAGGAGGTCACCCTGCACCTCCCCTTCGAGGTCGCCGACTACGTCGACTTCTACTCCAGCGAGCACCACGCCATGAACGTCGGCCGGATCTTCCGCCCGAACGACGCGGGGCTGCCGCCCAACTGGAAGCATCTGCCGATCGGTTACCACGGCCGGTCGGGCACCGTCGTCGCCACCGGCACCCCGGTGGTGCGGCCCAACGGCCAGCGCAAGGCTCCGGCGGACGAGGCCCCGACCTTCGGCCCGTCCACCCGCCTCGACATCGAGGCCGAGGTCGGCTTCGTCGTCGGCACGCCCTCCACGCTCCATGAGCCCGTCGGCCTGGGCTCCTTCCGTGACCACGTGTTCGGCGTCTGCCTCGTCAACGACTGGTCCGCCCGCGACATCCAGGCCTGGGAGTACGTGCCGCTCGGCCCGTTCCTCGGCAAGTCCTTCGCCACCTCCGTCTCTGCCTGGATCACCCCGCTCGACGCCCTCGACGAGGCCCGTACGACACCGCCCGCACGGGACGTCCCAGCACTGCCCTACCTCGACGACTCCGGCGTGGAGCCGGGCGGCTTCGACATCCGCATCGAGGTGCGGATCAACGACGAGGTCGTCTCACGGCCCCCGTTCGCCAGCATGTACTGGACGGCCGCCCAGCAGCTGGCCCATATGACCGTCAACGGCGCCTCCCTCCGCACCGGCGATCTGTTCGCCTCCGGCACGGTCTCCGGTCCCGACCCCGATCAGCTCGGCTGCCTGCTCGAACTCACCCAGGGCAAGGGCCCCTACCTCCAGGACGGCGACGAGGTCACCCTCACCGCCTGGGCCCCGGGCCCCGGCGGCGCCCGGATCGAGCTGGGCGAGGTCAGCGGCCGCATCCTGCCCGCACCCACGGTGGGGACACCGTAGTGACATGACCGACGTGCCCCTCACTCTCCCCGAGGAGCTGCTCCTGCTCGCCCTCGACCCGGTCCGCGGCCGCCCGCTGAACAGCCCCAGGTACCTGCGGTACGGGCTGGCCGGTGCGGCGCTGGCCGACCTGGAGGCGGCCGGGCGGATCGCGGTCGAACGCGGCGACCGCGTCACGGTGGCCAATCCGCTGCCGCTGGGCGACCCGATACTCGACGGCGCCCTGGCAACGCTCCCCGCCCCCGCCAAGGGCGGCCGGGGCATCAGGGCCCACCGCTGGGTACGCAGCGCCAGCCGCCCCGTGCGGGAGCTGTGCCTGCGCCGACTGGAGGAGCGCGGCGCGCTGCGCAGACAGGTCTACCGCGCCCTGGGCCTGTTGCCGTACGAGCGCTTCCCCGCAGGGGCGGTGGACCTGGCCGGCCCGGCCCACGCCCGCTTCAGGGCCGCGGTCGACGCCGGGCTCCCCGACCGGCGCACCCGGCTCCTGGCGGCGCACTCCTCAGCGACGGGCCTGGACACCAAGCTCCTGCCGGGCAGCGCCTTCCGCCCACTCCGCCGCGACCTGAGACGCCTGGTCAAGGAGGAGTGGACGGCCCACGCCGCGTTCCGCGCCGTACAGGACGACCAGAGTGCCGGAGGTGGGGTGTAGGGCGGGAGGGGTGTAGGGCGGGAGGAGGTCCGGAGAGTGCGATTAGGCCGCGAGTGGCTGCTGGCTGCAGTAGAGGGCCTGGCAGAGGATCCGGCAGAGGTACCAACGGTGCTGGCGCCGGCCTCGGCAGAGGTCCTGGCGGCGGCATGGGCGGGCGCCCTGGCGGCGGCCTAGGCGGGGAGGCCTGGCCCCGACCTAGGCAGGGGTGCTGGCGGGCGGACTAGGCGGGGGCCTGGCGGTGACCTCGGTAGGGGTCCCGGCGGCGACCCTCCCGGCGGGAGGCGCTGGAGCATGAGGTGGAGGGGCGGGGAGGGGCGGGGAGGGGTGGGTTGGGGCGGGGGCGGGGGAGGCCCCAAAGGCAGTAGCTATGTATGCCCCGCCCCAACCCACCCCCTCCCCCCACCTCACCCCACCCCTTTCACCCCCTTCGCCCCGTTTTCGCGTCACAGGCCCACACCAAGTCCGTACCGGCGTTGACGCAATCCGGTGACGGGTCCGAGAGCCGTGGAGGGCGCTGCTAGCCTCACGTCTCCCTGTCCCACAACGGAGGAGACGTACGTGCGCAAGGCAGCGCAGATCGCCGGGGCGGCGGCCATCGCCGCGATGCTGCTCAGCGGTTGCGGAAGCAGCGGCGGCACCGACAGCAAGCCGAGCAAGACGCCGGAGGCCGCGCCGTCGACTCCGGGAGACGCCGACAAGCCCGCCGGCCCCACCGCGGTCGAGGGAGCCTGGAAGGCCGGATCGAGCAGCAGCCCGCTGATCCTCGTGATCAAGGAGGGCACGGTCGCGTTCAGCAACGGCCACAAGGCCGCCTGCCTGGGCAAGGTCCAGACGATGGCCGGAATGACCATGGCCGCACTCAAGTGCACCGACGGGGACACCACCCGCACCATGGGCACCCTCAAGCCCGGTTCGGACGGCAAGACCCTGACCGTCGACTGGAAGAACGGCCCCACCGAGAAGTACACCAAGTCCAGCGACGGCAGCGTGAAGATCCCCGACATGCCCGAGCTGCCGAGCGGCATGCCCAAGAGCTGACCGCCGCACTGCGCGGCAACGGCCGCCGCCCGACCCCGAGCGGGTCGCGGGCGGCGGCCGTTGTGCGTGCCGGACCGTGGTGCCTCAGCGCACGAAGACCCCTGCCTGCCCGGCGAGGTCGAGGAAGTACTGCGGCGCCAGACCGAGCACCAGGGTGGCCGTGACGCCGATGGCGATGGCCGTGGTCGTCAGCGGGCTGGGGACCGCGACGGTCGGGCCTTCCGCCTTGGGCTCGTTGAAGAACATCAGCACGATGACGCGGATGTAGAAGAACGCGGCGATGGCGGAGGAGATGACACCGACCACCACGAGCCAGCCCGCACCACTTTGTGCCGCCGCCTTGAAGACCGCGAACTTCCCGGCGAAGCCGGAGGTCAGCGGGATACCGGCGAAGGCCAGCAGGAAGACGGCGAAGACCGCGGCCACCAGTGGGGAACGGCGTCCGAGCCCGGCCCACTTGGACAGCTGGGTGGCCTCGCCGCCCGCGTCCCGCACCAGGGTGACGACGGCGAAGGCGCCGAGCGTCACGAAGGAGTAGGCGCCGAGGTAGAAGAGCACCGAGGAGATGCCGTCCTCACTGGTGGCGATCACACCGGCGAGGATGAAGCCGGCGTGCGCGATGGAGGAGTAGGCCAGCAGCCGCTTGATGTCGGTCTGGGTGATGGCGATGATCGCGCCGCCCAGCATCGTGATGATCGCGACGCCCCACAGCACCGGCCGCCAGTCCCAGCGCATGCCCGGCAGGACGACGTACAGCAGGCGCAGCAGCGCGCCGAAGGCGGCGACCTTCGTGGCGGCCGCCATGAAGCCGGTGACCGGGGTCGGCGCACCCTGGTAGACGTCCGGGGTCCACATGTGGAACGGGACCGCGCCGACCTTGAACAGCAGGCCCATCAGCACCAGTGCCGCGCCGATCAGCAGCAGCGCGTCGTTGCCCATGGTGCCGGCCAGCGCCGGGTCGATCTGCTTGGCGCCGTCCGAGATCACCTCGGCGATCCCGGCGTAGGTCACGGTGCCGGCGTAGCCGTACAGCAGGGCCACGCCGAAGAGGAGGAACGCGGAGGAGAAGGCACCGAGGAGGAAGTACTTGACGGCGGACTCCTGCGACAGCAGTCGCTGGCGGCGGGCCAGCGCGCACAGGATGTAGAGCGGGAGGGAGAAGACCTCCAGGGCGACGAAGAGCGTCAGCAGGTCGTTGGCGGCCGGGAAGACCAGCATGCCGCCGATCGCGAAGAGCGCGATCGGGAAGACCTCTGAGGTGGTGAAACCGGCCTTGACCGCGGCCTGTTCGGCCGGGCCACCGGGGACGGCGGCGGGCTGGGCCGCGAAGGAGTCCACCCGCTTGCCGTGCGCCGCCGGGTCGAGCCGGCGCTCGGCGAAGGTGAAGACCGCGATCAGGGACACCAGCAGGATCGTGCCCTGCAGGAACAGGGCGGGGCCGTCGACGGCGATGGCGCCCATGGCGGCGATATGCGCCTTGGACGAGCCGAAGCCGCCGGCCGCCAGGCCGATCACCGCGGCGAACGCGGCGGCCAGCGTCACCAGGGACAGCAGCAACTGGGAGTGGTAGCGGGCGCGGCGCGGCACGAACGCCTCGATCAGGACGCCGATCACCGCCGCGCCGAGGACGATCAGCGTCGGCGACAGCTGGGCGTACTCGATGTGCGGCCCCGGGATCTTGCCCGGTGCGCCGGCCGCCACCGTCCACAGGCTGTGGACACTTGCCACGGAACTCACTTCGCGGCCTCCACGTCTTGATCGTTCGCGGCGTGGCCGTGCCGGCCTCCGCCGGGCACGGCGTTCACCTGCACAGTGGGCTTGGGGTCCTGCTTGTCCACGACGGACAGGGTGTGGTCGACGGCCGGATTGACGATGTCGGTGAGCGGCTTCGGATACACCCCGAGGAAGATCAGCAGCGCGATCAGCGGCGCCACCACCACCAGCTCCCGCACCCTGAGGTCGGGCATGCCGGTCACCTCGGCCTTCACCGGCCCGGTCATCGTCCGCTGGTACAGGACCAGGACGTAGAGCGCGGCGAGGACGATGCCGAAGGTGGCGATGATGCCGATCACGGGATAGCGGGTGAACGTGCCGACCAGGACCAGGAATTCGCTGACGAACGGCGCCAGGCCCGGCAGCGACAGGGTGGCGAGACCGCCGATGAGGAACGTGCCGGCGAGTACGGGGGCGACCTTCTGGACGCCGCCGTAGTCCGCGATCAGGCGCGAGCCGCGGCGGCTGATCAGGAAGCCGGCCACCAGCATCAGTGCGGCGGTGGAGATGCCGTGGTTGACCATGTAGAGCGTGGCGCCGCCCTGGCCCTGGGACGTCATCGCGAAGATGCCCAGGATGATGAAGCCGAAGTGGGAGATCGAGGCGTAGGCGATCAGCCGCTTGATGTCCCGCTGGGCGACCGCGAGCAGCGCGCCGTAGACGATGCTGATCAGTGCGAGCACCAGGATGGCGGGGGTGGCCCAGCTGCTGGCCTCCGGGAAGAGCTGGAGGCAGAAGCGGAGCATCGCGAACGTGCCGACCTTGTCGACGACCGCGGTGATCAGCACGGCGACCGGCGCGGTCGACTCGCCCATGGCGCCGGGCAGCCAGGTGTGCAGCGGCCACAGCGGCGCCTTCACCGCGAAGGCGAAGAAGAAGCCGAGGAAGAGCAGCCGCTCGGTGCCGGCGGCGATGTCCAGCTTGCCGGCGGCCCGGGCCTCGACGATCTGTTGGAGCGAGAACGTGCCGGTGCCGAGCTGGTCGGCGGTGACGGCGTACAGCCCGATCACCGCGGCCAGCATGATCAGGCCACCGGCGAGGTTGTAGAGCAGGAACTTCACCGCGGCGTACGACCGTCGGCCGGCGGCCTGCTCCTCGCCGTCCGGACCCGCGCGGTCCCCGAAGCCGCCGATGAGGAAGTACATCGGGATCAGCATGGCTTCGAAGAAGATGTAGAAGAGGAAGACGTCGGTGGCCTCGAAGGAGATCACCACCATCGCCTCGACGGCCAGGATCAGCGCGAAGAAGCCCTGGGTGGGCCGCCAGCGCCGGTTGGGCGTGGCCTCCTCCAGAGGGTCGGCGTCATGCCAGCCGGCCAGGATGATGAACGGGATCAGCAGGGTGGTCAGCGCGATCAGGGCGACCGCGATGCCGTCCACGCCGAGTTCGTAGCGGACGCCGAAGTCCGGGATCCAGGCGTGCGATTCGGTGAGCTGATACGGGCTCTTGGCTCCGGGGTGGAAGCGGAACGCGACGACCAGGGCCAGCGCAAAGGTGATCAGCGAGAACAGCAGCGCGAGCCATTTGGCCGCGGTGCGCTTGGCGGCGGGCAGCGCGGCGGTGGCGATCGCGCCGACCGCCGGCACCACGGCCACTGCCGTCAGCAGGGGAAACGACATGGCTCAGACTCCCCTCATCAGCAGGGTCGCGGCGACGAGAACGGCGGCCCCGCCCAGCATCTGGACCGCGTACGAGCGGACGAAGCCGCTCTGCAACTGGCGCAGCAGGCCGGAGAGTCCGCCCATGGAGGCCGCCGTGCCGTTGACCGCCCCGTCCACCAGGGAGCGGTCGAGTTGGACGAGCGTGGTGGTGACCTCGCTGCCGCCGCGCACGAAGACGATGTGGTTGAAGTCGTCCTGGAGCAGATCGCGGCGGGCGGCCCGGGTGAGCCACGAGCCGCGCGGGGCGAGTTCCGGAACGGGTTTGCGCCCGTACATCAGCCAGGCGATGCCGACGCCGATGAGCAGGACGACGACGGTCGAGGCCGTGACGGTGGTGGCGCTGACCGGGGAGTGGCCGTGCGCGAACGAGGTGACCGGCTCCAGCCACTTCACAAAGGCGTCGTTGACGCTGAACAGCGCGCCGGCGAAGACCGATCCGACGGCCAGCACGATCATCGGGAGCGTCATGACCTTCGGCGACTCGTGCGGGTGTTGCACCTGCTGTCCCGGCGCGGCAGCGGCCGGTGTCTCGGCCCAGCGCTTCTCGCCGAAGAAGGTCATCAGCATCACCCGTGTCATGTAGAACGCGGTGATCGCGGCGCCCAGGAGGGCCGCGCCGCCGAGGATCCAGCCCTCGGTGCCGCCCTTGGCGAAGGCCGCCTCGATGATCTTGTCCTTGGAGAAGAAGCCGGACAGTCCGGGGAAGCCGATGATCGCCAGATAGCCGAGGCCGAAGGTGATGAACGTGATCGGCATGTACCGGCGCAGGCCGCCGTAATGGCGCATGTCGACCTCGTCGTTCATGCCGTGCATCACCGAACCGGCGCCGAGGAAGAGGCCGGCCTTGAAGAAGCCGTGGGTGACCAGGTGCATGATCGCGAAGGCGTAGCCGATGGGGCCGAGGCCGGCGGCCAGGATCATGTAGCCGATCTGCGACATCGTCGAGCCGGCCAGGGCCTTCTTGATGTCGTCCTTGGCGCAACCGACGATCGCACCGAACAGGAGGGTGACCGCGCCGACCGCGACGACGGCGGTCTGCGCGTCCGGCGCGGCATTGAAGATCGCCCCGGAGCGGGTGATCAGATACACGCCGGCGGTGACCATCGTGGCGGCGTGGATCAGGGCCGAGACCGGGGTCGGGCCCTCCATCGCGTCACCCAGCCAGGACTGCAGCGGCACCTGTGCCGACTTGCCGCAGGCGGCCAGCAGCAGCATCAGCCCGATGGCGGTGAGCTTGCCCTCGGACGTGTCACCGGTGGCCGCGAACACCGGCCCGAAGGCGAAGGTCCCGAACGTCGTGAACATCAGCATGATCGCGATGGACAGGCCCATGTCGCCGACGCGGTTGACCAGGAACGCCTTCTTGGCGGCGGTGGCCGCGCTGGGCTTGTGCTGCCAGAACCCGATCAGGAGGTACGAGGCGAGGCCGACGCCCTCCCAGCCGACGTACAGCAGAAGGTAGTTGTCGGCGATGACGAGGAGCAGCATCGCCGCGAGGAAGAGGTTGAGGTAGCCGAAGAAGCGGCGGCGCCGCTCGTCGTGCTCCATATAGCCGATCGAGTAGATGTGGATCAGCGATCCGACACCGGTGATCAGCAGGACGAAGGTCATCGACAGCTGGTCGAGCTGGAAGGCGACGTCGGCCTGGAAGCCGCCGACCGGGATCCAGCTGAACAGGTGCTGGTGCAGGGCACGGTGCTCGGGGCTCTTGCCGAGCATGTCGGCGAAGAGCGCCACCCCGACGGCGAACGACGCCACCGCCAGCAGCGTGCCAATCCAGTGGCCGGTGCGGTCGAGTCGTTTGCCGCCGCACAGCAGCAGGGCCGCACCGACCAGCGGTGCCGCGACAAGCAGCGCGATCAAGTTCTCCACTTTGTGCGACCCCTTACAGCTTCATCAGACTGGCGTCGTCGACCGAGGCCGTATGACGGGTGCGGAAGATCGACACGATGATCGCCAGGCCGACCACGACCTCGGCCGCGGCGACGACCATCGTGAAGAAGGCGATGATCTGGCCGTCCAGATTCCCGTGCATCCGCGAGAAGGTGACGAAGGCGAGATTGCAGGCGTTGAGCATCAGCTCGATGCACATGAACATCACGATGGCGTTCCGCCTGATCAGCACCCCGGCCGCGCCGATGGTGAACAGCAGGGCGGCGAGGTAGAGGTAGTAGACCGGGTTCATTTCTTGGCCCCCTCCTTGTGCTCCTTCCGCGTCGCGCCACCGGAGGACCCGGGCGCGGGCTCGTCCTCGGTGCCGCGCCCCAGCCACTCCTCGGAGCGCTGCTCCAGCGCCTTGAGTTCGGCGAGCGACTCACCGGAGACATCGCGGATCTGGCCGCGCTCGCGCAGCGTGGGACTGACGGTCAGGTCGGACGGGGTGCCGTCGGGCAGCAGGCCCGGGATGTCGACGGCGTTGTGCCGGGCGTAGACCCCCGGGGCGGGCAGCGGGGGCACCTGCTTGCCCTCGCGGATCCGCGCCTCGGACTGTTCGCGCTGCGACTTGGCCCGCTCCGTGCGCTCCCGGTGCGTGAGCACCATCGCGCCGACGGCTGCTGTGATCAGCAGCGCGCCGGTGACTTCGAAGGCGAAGACGTACTTGGTGAAGATGAGCGCGGCCAGGCCCTGCACATTGCCGCCGGCGTTCGCCTCGCCCAGGCCGTTGAACTCCTTGAGCGAGGCGTTGCCGATACCGGCGATCAGCAGGATGCCGAAGCCGATGCCCAGTCCGGCGGCGAGCCAGCGCTGGCCCTTGAGCGTCTCCTTGAGGGAGTCCGCGGCCGTGACGCCGACCAGCATGACGACGAACAGGAACAGCATCATGATCGCGCCCGTATAGACGACGATCTGCACGACGCCGAGGAAGTACGCGCCGTTGGCGAGGTAGAAGACCGCCAGGACGATCATGGTGCCGGCGAGCGAGAGGGCGCTGTGCACGGCCCGCTTCATCAGGATCGTGCACAGCGCGCCGATGACGGCGACGGTGCCCAGGATCCAGAACTGCACGGCCTCGCCCGTGGAGGCGGCCGCGGTGGCGAGGCCGGTCATGCCTGCACCTCCTCGTCGGCGGTCCGGTCCGGCTGCTCTGCGGGGTGCTCCCCCTTGGAGACGGCGACCTGGCGGACGGTGCCGGGCGCGGCCTCGGTCACCAGCCCGTTGTAGTAGTCCTTCTCCGTCATGCCGGGGTAGATCGCGTGCGGTGAGTCGACCATCGTGTCCTGCAGGCCCGCGAGCAGCTCCTCCTTGGTGTAGATGAGCGATTCGCGGGAGCGGTCGGCGAGTTCGTACTCGTTGGTCATGGTGAGCGCGCGGGTCGGACAGGCCTCCACGCACAGGCCGCACAGGATGCAGCGCAGATAGTTGATCTGGTAGACGCGGCCGTAGCGCTCGCCCGGGGAGTAGCGCTCCTCGTCGGTGTTGTCCGCGCCTTCGACATAGATCGCGTCCGCCGGGCAGGCCCAGGCGCACAGCTCGCAGCCGATGCACTTCTCGAGCCCGTCCGGATGGCGGTTGAGCTGATGCCGGCCGTGGAAACGCGGCGCCGTCGGCTTCTTCTCCTCCGGATACTGCTCGGTCAGCCGCTTCTTGAACATGGCCTTGAAGGTCACGCCGAAGCCGGCCACGGGGTTCTGGAACTCAGGCACCGTCGCCCCCCTTTCCGTCGGTCTCATTTTCGTCACTGACAGTGTCCACCCGACCACTGACAATCAACTCCCGGTCGCGGCGGGGACGCCGCCGCGGCACGGGCGGCAGGCTCTGCCCGGGCAGCGGCGGTACGGGGAAGCCGCCGGCCATCGGGTCGAAGGCGCCGTCGCCGTCCGTCTCGGGCTCTTCCTCACCGCGCCGGAAGAAGTCCACGACCAGGGAGATCAGCAGCAGCGCGACGGCGCTGCCGGCCACGTACAGCACGATCTGGGAGAAGTCGTAGCCCTCGTTCTTCAGCGCCCGGACGGTGGCGACCAGCATCAGCCAGACCATCGAGACCGGGATGAGGACCTTCCAGCCCAGCTTCATGAACTGGTCGTAGCGCACTCGGGGGAGGGTGCCGCGCAGCCAGATGAAGAAGAACAGCAGCAGCTGCACCTTGAGGGTGAACCACAGCAGCGGCCACCAGCCGTGGTTGGCGCCTTCCCAGAACGTCGACACGGGCCAGGGCGCCCGCCAGCCGCCCAGGAAGAGCGTGACCGCGACCGCCGAGACGGTGACCATGTTGATGTACTCGGCCAGCATGAACATCGCGAACTTGATGGACGAGTACTCGGTGTTGAAGCCGCCGACCAGGTCGCCCTCGGACTCCGGCATGTCGAACGGCGCGCGGTTGGTCTCACCGACCATGGCGACGATGTAGATGATGAAGGACACCGGCAGCAGCAGGATGTACCACCGGTCCTGCTGCGACTCCACGATGGTGGAGGTCGACATCGACCCGGAGTACAGGAACACCGCCGCGAACGAGATGCCCATCGCGATCTCGTACGAGATCATCTGCGCGCACGAGCGCAGCCCGCCGAGCAGGGGGTAGGTCGAGCCGGAGGACCAGCCCGCCAGCACGATGCCGTAGATGCCGACCGAGGCCGTGGCCAGGATGTAGAGGATGCCGATGGGCAGGTCGGTCAGCTGCATCGGGGTGCGGACGCCGAAGATCGAGACCTCGTTGTCGGCGGGCCCGAAGGGGATCACCGCGATCGCCATGAAGGCCGGGATGGCCGCCACGATCGGCGCGAGGATGTAGACCGCCTTGTCGGCCCGCTTGACGACCAGGTCCTCCTTCAGCATCAGCTTGATGCCGTCGGCCAGCGACTGGAGCATCCCCCAGGGGCCGTGCCGGTTGGGGCCGATGCGCAGCTGCATCCAGGCGACGACCTTGCGCTCCCAGACGATCGAGAACAGCACCGTCAGCATCAGGAACGCGAAGCAGAAGACCGCCTTGACGACGATCAGCCACCAGGGATCGCGGCCGAACATCGACAGGTCTTCCTGGGCCAGCGCGGTCCGCGCGGTGGCCAGTTGGCCGAGCTGCATCATGCGTCCACCTCCTTGGCCTGCGCCGGCGTGCCCGGGGCGGCGGAGATCTTCACCAGGTCACCGGGGCGGGCCCCGGTGTCGGCGGCGACGCCACCGCCCGTGGAGTTGAGCGGCAGCCACACCACCCGGTCGGGCATCGGCGTGACCTTCAGCGGCAGCCGGACCGAGCCGGCCGGTCCGCGGACCTCCAGCAGGTCACCGTCCTTGACGCCGGTCTCCTCGGCGGTGGCCTGCGACAGCCGGGCGAGCGCGGCGTGCCGGGTGCCGGCCAGCGCCTCGTCGCCTTCCTGGAGCAGCCCCTGGTCCAGCAGGAGCCGGTGCCCGGCGAGGACCGCCTCACCGGCGGCGGGCCGGGGCAGCGGACGCCCGGTCTCCAGGGGCTCACCGGCGTACGGGCCGTCCCAGCTGCCGAGCCGGTCCAGCTCGCGGCGTACGGAGCGGACGTCGGGCAGGGCCAGGTGGACGTCCATGGCGTCGGCGAGCATGTGCAGTACCCGGGAGTCCGACTGCAGATGGCGGCGGGTCATCTGGTCCGGTTTGAGCGCCGCCTCGAACAGCCGCGCCCGGCCCTCCCAGTTGAGGAACGTGCCGGCCTTCTCCACCACGGCCGCCACCGGCAGGACCACATCCGCCCGCTCGGTGACCTGCGAGGGCCGCAGCTCCAGACTGACCAGGAAGCCGACCTCGTCCAGGGCGGTCAGCGCCCGCGCCGGGTCCGGCAGGTCGGCGACCTCGACTCCGGCCACCAGCAGCGCGCTGAGCTCCCCGGTCGCCGCGGCCTCGATGATCTGGCCGGTGTCGCGGCCGTGCCGGTGCGGGAGCGCGGCGACGCCCCAGGCCGCGGCGACCTCGTCGCGGGCCCGCGGGTCGGTGGCCGGCCGCCCGCCGGGCAGCAGACCGGGCAGCGCGCCGGCCTCGACCGCACCGCGATCGCCCGCCCGCCGCGGAATCCACACCAGTCGGGCGCCGGTCGCGGCGGCGGCGCGCACCGCGGCGGTCAGCGCGCCGGGCACCCCCGCCAGCCGCTCGCCGACGACGATCACCGCGCCGTCCGCGCGCAGCGCCTCGGCCGCCGCGCGCCCTTCGCCCTCCAGGCCGGCGCCGCCGGCGAGCGCGTCCAGCCATTCGGTCTCGGTGCCGGGGGCGGCCGGCAGCAGCGTCCCACCGGCCTTGATCAGCCCGCGTGAGGCGTAACTGCCCAGCCCGTAGGTGCGCTGGCCGCTCTTGCGGTGCGCCTTGCGCAGCCGCAGGAAGACGCCCGGCGCCTCCTCCTCGGCCTCGATCCCGGCCAGCAGGACGGCCGGCGCCTGCTCCAGGGCGGTGTACGTGACACCGCCGCCGTCCAGGTCCCGGCCCCGCCCGGCGATCTTGGCCGCCAGGAAGTCGGCCTCTTCGGCGCTGTGCACCCGGGCCCGGAAGTCGATGTCGTTGGTGTGCAGCGCGATCCGGGCGAACTTGGCGTAGGCGTAGGCGTCCTCGACGGTCAGCCGGCCGCCGGTCAGTACGCCCGTGCGCCCCTTGGCCGCGGTCAGTCCGCGGGCCGCCGCCTCCAGGGCCTCGGGCCAGCTCGCCGGCTCCAGCTCACCGGACTCGGCGTTGCGCACCAGGGGGTGCTCCAGCCGGTCGCGCTGCTGGGCGTAGCGGAAGGCGAACCGCCCCTTGTCGCAGATCCACTCCTCGTTGACCTCGGGGTCGTTGGCGGCCAGCCGCCGCAGGACCTTGCCGCGCCGGTGGTCGGTGCGGGTCGCGCAGCCGCCGGCGCAGTGCTCGCACACCGACGGCGAGGAGACCAGGTCGAAGGGGCGGGAGCGGAAGCGGTACGCGGCGGAGGTGAGCGCGCCGACCGGGCAGATCTGGATGGTGTTGCCGGAGAAGTACGACTCGAAGGGGTCGCCCTCTCCGGTGCCGACCTGCTGGAGGGCGCCGCGCTCGACGAGCTCGATCATCGGGTCGCCGGCGATCTGGTTGCTGAAGCGGGTGCAGCGCGCGCACAGCACACAGCGCTCGCGGTCCAGCAGCACCTGGGTGGAGATCGGTACCGGCTTGGCGAAGGTGCGCTTCTTGCCCTCGAAGCGCGACTCCGGGTCGCCGACCTGCATGGCCTGGTTCTGCAGCGGGCACTCGCCGCCCTTGTCGCAGACCGGGCAGTCCAGCGGGTGGTTGATCAGCAGCAGCTCCATCACCCCGCGCTGGGCCTTCTCGGCCACCGGGGAGGTCAGCTGCGACTTGACGACCATGCCGTCGGTGCAGGTGATGGTGCAGGAGGCCATCGGCTTGCGCTGGCCCTCCACCTCGACGATGCACTGCCGGCAGGCGCCCGCCGGGTCCAGCAGCGGGTGGTCGCAGAAGCGCGGGATCTCGATGCCGAGGAGTTCGGCGGCGCGGATGACCAGCGTCCCCTTGGGGACGGAGATCTCGATGCCGTCGATCGTCAGGGTGACGAGGTCCTCCGGCGGGACGGCCGCCTCGCCGCCCCCCGAGGGACCCGCGGCGGAGCCGCTGTTCGCCCCAGTTGTCGTGACGGTCATGCATTCACCCCCAGGTGAGCGTTGTTGTCGGCCCACAGGGTCGACTTGGCGGGGTCGAACGGGCAGCCGTTGCCGGTGATGTGCTGCTCGTACTCCTCTCGGAAGTACGTGAGCGAGGAGAAGATCGGCGAGGCGGCACCGTCGCCGAGGGCGCAGAAGGACTTGCCGTTGATGTTGTCGGCGATGTCGTTCAGCTTGTCGAGGTCGGCCATCCGGCCGTTGCCGGCCTCGATGTCGCGCAGCAACTGCACCAGCCAGTACGTCCCTTCGCGGCAGGGTGTGCACTTGCCGCAGGACTCGTGCGCGTAGAACTCGGTCCAGCGGGTGACCGCCCGTACGACGCAGGTGGTCTCGTCGAAGCACTGCAGGGCCTTGGTGCCGAGCATCGAGCCGGCCGCGCCGACGCCCTCGTAGTCGAGGGGGACGTCGAGGTGTTCGGCGGTGAACATCGGTGTCGAGGAGCCGCCCGGCGTCCAGAACTTCAGCCGGTGGCCGCGGCGCATCCCGCCGCTCATGTCGAGCAGCTGGCGCAGGGTGATGCCCAACGGGGCCTCGTACTGGCCGGGATTGGCGACATGGCCGCTGAGCGAGTAGAGCGTGAAGCCCGGGGACTTCTCGCTGCCCATCGACCTGAACCAGTCCTTGCCCTTGTTCATGATCGCGGGAACCGACGCGATGGATTCGACGTTGTTCACGACAGTGGGGCAGGCGTAGAGGCCGGCCACCGCGGGGAAGGGGGGACGCAGCCGGGGCTGTCCGCGACGGCCCTCCAGGGAATCGAGCAGCGCGGTTTCCTCACCGCAGATGTACGCGCCGGCGCCCGCGTGCACGATGACGTCCAGGTCGAGTCCCGAGCCGAGGATGTTCCGTCCGAGGTAGCCCGCCGCGTAGGCCTCGCGTACGGCCTCGTGCAGTCGGCGCAGGACGGGTACGACCTCACCGCGCAGATAGATGAAGGCGTGGTTCGAGCGGATCGCATGGCAGGCGATCACGATCCCCTCGATGAGGGAGTGCGGGTTCGCGAAGAGGAGGGGGATGTCCTTGCAGGTCCCGGGCTCCGATTCGTCGGCGTTGACCACGAGGTAGTGCGGCTTGCCGTCGCCCTGCGGGATGAACTGCCACTTCATCCCGGTGGGGAAGCCCGCGCCGCCGCGGCCGCGCAGGCCGGAGTCCTTGACGTAGGCGATGACGTCGTCGGGGGGCATCGCGAGCGCCTTGCGCAGGCCCTCGTAGCCCTCGTGCCGGCGGTAGGTCTCCAGCGTCCAGGATTCGGGCTGGTCCCAGAAGGCGGACAGGACGGGCATGAGGAGCTTCTCCGGGCTCGCCTCTCCCCCGGCGTGCGGCCGGGAGGCGCCCCCGTACTCGGCTGCCACTGTCATCACTCCCCCTCCTCTGCTGTGGGCCCGGCCGGGTGCTGGTCGTCGGAGGCCGAGGTCTCGTGCGGTGCGTCGTGGGAACTGGGGTGGCCCGAGGGCGCCTGCTCGGCGGGGTGCCCGGACGGGGGTTCGTCCGTGGGCTGGTCGGTGGTCGTCCGCGGGGCGATGACGTGATCGGCGCCGCGGCCCGGTGCGGCCTCGCCCTTGGCCAGGCGCAGTCCGATCAGGGAGGCGGGTCCGGCGCCGCCGGTGGCCTCGACGGCGCCCGGCCGCTCGTCCGGGAATCCGGCGAGCATCCGGGCGGTCTCCTTGAAGGTGCACAGCGGTGCGCCGCGGGTGGGCTCGACGGTGCGGCCCGCCCGGAGGTCGTCGACGAGCTGCCGGGCGGACTGCGGCGTCTGGTTGTCGAAGAACTCCCAGTTGACCATCACGACCGGGGCGAAGTCGCAGGCGGCGTTGCACTCGATGTGTTCGAGGGTGACGGCGCCGTCCTCGGTGGTCTCGCCGTTGTCGACGCCGAGGTGCTCCTTGAGCTCCTCGAAGATGGCGTCGCCGCCCATGACCGCGCACAGGGTGTTGGTGCAGACGCCGACCTGGTAGTCGCCGCTCGGCCTGCGGCGGTACATGGAGTAGAAGGTCGACACCGCGGTGACCTCGGCGGTGGTCAGGTCGAGCTGCTCGGCGCAGAAGCGGATGCCGGTGCGGGTGACATGCCCTTCCTCGGCCTGTACGAGGTGCAGCAGCGGCAGCAGCGCCGAGCGCGCGCCGGGGTAGCGGGCGATCACCTCCTTGGCGTCCGCCTCGAGCCGGGCCCGCACCTCGGCCGGGTAGTCCGGGGCCGGGAGCGTGGGCATCCCCAGGCTGGTGGGGGTTTCGGGGGTCCCACCCCGAGAAGACGCGGTGGTCATCGGTCGACGCCTCCCATCACGGGGTCGATGGACGCGACGGCGACGATGACGTCGGCGACCTGGCCGCCTTCGCACATCGCCGCCATGGCCTGCAGGTTGGTGAAGGACGGGTCGCGGAAGTGCACCCGGTAGGGGCGGGTGCCGCCGTCGCTGACCGCGTGCACGCCCAGCTCGCCCTTGGGCGACTCGACGGCCGCGTAGGCCTGTCCGGGCGGGACCCGGAAGCCCTCGGTCACGAGCTTGAAGTGGTGGATCAGGGCCTCCATCGAGGTGCCCATGATCTTCTTGATGTGGTCGAGGGAGTTGCCCAGGCCGTCCGGGCCGAGGGCCAGCTGGGCGGGCCAGGCGATCTTCTTGTCCGCGACCATCACCGGACCGGGCTCCAGGCGGTCCAGGCACTGCTCGACGATCCGCAGCGACTGGCGCATCTCCTCCAGCCGGATCAGGAACCGGCCGTAGGCGTCGCAGGTGTCGGCGGTCGGCACCTCGAACTCGTAGTCCTCGTATCCGCAGTACGGCTGCGTCTTGCGCAGGTCGTGCGGGAGTCCGGCGGAGCGCACGATGGGGCCGGTGGCTCCGGTGGCCATGCAGCCGGCCAGGTCCAGGTAGCCGATGCCCTCCATACGGCCCTTGAAGACGGGGTTGCCGGTGGCGAGCTTGTCGTACTCGCCGATGTTCTTGCCCATCTTCTTGACGAAGGCGCGCACCTGGTCGACCGCGCCCGGGGGCAGGTCCTGGGCGAGGCCGCCGGGCCGGATGTAGGCGTGGTTCATCCGCAGACCGGTGATCAGCTCGAAGATGTCGAGGATGAGCTCGCGGTCGCGGAAGCCGTAGATCATGATCGTGGTGGCGCCCAGCTCCATACCGCCGGTGGCGATGCACACCAGGTGGGAGGAGAGCCGGTTGAGTTCCATCAGCAGCACGCGGATGACCGAGGCCCGGTCGGGGACGTCGTCGGTGATGCCGAGCAGCTTCTCCACGGCCAGGCAGTAGGCCGTCTCGTTGAAGAAGGGGGTGAGGTAGTCCATCCTCGTGACGAAGGTGGTGCCCTGCGTCCAGGTCCGGTATTCGAGGTTCTTCTCGATACCGGTGTGCAGATAGCCGATGCCACAGCGGGCCTCGGTGACGGTCTCCCCGTCGATCTCCAGGATCAGCCTGAGCACACCGTGCGTCGAGGGGTGCTGCGGCCCCATGTTGACGATGATCCGCTCGTCGTCGGACTTGACCGCGGCGGCCGCGATCTCGTCCCAGTCACCGCCGGAGACGTTGTAGACCGTGCCCTCGGTGGTCTCGCGGCCCAGCGACTCCTGGGTGTCGAAGTCGCTTGAGGTGCGGTGGCCGTTCGAGGAGTGGGAGTGCGGTGCAGTAGTCATCAGCTGTACGACCTCCGCTGGTCGGGAGCCGGGATCTGGGCGCCCTTGTACTCGACGGGGATGCCGCCGAGCGGGTAGTCCTTGCGCTGCGGGAAGCCCTGCCAGTCGTCGGGCATCATGATCCGGGTCAGCGCGGGATGACCGTCGAAGATCAGGCCGAAGAAGTCGTACGTCTCGCGCTCGTGCCAGTCGTTGGTCGGATAGACCGCCACGAGCGAGGGCACGTGCGGGTCGGCGTCCGGGGCGGAGACCTCCAGCCGGATCAGCCGGTTGTGGGTGATCGAGCGCAGGTGGTAGACGGCGTGCAGCTCCCGGCCGGTGTCCCCGGGGAAGTGCACCCCGCTCACGCCCGTGCACAGCTCGAAGCGCAGCGCCGGGTCGTCGCGCAGGATCTTGGCGACGGCCGGCAGGTACTCCCGCTCGATGTGGAAGGTCAGCTCGCCGCGGTCCACGACCGTCTTGGCGATGACGTTCTCGGGGACCAGCCCCTGCTCGTCGAGGGCGCCCTCCAGCTCGTCGGCGATCTCGTCGAAGTCGCCGTATCCTCCCCCGCTCTCGGCTCCGCCCGAGGCACCGCCGTCGGCGCCCGGTCCGCCGTACGGCCGCTGGGACGCGCCGGGCAGCCGGACGGTCCGTACGAGGCCGCCGTAGCCGGTGGTGTCCCCGCCGTTGTTGGCGCCGAACATGCCGCGGCGGGTGGCGATCACCTCGCCGGTGTCGTCGCGCTGCGCCGGGACGGCCTCGTCCGAGGCGTCCGGACGCTCGGGGTTCTTCTGCTCACTCACCGCAGCAGCCCCTTCATCTCGATCAGCGGGAGCGCCTTGAGTGCCGCTTCCTCCGCCTCGCGGGCGGCCTGCTGCTGATTGACCCCGAGCTTGGTGTGCTGGATCTTGTCGTGGAGCTTGAGGATGGCGTCCATCAGCATCTCGGGACGCGGCGGGCAGCCCGGCAGATAGATGTCGACGGGCACGATGTGGTCGACGCCCTGGACAATCGCGTAGTTATTGAACATTCCGCCCGATGAGGCGCAAACCCCCATGGAAATCACCCACTTCGGGTTCGGCATCTGGTCGTAGACCTGCCGCAGGACGGGGGCCATCTTCTGGCTCACCCGGCCGGCCACGATCATCAGATCCGCCTGGCGCGGCGAGCCCCGGAAGACCTCCATGCCGAAGCGGGCCAGGTCGTAGCGCCCGGCGCCGGTCGTCATCATCTCGATGGCGCAGCAGGCCAGCCCGAAGGTCGCCGGGAAGACCGATGACTTGCGCACCCAGCCCGCGGCCTGCTCGACAGTGGTCAGCAAAAAGCCGCTCGGCAGCTTCTCTTCAAGTCCCATGTGTGACCCCTAGTCCCATTCCAGGCCGCCACGACGCCAGACATAGGCGTAGGCGACGAAGACGGTGAGCGCGAAGAGGAGCATCTCGACGAGCCCGAACAGTCCCAGGGCGTCGAAGGTGACGGCCCAGGGATAGAGGAAGACGATCTCGATGTCGAAGACGATGAAGAGCATCGCCGTCAGGTAGTACTTGATCGGGAAGCGACCGCCACCGGACGGATGTGGCGTCGGCTCGATCCCGCATTCGTACGCCTCGAGCTTGGCCCGGTTGTAGCGCCTGGGCCCGACGAGGGTGGCCATGACGACGGAGAAGATCGCAAAGCCTGCCCCTAGGGCTCCCAGTACGAGGATGGGCGCGTAAGCGTTCACCGTCCTCGCTCCCTTCAGTCGACGATGACTGGATGGCGGTCCGCTCGGGCCCTCTGATCGCCCCATGGAGATCGTGCACATGTGAGGCAGTTCACAAGCCCGAGCCGCCTGCATCTTATGCCCGCTGGTGTGTGATCTGCGACACGGGGGTGGACAACGCCTTTGTGATCTCCACCACCCGGCGAAGGATCATGAAGTCGGATGAGCGGTGATCTTCGTACGCGAAGCGCGCGAGTGATCACGAGAGGTGACATTCACATGGGTTACCGCTGGTCAGGGCGGTGGTGTCATTATCAAGTCGCAGCGACCACAGGCAAATTGGTGCTGGACGTCGCCAACTGCTATAGGAGTCGGACCCGTCGGCGTGATCCGCTCGTGACCCGGCCGTGATCGTCGGCACGTGCTCCAGTTCACGAGCGGCCGGCCGCGTCGGATCACGGGAACATAACGGACACTCAAGAGTGACCTATCCCACGCTATTTCGGGCACTGAGTTCTTGACGGCTGGGAAGCCTTGGCGTGGCGCGTGGGGAAGTGATAGGCCCCCGCCGAACCCGCACGGAGCAGCAAATGCCGTGCGTAGGAACATGATCGCGAAATTCGGACATCGCGCCGCCGAGTCGACGGACAGTCAAAAGTCCGTTTTGTTCGTCGCGTACACGTCAAGTGTGGCGCACTGCACCTTTCTTGGCAGCAACCTCCGGCGCCTGATAGCCGTTATTGCCATGTCCCCGAACGCACTCATACCCAGCCACCGGAAGCCCCGCCGTTCCGCGTCCTCGCGGGCACTGCGTGCGGGCGTGACCGGTGGCTTCCTCACTCTCGCGGTGACCGGCGCGACCGTGCCGGCCAACGCCGCGGAAAAGCCCGTCTCCGAGACCCAGGAGATGCCGACGATCACGACGGCGCTGGCGACCAGCGCCGCCCGGAGCGCCGACACCGCCGAGCAGGTCGCGTTCAACTACGAGCGGCAGGCGCTCCAGGACAGCGTCTTCGCCAAGGCCGCCAAGGCCGCGGAGAAGGACAAGGCCGAGGCCGTCAAGAAGGCCAAGGCCGAGGCGAAGAAGAAGGCCGAGGAGGCCCGCAAGGCCAAGGAGGCCGCGCAGGCCCGTGCCTCGCGCTCCGACGAGCGGACGACCCTGTCCGCGCCGTCGACCTCCACCGCCACCGGCTCCACCGCCACCCTCATCGCCTTCCTCAAGGCGCAGCTGGGCAAGGCTTACGTGCTGGGCTCCAGCGGCCCCTCGTCGTACGACTGCTCCGGCCTGACGCAGGCCGCGTTCAACCAGATCGGTATCGACCTGCCGCGTGTGTCGCAGGACCAGTCGACCGCCGGCACCCAGGTCGGCCTCTCCAACCTCCAGGTCGGCGACATCCTCTACTGGGGCAGCGCGGGCAGCGCCTACCACGTCGGCGTCTACATCGGCGACGGCAAGTTCATCGGCGCCCAGAACCCGAGCACCGGCATCGTCGAGCGCCCGCTCAGCTACGACATGCCCACCGGCGCGGTGCGCGTCCTGTAGGACCGCCGCACACCAGGTACTGACGAAGGACCGCCCCTCCCCGGCTCGGGAGGGGCGGTCCTTCGACGTTGGGCGTGCGGGGTGGCGGCGGCTACCAGCCCGCGAGCGGTCGGGGCGTAACGTGGGACCCGTGGAGGGGAAGGCCGTCACCGGCCGGATCCACGCCGTCACCCACATGAAGCGATTGAGGTGAGAGGCCCGTGCCCCTCTCCCAGCGGCTCTCCAGATTCGCGGTCTGCACAGCCTTCTCGGCAGCCGCCGTTCTCGGCGGCACCACCGCAGCGACGGCCGTTCCGCCCCCACCGCCGGACGACGATCCACGTCGGTGCGCCCGCGATTCCGGCGACTGCCGCGCATACGGGCACTCGAACGTGGTCGTCGACAACGACTTCACCGGGACCTACGACGTGCACGTCATCGACGACTGGCACGGAGTCCGGCCCGGCGGGTGAGGTTCCCCCCGGCTCGTCGGCCGTTACGCCTTCGGCGCGACCTTCGAAAGGCCGTTGATGATGCGGTCCATCGCGTCGCCGCCCGTGGGGTCGGTGAGGTTGGCGAGCATCTTCAGGGTGAAGCGCATCAGCAGCGGGTGGGTCAGACCGCGCTGCGTGGCGATCTTCATGACCTTGGGGTTGCCGATCAGCTTCACGAAGGCGCGGCCGAGCGAGTAGTAGCCGCCGTAGGTGTCCTTGAGGATCTTGGGGTAGCGCTGCAGGGCCAGCTCGCGCTGGGCGTACGTGGCGCGCGCCTGGGCCTGCACGATGACCTCGGCGGCGATGGAGCCGGACTCCATGGCGTAGGCGATGCCCTCGCCGTTGAACGGGTTGACCAGGCCGCCCGCGTCACCGACCAGCAGCAGGCCCTTGGTGTAGTGCGGCTGGCGGTTGAAGGCCATGGGGAGCGCGGCGCCGCGGATCGGGCCGGTCATGTTCTCCGGCGTGTAGCCCCAGTCGGCGGGCATCGAGGCGCACCACGCCTTGAGGATCTCGCGCCAGTCCAGCTCCTTGAAGGAGGCGGAGGTGTTCAGCACACCGAGACCGACGTTGCTCGTACCGTCGCCCATGCCGAAGATCCAGCCGTAGCCGGGCAGCAGCCGGTCCTGCGCGCCGCGGCGGTCCCACAGCTCCAGCCAGGACTCCAGGTAGTCGTCGTCGTGGCGGGGAGAGGTGAAGTACGTGCGGACGGCGACGCCCATCGGGCGGTCCTCGCGGCGGTGCAGGCCCATGGCCAGCGACAGCCGGGTGGAGTTGCCGTCCGCGGCGACGACGAGCGGGGCGTGGAAGGTGACCGGCGTCTTGTCGTCGCCGAGCTTGGCGTGCACGCCGGTGATGTGGCCGGTCAGCTCGTTGATGATGGGGGCGCCCACGTTGCAGCGCTCGTGGAGCCGGGCGCCGGCCTTCTGTGCCTGGCGCGCCAGCTGCTCGTCGAAGTCGTCGCGCTTGCGGACGAGTCCGTAGTCCGGGAACGAGGCGAGATCCGGCCAATCGAGCTGCAGCCGGGAGCCGCCGCCGATGATCCGCAGGCCCTTGTTGCGCAACCAGCCCGCTTCCTCGGAGATGTCGATGCCCATGGCGATCAGCTGCTTGGTGGCACGCGGGGTGAGGCCGTCGCCGCACACCTTCTCGCGCGGGAAGGCCGTCTTCTCCAGGAGGAGGACGTCCAGTCCGGACTTGGCGAGGTGGTAGGCGGTCGTCGAGCCGGCGGGCCCGGCGCCGACGACGATCACGTCCGCGCTGTGCTCGGAGCGGGGCGTGGTCTTTGACGCGGTCACGGACTCCGTCACGGCGAGGTCTCCCGGAAGTCGATATCTGGGTGCCGACCGGCACTGGGCACGTGCAGTCTATGGGGGCGTATGTGATCAGAACCTGAAGGGTTGGTCCATGAACAGACCTCCGCAGTCGCTCCCGACCGTCGAGTTGCGCGTCCCCACCGACGAGGACGCACTGAACTGGCACCGCGTCTTCGACCACCCCGACGTGATGGAGTTCCACGGCGGCACATCGGCCGAACTGTCCGTGTACGAGGAGCTGACCGCCCGCCAGCGGCTCCACGACGCGGAACGGGGTTTCTGTCTCTACACCATGCTCGACCCCGCGGACGGCGCGGTCATCGGCTTCACCGGCGCCCAGCCCTGGCCGCACGAGTGGGGCCCCAAGGGCGAGATCGAGATCGGCTGGCGGCTGGGCCGCGCCTACTGGGGCAAGGGGTACGCCACGGCGGCCGCGCAACTCGCCCTGGAACGCGTACGGAAGGCCGGCGTGCGCCAGGTGGTGGCGATGGTCGACGCCCGCAACGAGCGGTCCCTCGCGGTGACCCGGCGCCTGGGGATGCGGCGGGCGGAGACGGTGGTCACGCCGCACGGGAAGCGGACGGCCTACTGCCACCGGCTGGACGTGTGAGTACCGGCGCGGTCGGGCCGGCGCGAAGAGCCGCCTGACGACACGCGCGAGGGCGCCGCGGTCCTCCCGCGGCGCC